>NZ_FXAS01000001.1:0-300133 GCF_900177785.1 Cedecea sp. NFIX57 | reverse complement strand
GGGAAAGGCGTTCAAAGTGGCCATAACGGCCTGTATCAGAAAGCTGGTGACCATCCTGAATGCAATGCTTCGGGATAATAAAGAATGGGTGACGACATAGCGCCACCCTTGACTTTAAACACAGCTGCTCTCCCTTTTAGGGAGAGGGTGAGGGTAAAATCAGGCGTCTCTTGCCTGCCCGACAGTTTTATCCTTCAGGAACAACACCATCAGGCCAAGCCAAACCACCCCGCCCAGCAGGTTAAACAGGCTGAACAACCCGTTGCCGCCGAACTGGTAGGCGTGCTTGCTCAGCTCAATACCGACGGTAAAGATCAGCATCTGCAGCATACCCATCGCCGCCGACACCGTGCCTTTACTCATCTCGCTGGCAAACAGCGTCAGGCGCACCAGGCCCGCATTCGCCAGGCCGATGCCAAAGGCGTACAGGCTGAGGCCAGCGGTCATCCACAAATAAGCATGAGAAGAGACCACCGTTGCCACCGCCGCGACAACCAGGCCGGGTACAATCCACCAGCCGCCCATGATGATCAGGCTGCGCACGCTACGGCGGGAGGTCAGTTTGGCCAGAACCAGGTTACCCATAATCAGCGCGCCAAAGATAGGCACCTGCAGCAGACCGTATTCATAGCTGCTGAGATTCTCCCCGCTGATGATAATCACCGGCGACTGGGCAATCCACGCCAGCAGCGGTAGGCTCACAAAGCCGGTCGCCAGCGCACCGGAGACAAAACGCAGGTTTTTCAGTACCAGCTTGTAATCGCGCCCAAGCTCCTTCAGAGAAAGCTTTTCGCCGAGGCGAGTCGCCGTCTCCGGCATCGCTTTGTGCAACCCAAAGAAAGAGATAGCCGCCAGCAGCGCAAACAACACGAACATCGTTTCCCACGGCGCGATATGGATCCACGCTGCACCCACCAGCGGCCCAAGCAATGGAGCTATCAGCGCCACGTTCGCCATCAACGCGGTTATCTTGATGCAAACCGACTCTTCGAACGACTCCTGAATAGCGGCGTAACCCACCGCGCCAATAAAGCACAGGCTGACGCCCTGCAGGAAGCGCAGGAAGGTGAACTGCTGAATGTCCTGGGCCAGCAGCGTCGCGAGGCAGGTGACAATAAACCAGACCACGCCGGTCAGCATCACCGGTCGGCGGCCAATACGGTCAGAAAGTGGCCCGAGCAGCCACTGCAGGAACATTCCGCCCGCCAGATAAGCCGTCATCGATGTCGGCACCCATTCCACGCCCGCCTGGAACTGATCCACCACGGCCAGCATCCCCGGCTGGATCATGTCATTGCCGATATAAGTTGAGAATTCGTAGAGCACCAGGCAGAGCGGGAACAGCAGCGCCTGACGGCCTAACGATTTGTTAGCTATCGTATTATGTTGCATTAGGAACTCAGAAGATAAAGAAACGCGCAGAGTGTATTCAATTGCCCGTGCCAGCGGTAGTCAACGGCTGACAAATAGCACGGGGTGTAAAGCCGCGCACATCATACCTCAATTCTATTAAGGATTTCTTAATCTGTGATGAATATTCTGCTGCCATGAATTTAAGGCCGGCACTGTCTTAGTAAAGACAAGATGAAATATTTTCCTAAACCAACGGTAAATAAGACAAAACTGCTTTACCGTCTGCCGCCCCGCTTCTATCTTTTCCCGCTTTGCATCCTGATAATACGGGCTGCTATTTTTAGCTGGTTTTCCCGGGAGAAGGCCAGATGATGCGCGGGGCGCACTTTTTCAGCCACAGCCTGTGGACAGGTTGTTGGGTAGGGTTAATCCAGGTGGCGCTTCACGGCGCGATATCCACCTGGTCAGTTAAAGCACAGGACAAGTCATGATGGAAACGCTCAACCAGAATCTGTTTTTGCTCATTAATGCCACCCCGTCGTCGCCGGAGTGGATGATAAAGCTGGCAATATTCTTCGCCCGGGATCTGATCAGCATCGTCCCGCTGCTGATCGTCGCGCTCTGGCTTTGGGGTCAGCGTAAGCAGATGCCGGCCCAGCGCCAGGTGGTGATCAAAACCGGCATGGCGCTGGTGATTAGCGTGGTGCTGTCATGGGTCATTGGGCAGTTGTTCCCGCATCCGCGCCCTTTTGTGGTCGGACTGGGCTATAACTTCCTGCACCACGCGCCGGATGATTCTTTCCCGAGCGACCACGGCACGGTGATCTTCACCTTCGCGCTGGCATTTTTATGCTGGCACCGCGTCTGGTCCGGCGTGATGTTATTTGTTATCGGCTGCGCGATTGCCTGGTCCCGCGTCTACCTCGGCGTGCACTGGCCGCTGGATATGCTCGGCGGCCTGCTGGTCGGCATGAGTGCCTGTCTGCTGTCGCAGATGGTCTGGAACCTGCGCGGGCCACAAATCCATCAGCGCCTGCATCAGATCTACCGCTACTGCTTCGCGCTGCCGATTCGTAAAGGCTGGGTGCGTGACTAAGCGGTGCACCACAGGTAAGATGCATTAACTAAAGCCCTGCCTTAGCGGGGCTTTTTAATGTTCAGAGGCCGCTATGGAAACCCGCCGTGAAGAGCGCATTAACCGCCTGCTACAGGCGCTGAAGCGCAGCGATAAAATTCATCTCAAAGAAGCCGCTCAGCTGCTGGGCGTCTCCGAAATGACCATCCGTCGCGACATCAACAATGAGCCTGGTCAGGTTGTGCTCCTGGGGGGATACGTGGTACTGGAGCCTCGCAGCGCCGGGGCCAGCTACTATCTGTTGAGTGATGAAAAAACGCGACAGGTTGAAGAGAAACGCCACGCTGCCAGGCTCGCCGCACAGCATGTTCGCCCGCGCCAGACCGTGTTCTTCGACTGCGGCACCACCACGCCTTACATCATCGACGCCCTTGACGACGATCTGCCTTTCACCGGCCTGTGTTATTCCCTCAACACCTTTCTGGCACTGCAGGAAAAGCCCAACTGCCGGGTGATTTTAAGCGGCGGCGAGTTTCACGCCAGCAATGCGATTTTTAATCCGATTAACTTTCAGGAGTGCCTGGGGAATATCTGCCCGGATATTGCCTTTTTATCCGCGGCAGGCGTCCACCTGCGCTACGGCGCAACTTGCTTTAATCTGAATGAGCTGCCGGTGAAGCATTGGGCGCTGAGCATGGCCCAGCGTAATATTCTGGTGGTCGATGACACCAAGTTTGGCAAGGTTCGCGCCGCCTGCATGGGGCCGCTGACGGCGTTTGATACAGTGATTACCAACCGGCCTCCCGCTGCGGAGTTTATCGACTTTGCCGCAGCGGAAAACCTGACGCTAACGTGGTAGGCGTTTAGGCGAACCAGCTCCCGAACCAACCGTGGAGCTTCATCAGCACGAAGTCCCACATGCGGCTGAAGAACCCGCCCTCTTCAACCGGCTTCATCACCAGCAGCGGGCGCTGTTCGATGGATTTGCCGTTAAGCTGGAAGTCAATGGTGCCGACGGCCTGGCCTTTTTTCAGCGGCGCGGTTAGCTGAGGTTCGTTCAGCGTAAAGCTGGCTTTCAGGTTTTTCAGCTGACCACGAGGAATGGTCACCGAGCCACCTTCACCCGCGCCAAGATTGACTTCACTCTTATCGCCAAACCAGACGCGCTGGGTCACGAAAGTGGCGTCAGGCTTGATTGGCGTTACGGTTTCGAAGAAACGGAAGCCCCAGGTCAGCAACTTTTCGCTCTCGTTAAAGCGAATGCGGTCGGTTTTTGTCCCCAATACGACGGAAATCAGGCGCATATCACCGGAGGTTGCCGAAGCAACGAGGTTATAGCCTGCGCCCTCGGTGGTACCGGTTTTCATGCCATCAACGTTGAGATTAGAGCTCCACAGCAGGCGGTTACGGTTCGGCTGCTTGATATTGTTAAAGGTGAACTCTTTCTCTTTGTGCACCGCGTACTCGTCCGGCACATCATGGATCAGCGCCTGCCCCAGCAACGCCATGTCGCGCGCGGTGCTGTACTGCCCTGGCGCGTCCAGGCCGTGAACGGTTTTAAAGGTGGTGTTGGTCAGCTTGAGCTTCTGTGCGTAGTTGTTCATCAGGCTGACAAACGAATCCTGACTGCCCGCCACATAGTCGGCAATCGCAATACTGGCGTCGTTCCCGGACTGAATAATGACGCCTTTGTTCAGATCTTCCACCGAGACTTTATCGCCGGGTTTCAGGAACATCAGCGAAGAGCCGCGCAGCACCGGGTTACCGGTCGCCCATGCATCTTTCCCGATAGTCACCATATCCGTCAGGTGAATCTTGCCTGCTTTCAGCGCCTGCCCTACCACGTAGCTGGTCATCAGCTTGGTCAGACTTGCCGGATCGAGTTTGTCGTCGGCATTTCCTTCCGCCAGCACCTTCCCGCTGGCGTAATCCATCAAAATCCAGGCTTTTGCATCGACCTGGGGAGCATCTGCGGTCTGCTCAGCGCTTAGCGCAGGAGCCGCTATCAGCAGCAGGGTTGTCCCTGCGACTAAACCACGTAGTGTTGCAGGCATTTGCAAGATCGTCATAAAACCACCTGAGTATCCATTCTTAAAAAATTCACGGTGCGCACCGCCACCCAAAAGTCAGGGTGTGAGTAATAACGCACGAATCCACTTAAAGAAACATAGAGTTGGTAAAGTTTTTTAAGTTTATTCGATATCTGCGCGAGTTGCCGCCGTCACGCCATTTTTTTTAGCTTCGGTTGAGAAACAGTGGTGTTTTCGTGACCGGAGCCGGGCATACTCGATGTCCACCTGCAAAAAAAGGAACCACCATGATTACCGTTTGGGGCAGAGATAACTCCACCAATGTTAAGAAAGTGCTGTGGTGTCTGGAAGAGCTGCAATTGCCGTACCGCTCCGTTCCCGCGGGCGGAAAATTTGGCCTGACGCAAGATGCCGAGTACCTGGCGATGAACCCGAATGGCCTGGTTCCGTGCATTTATGATGACGCACACGGGCTGACGCTTTGGGAATCCAATACCATCGTGCGTTACCTGGCCGCTGAATATGGCGGTGATTCTCTGTGGGTGAATAGCCCCGCCGAGCGAGCCAAAGGTGAAAAATGGATGGACTGGTCCGCCACAGCGGTCGCGGGCCCCTACCGTGGCGTATACGCCAGCCTGGTCAGAACTCCACCGGAAGAGCGTGACCATAAGCTGATTGAGCAAAGCATTGCGGCCTGCAACAAGCTGTTTGCGATTGCGGATGCGGAACTGGCTAAACAGCCGTGGCTGGGTGGCGAAGCCTTTGGCCTGGGCGACCTCGCCTTTGGCCCGCAAATCTACAGCCTGCTCAACCTTGATATTCCCTGGGATGCGGTGCCGAACCTTCAGCGCTGGTATCAGCAACTCACCCAGCGCCCGGCGTTCAAGAAAATTGTGATGATCCCGTTGACCTGATTCAGCTTTCGGTCGGGCTGATTTTTAGCAGCTCGCCATCAGATTCGTCGGTCAGGACATACAGATAGCCGTCCGGGCCGACGCGCACATCACGGATACGCTGCTTACGATCCCCCAGCAGCCGCTGTTCGCCCGTCACCTTATCGCCGTCCAGTGTCAGTTCAATCAGATTCTTTTCTTTGAGCGCGCCGATAAACAGCTTGCCTTTCCACTGCGGGAAGGTGTCAGCCGAATAAAACGCCATGCCGCTTATAGCCGCGGAGACTTTCCAGTAATAAATCGGCTGTTCGGTGCCTTCAACTTCTCCTCCTTTCGCTTCGGGGATCTTAAGTCCGCTGTAATTAATGCCCCAGGTCGCCAGCGGCCAGCCGTAGTTTTTCCCGGCTGTCGGGATATTGATTTCATCTCCGCCTTTCGGCCCGTGCTCGTTTAGCCACAGCTCGCCGTTGGCCGGATTAATGGCTAATCCCTGCGGGTTACGGTGGCCGTAAGACCAAATTTCAGGCCGGACGCCCGGCTTGCCAACAAACGGGTTATCCTGCGGGACGGAACCATCGGCATTAAGCCGCACCACTTTGCCCTGCAGCTTATCGAGATCCTGGGCCGTGGCGCGCTCGTTGTTTTCCCCCAGCGCGATAAATACATGACCTTGCCCGTCAAACGCCATGCGTCCGCCGAAATGGTTGCCGGTGGAGAGTTTTGGTGCCTGGCGGAACACAACCTTGAAGTTTTCCAGCCGCTTCAGATCCTGGCTTAACGTGCCATATCCAACGGCGGTACCGGCTTTATTGTCGCTGCCGCCTTCGGCAAAGCTAAGCCACACGCGGCGGCTACTGACAAAATCCGGGGCCAGCACAACGTCCAGCAAACCGCCCTGCCCGTGGGCCCAGACAACGGGCACGCCGCTAATCGGGGCGGATAATCCCTTGCCCTGCAGCCACAGATGCAGCTCCCCGCCGCGCAGGGTAATCAACACTCCCTGATTATCAGGCAAAAAGTCCAGCGCCCACGGATGTGGCAGGTTGGTTTGCAGGACTTCAACGTTGGTTTTGGCGGCCAGAGCATAAGAGGCAGAGAAAAGCAGCGTGGCGGCGAGAAGCGTACGGGACGGGAACGGCGGCATGGCAATCTCCTGGTTTTGGCTATTCGTTAAGGGTAGCCGCCGGAGATAATTTACCGCCCGGTTTTACATAACATTAAGAACGGGGAGTGTGGCAGACTCCCCGCGCTCAGGTCAGGCTTCGATGGCCTTATCGCGTTCTGCCAGCGCATTCAGGCTGCGGGTGAGCTGCATCAGGCTGGTTTCAAGCTTTGCCGCATCAACCGCGATATATTGCGGGCAGTCTTTGCGCCCGCTCATCAGGCAAACTGCAGCGGATGAACACGCCTCAACGGCGTGGCGAAAATCATCTTTTTCATCGTCCAACAGGCTCGCCTGCAGCACAAAGGCAGCATCGCGGCTCCGGTGACAGACATCCAGCAAACGGGTCCGCAGCTGTTCGCTTTCGCTGACAGACATGTACCCTTTGGCCTTTCTCAACGCCAGGTAGGCGGCAATCTCTCCCTTCGCGGCCTGCAGTTTTTTCAACAGGTCGTGTTTAACCGTACATCCGGACATAATGCATCCTCCTCGTGGGTTAACGATTAATCCACAGCTAAAGTATGGTCAAGGGACGGGAATTCGCGGCCAATATCTTTTACATTTGATGCTGTTTAGTGGGTAATTCGCAGCACGTGGGGGTTAAACCGAAACCTATAACGCAAACTGCAATTCTCCAGTACAAATTCCCGCCCAACCTCTGTAGAATCCCTGCCCTAATCTTTCTAATAATTGAACACTTTTTAAGCTATGAGCAATGTGACCCAACAACCCCGTATCGGGTTTGTCTCCCTCGGCTGCCCGAAAAACCTCGTGGACTCCGAACGCATCCTGACTGAACTGCGCACCGAAGGTTATGACGTGGTGCCAAGCTATGACGACGCTGACATGGTTATCGTCAACACCTGCGGCTTTATCGACAGCGCCGTACAGGAATCGCTGGAAGCCATCGGCGAAGCGCTGAACGAAAACGGTAAGGTGATTGTCACCGGTTGCCTGGGCGCAAAAGAAGATCAGATCCGCGAAGTGCATCCGAAGGTACTGGAAATCACCGGTCCTCACAGCTACGAGCAGGTTCTGCAGCACGTTCACCACTATGTGCCAAAACCGCAGCACAACCCGTTCCTGAGCCTGGTGCCGGAACAGGGTGTGAAGCTGACACCGCGCCACTACGCGTACCTGAAAATTTCCGAAGGCTGCAACCATCGCTGCACCTTCTGCATTATCCCGTCCATGCGTGGCGATCTGGACAGCCGCCCAATCGGCGACGTGCTGGCGGAGGCAAAACGTCTGGTTGAAGCGGGCGTGAAAGAGCTACTGGTTATCTCTCAGGACACCTCAGCTTACGGCGTAGACGTTAAGCACCGCACCGGGTTCTGGAACGGTGCTCCGGTCAAAACCAGCATGGTTAGCCTGTGCGAGCAGCTGGCTAAACTGGGCGTCTGGACTCGCCTGCACTACGTTTACCCGTATCCGCACGTTGACGATGTGATCCCGCTGATGGCGGAAGGCAAAATTCTGCCGTACCTCGACATCCCACTGCAGCACGCCAGCCCGCGTATTCTGAAGCTGATGAAGCGTCCAGGTTCTGCGGATCGTCAGCTGCAGCGCATCAAGCAGTGGCGCGAAATCTGCCCTGATCTGACCCTGCGTTCGACCTTTATCGTCGGCTTCCCGGGTGAAACCGAAGAAGACTTCGAGATGCTGCTCGACTTCCTGAAAGAAGCGCGCCTGGATCGCGTGGGCTGCTTCAAATACAGCCCGGTTGACGGGGCGACCGCCAACGAGCTGCCGGACCAGGTGCCGGAAGAAGTGAAAGAAGAGCGCTGGAACCGCTTTATGCAGCTGCAGCAGAAAATCTCTGCCGAGCGCCTGCAGGAAAAAGTGGGCCGCGAGATTCTGGTCATGGTGGATGAAGTCGACGAAGAAGGCGCCATTGGCCGCAGCATGGCGGATGCCCCAGAAATCGACGGCGCGGTGTACCTGAATGGTGAAACGAAGCTGAAACCAGGCGACGTTGTCCGTGTGAAAGTTGAAAACGCGGATGAGTACGATCTGTGGGGTTCAGTAGTTTAGTTTTGCCCCTCACCCTAACCCTCTCCCCACAAGGAGAGGGAATAAAAAACTCTCCCCCTGCTTTATCCCTCATTCCTTGGGCTGAGGGGAGAAAATACTTAAAACGTATAACTCATCCCCACCGTTAACTCCCGCAGGTTATTCTTATTCACCATTGGGCTGTCACTGATGGCACTCGGATAAAAACGCTGGGTAAACTGCGCCCAGGTATTCCAGAGTGGCGTCCAGGCGTAGTTCATTGCCAGTTGCGCATAAGGCACAATACTGCCCTGTGGTCGCCATGTCGCAAGGCCCGTTTTTGCCGATTCTTTATCTGAAACGCCGTAGTAATAGCGCGTGTTTTGCGCATTCGAAAAGTCCATTCCGGCTTCTGGCACTAACGTGAAATCGCCCCACTGCGCCATCGCAATATACGCCGAATTCGCCGTCACGCCGTTGCTGACACCCAGCGTGTCGCCCGCAAGCGTCGCGCTGAACGCGCCTATCGGCGTGGTGTATTGCATCGTCATGCCGCCCATCATCGTGCTGTGGCGGTTATTCAATCCCCGCAGCGCAGGCGTCTGCCCGGTATCCGCCCGATACAGAGTGTCGTAGTAATAAACTTTCGCGCGCAGCAGCAGCGTGTCGGTATTGATGAAGTTATAGCCCGCTTCGGTGCCGTCGAAGTACCAGGTTTTGCCGTCGTAGCCGACGTAGGGCAGCGCCCAGCGAAGCTGGTGCCGGGTTTGATAAGGGGTTTGATACAAGCCACCCTGTGCGCCAAGCGACCAGCTAGCCGCCGGGCAGGCAGTGGCAATCAGCAACGGGCTGAGCAGAAGTGCCCCGGTTATTTTTCTCATGTCTTCACTCCAGGGCAACGAATCTACTGCCTCAGCTTAGCCTTTAATTTTCGGATCCAGCGCGTCCCGCAGCCCATCCCCCAGCAAGTTGAACGCCAGCACGGTAAGGAAGATGGCGAGGCTCGGGAAAATAGCCACATGCGGGGCAATCACCATATCTGCCCTCGCTTCGTTGAGCATAGCGCCCCACTCCGGCGTCGGTGGCTGAGCCCCCAGGCCAAGAAATGACAGGCTTGCGGCGGAGATAATCGAGGTCCCAATGCGCATGGTGAAATACACCACAATCGACGAAACGGTTCCCGGCAGAATATGCCGGAAGATGATAGTCGCATCCGGGGCACCAATGCTACGAGCAGACTCAATAAAAGTTTGCTGTTTCAGCACCAGCGTATTGCTGCGCACCAGGCGGGCAAAGGCCGGAATACTGAAAATCGCCACCGCAATAATCACGTTGGTCATGCCGCTGCCCATCACCGCCACCACCGCGATTGCCAGCAGAATACCGGGGAAGGCGAACAGCACGTCGCAGATTCGCATGATAATGCGATCCCACCAGCCTTCGTAATAGCCCGCCAGCAGGCCAAAGAAGGTGCCAATTAGCGCGCCGATAAGCACCGAAAAGACACCTGCGGCCAGCGAGATTTGCGCCCCGACCAGCACGCGGCTAAAAATATCCCGCCCCAGAGAATCAACGCCAAACCAGTGCAGCATCGACGGGCCGTCGTTCAGCCTGTCGTAATCGAAGTAGTTTTCTGCATCAAAGGGGGCAATCCACGGTGCGATGAGCGCAATCACTATCAGCAAAAGCACAAACAGCCCGGCGGTCATCGCCACGGGCTGCTGGCGAAAACGCCGCAGAAATTCGCTCCACGGAGTACGAATTTGCCCGGGGCGCACCACGGGCATCGCGTTGACTATGGCCTGGCGTCGCCAGTTTAAAAGTCGCATCCTTATTTGTACCTGATGGCCGGGTTAATGGCGGCATACAGCAGATCCACCACTAAGTTGATCACAATAAACTCCAGCGAAAACAGCAGAACCTCGGCCTGAATAACCGGGTAATCACGCATCTCCACCGAATCCACCAGCAGGCGCCCTAATCCCGGCCAGTTAAACACTTTTTCTACCACAATCGAACCGCCAAGCAGGAAGCCGAACTGCAGCCCCATCATGGTGATCACCGGGATCATGGCGTTTCGCAGGCCGTGTTTCACCACGATCAGTGTTTCGCTCACCCCTTTCGCCCTGGCGGTACGCATGTAATCTTCGTGCAGCACATCCACAAACGACGCGCGGGTGAATCTCGCCATCACCGCCGCCACCGCCGCCCCAAGGGTAATGGACGGCAGAATGTAATGCTGCCAGCTGTCGGCGCCCACGGTGGGCAGCCAGCCCAGCTCAACCGAGAAAACCTGCATCAGCAGCATTCCCAGCGCGAAGGCCGGGAATGAAATACCGGACACGGCAATCGTCATACTCAGGCGATCCGGCCAGCGGTTGCGCCAGACGGCGGCCACAATGCCGGTGGCAAGGCCAAACAGCGTCGCCCATGCCATGCTGGTCAGCGTCAGCCACAGCGTGGGCATAAAGCGGCTGGCAATCTCTTCAGAGACAGGACGGCGCGAAACCAGCGAGGTGCCAAAGTCCCCCTGCACGACATGCGTGATGTAATGCAGGAACTGCCGCCACAGCGGTTGATCTAATCCCAGCTGTTTGCGAACAAGTTCGATGACGGTGGCGTCCGCTTCCGGCCCGGCAATCAGCCGCGCCGGGTCGCCGGGCAGCAGATGCACGAACAAGAATACCAGCACCGCGACGATGAACAGCGTCGGGATCAGGCCCAAAAGGCGTTTGAGGAAATAGTTAAACATCGCGGCCCCTCACCCTAACCCTCTCCCCAGAGGGGAGAGGGGAAAAAAGGACAGGGCATTGAGTCCCTCTCCCCAGAGGGGAGAGGGAATAAAGAGACAGGGCAACAGACACAAACTTAGATTTCCCCCTCTCCCTTTCAGGGAGAGGGCCGGGGTGAGGGTCATCATCACGCTACTTCAGATCCGCATTATCAAAACTAAACCCGGTATCCGGCATCACGTAGAACCCGGTGAGATTTTTGCTGTGGGCAGAAACCAGTTTCTCCACCACCAGCGGCACCCACGGAGACTCTTTCCAGATAATGTCCTGGGCATCTTTATACAGCTTCGCTTTCTCTTCCGGCTTGGTGGTTTTCAGCGCATCAGTCAGGTCTTTATCCACCTGCGGGTTGCTGTAAAACGCGGTGTTAAACAGCGTTGGCGGCCAGTTCTGAGAAGCAAACAGCGGCGACAGCGCCCAGTCAGCCTCGCCGGTAGACGCCGACCAGCCGGTATAGAACATTCTCACACCGCTCTCTTTCTGGCCTTTGGCTTCCACTTCGGCCGCACGCTGCCCGGCGTCCATCGCCGTCACTTTAACCTTGATACCCACCTGCGCCAGCTGCTGCTGGGTAAACTGTAGGACTTTCTGCGCGGTGCTGTGGTTATGGGAGGACCAAAGTGTGGTTTCAAAGCCATTCGGGAAGCCCGCTTCTTTCAGCAGCGCTTTAGCTTTAGCTGGATCATAAGGCCAGGATTTGAATTTCTCGGCATAAGCAAGCGACGGCGGCACCACGCCTTCTGCCGGCGTAGCAAAGCCGGAGAACGCCACTTTCACCAGCGCCTGGCGGTTAATCGCATAGTTGATGGCTTCGCGAACTTTCGGGTTATCAAACGGTTTCTGGGTGACGTTCATGCTGATGTAGCGCTGCATGATCGACGGCGAAGCCACCAGCTCAAGCTTGCTGTTTTTCTCCAGCACGCCTGCCTGCTCGTAAGGGATCGGGAATGCAAACTGCGCCTCACCGGTTTGCAGCATTGCCGCACGGGTGTTGTTATCCACTACCGGGCGCCAGGTTATGCTGTCCAGCTTCGGCAGGCCCTGCTGCCAGTAACCGGCGAATTTCTTCACCTTCACAAAATCGGTCTGGTTCCAGGTATCAAGCTGATACGGGCCGGTACCCACCGGATGGAAGCCGATATCTTTGCCGTATTTTTGCAGCGCAGCCGGGGAGATCATCGCCGTTGCCGGGTGGGCCAGAATATTGATGAACGCCGAGAACGGCTCTTTTAAGGTGATTTTCACCGTGGAAGGATCGACCACCTCCGTTTTGGCAATGGTTTTATACAGGTTGTAGCGCTTGAGGTGATTATCCGGGTTGCTGGCGCGATCGAGGTTCGCTTTTACCGCCTCGGCGTTAAAGTCGGTGCCGTCCTGGAACTTCACGCCCGTGCGCAGCTTGATGGTGTACACCAGGCCGTCGTCAGACACTTTGTAGCTTTCTGCCAGTACGTTCTGCAGCTTCATGTCTTTATCAAGCCCGAACAAGCCCTGATAGAACGATTTGGCCACCGCCTGCGACAGCGTGTCATTCGCGTCGTAAGGATCGAGCGTGGTGAAGTTTGAGGCCACCGCTACGACGACATCTTTAGCAGCGAAAGCGGGCGTGGCGATAACGGCGGAGGCAAGTCCCGCCGCCAGCAGCCATTTTTGCGTTGTGTTAGCTGTCATTATTGTTTTCCTTTATAGGCGATTTTCACTGCTACCGATGGGGTGACGGGCAACAAAATGCCCCGGTCCCACCGCAACCAGCGGTGCTACGTGCGGTTCATCCCCCAGGCTGCGCGTGGCGCTGGGGATCTCATCAGACACTAAAACAGGCTTGCGTCCCTTGCGGGTTGGGTCAGCCACCGGCACCGCCGCCATGAGTTTGCGGGTGTACGGATGCTGTGGGTTTTCAAACACGGCGCGGCGCGGGCCAATTTCAACAATCTGGCCCAGATACATTACCGCCACGCGATGGCTGATGCGTTCCACGACGGCCATGTCGTGGGAAATAAACAGAAAAGCGATGCCAAAGTCGCGCTGTAGATCGAGCAGCAGGTTAACGATTTGCGCCCGGATAGACACATCCAGCGCCGAGACGGACTCATCGGCAATCACCACCTTCGGGTTCAGCGCCAGCGCGCGGGCGATGCAAACCCTCTGCCGCTGGCCGCCGGAGAACTCATGTGGATAGCGCCAGGCATGTTCCGGCTGGAGTCCTACACGTTCAAGCAGCCAGGCGACCCGCTGCTGAGCCTCTTCTTTGGGCATCGCCTGGTGCACCAGCAGCGGCTCCATAATGGAATAGCCGACGGTCTGGCGCGGATCCAGCGAGGCATAGGGGTCCTGGAAGATAAACTGAATGTCTTTGCGGACATGCTGCAGTTCGCCGTTGGGCAAATTATCAATACGCTGACCGTTAAAGGTGATGGTGCCGCCCTGAGTTTCCACCAGCCGCAGCAGCGAGCGCCCGGTGGTCGATTTTCCACAGCCGGACTCGCCCACCAGCGCCAGCGTTTCGCCGGGCAGTAAATCAAAACTCACCTTTTCAACGGCATGTACCTGCCGCGTCACCCGGTTGAAAATTCCGCTACGCAGCGGGAACCGGGTCACCAGATCGCGAACTTCCAGCACCGGCTTCGCGCCGGGGGGAATGGTGTCCTGCTCGATTTCGGGCTCTTGCTGATTCGGTTGGCCTTGGACTATCAGCGGGAATTTGCGCGGTAAATCGCTGCCGTTCATGGTGCCCAGGCGCGGAACGGCGGCCAGCAAAGCCTGAGTGTAGGCATGCTGCGGGTTCTGGAATATTTGCTCCACGGTGCCGGTTTCGACCGCTTCTCCCCGGTACATCACCAACACCCGGTCGGCGATGTCGGCCACCACGCCCATATCGTGAGTAATGAAAATGACGCCCATCTGCATTTCATCCTGCAGAACGCGAATAAGCTGCAGGATTTGTGCCTGAATAGTCACATCGAGGGCGGTCGTTGGCTCATCGGCGATCAATACCGCCGGGCGACAGGAAAGCGCCATGGCAATCATCACTCGCTGGCGCATACCGCCGGAGAGTTGGTGCGGATAGCGGTTCAGGATGGCCTGTGCTTCAGGAATTCGCACGCGCTCCAGCATACGCTTCGCTTCCGCCAGCGCCGCCCTGCTATCCAGCTTTTGGTGTAAACGAATGGATTCCGCGATTTGTTCGCCCACGGTGAACACCGGATTAAGCGAGGTCATCGGCTCCTGAAAAATCATTGCCACATCCGCCCCACGCACGCGACGCATCTGGGCGTTACTCAGATCGGGCAGGTTCAGCACCTCTTTATTACGCCGACGAAGTAGCAGCTTATCGCAGCTAACCTGCCCGCCGCCCTGCTCCAGCAGGCGCATCAGGGCCATCGCCGTGACCGACTTCCCGGAACCCGACTCGCCCACGATAGCCAGCGTTTCACCCCGGTTAAGGGTCAACGACAGGTGACGCACCGCGTCGGTGACCTGCTGCTGTTGGCGAAAGCGAATATTGAGATCGCTAACGGCAAGCACCTGCTCGTCCGGTAGCTCATGACTGTGCGGCATTAACTCTCCTGGTCACGATAGATTCCTACGTTCGGGGCATCGCCGACAAAGCCAAAGCCACGGTACATTCCTTCGCTGTTAAACGGCAGCGCGACGTTCCCCTGATTGTCGATGGCAATCATGCCGCCGCTGCCACCGAGCGCGGGCAGTTTCTCCATCACCACGCGGTCAACGGCCTGCTGCAGGCTTAGCCCGGCATACTCCATCAGGGCCGCAATATCGTAGGCCGCCAGCGTGCGGATAAAAACTTCGCCCGTGCCGGTGCAGGACACGGCCACATTGGCGTTATTGGCATAGCAGCCCGCGCCGACTAAGGGCGAATCCCCTACCCGGCCCGGCAGTTTATTGGTCATACCGCCGGTGGACGTTGCCGCCGCCAGATTCCCCAGTTTATCCAGCGCCACGGCGCCTACCGTGCCAAATTTTTTATCGGCATCAATCGGCTCAGCTCCGTCATGATCCAGCAGCGTCTGTTGGCTTTCACGGGCGCGCAGCAGTTGCTGATAGCGTTCTTCGGTCGAAAAAAGCGTGGTTTCTACCGGCTCAAGCCCATGCTGCACGGCAAAACGCTCCGCCCCTTCGCCAATCATCAGCACGTGCGGGCTGTTTTCCAGCACTAATCTTGCCGCCAGGATCGGGTTGCGAATATGGCTCACACCCGCCACCGCCCCGGCATTCAGGCTGTTGCCGTCCATCACGCAGGCGTCCAGCTCGTGTGTACCTGCGCTTGTGAACACCGATCCTATCCCGGCGTTAAACAGCGGGCACTCCTCCAGCAGGCGCACCGCCTCGGTCACCGCGTCCAGCGCGCTGCCGCCGCGTTCAAGGATCTGCTGTCCGGCTTCAACAATGCCCGAGAGCGCGCTAATAAACTGCAGCTCTTTTTCCGGCGTCAGATGGGCGCGGGTCAGGGCTCCGGCCCCGCCATGAATAGCGATAACGGCTTTGGTCATTCGGCATTGCCTGTAGAAAGTGGTATCCGGCAGCGTTTTTTCTATAAATATCAGAATCGTTGCCAAACATTGATACGATTTTTGAATATAGAAAGACGTAAAAGTGTTGTAAAGAAAATTGACTTTATTCAGTGAATCCCGGGCCGCCCCGGAAGAGAGAGAAAATGGCGACTTATGAAACTAAAGTCGCCATTTTTAGGGTAATAACAAAATCTTAGAACTTCGCGCTGATCCCCACGTTGTAGCTCGTCTGGTTCCCGTCGCTTAAGCCTGCCGTTTGTGCCACCGCCGCGAATGCGGACACGGTATTCGAAAGCGGCATATCTGCCCCGATGGCGATATCGGCCCAGTTTTTATCCAGCTGTTCGCCGCTGCGGCTGAAGGTCAGCGCCGTGGATTTTAGGCCGCCGCTCGCCCGGTAACTGTCATCACCAAACTGATGGCGATAGCTTGCCTGCACCCAGGGATTAATCACGCCCAGCTTCGTGTCCACACGCCAGCCCGCGCTGCCGATTTGCGAATGGCCGTTCTGGTCGCCGAAGCGCATAGCGGTGCTACTGCTGCCGTTTTCGCTGTAGCCGTTCACGTGGCTGTAATCCCAGGCGTACTGCAGCACCGGGCCCGTGGTCAGCCAGGTCGTGACGGGGATATCGTAGCCAGCCGTCAATCTCGCGCCATACAGCCTGCCGTCGGTGTCGCCTTTTTCCGTGCGGGTAAGCTGCCCCAGCGTGATATCGCGCTGAATATTGGTGAAGTCGGCAGAGAGATAATGCACATCTCCGTTCAGCCAGGCCTGGCCCGCGCGAAGCTGGCCAAAAAGCGCAGCCTGAAAACCTCGAGTGTCATAGCGGTAGCTGTCATCCGGGCGCTGATTATCCAGCGAACCGGCGATCAACCCACCCAGCACTACGTTTTCGTTCAGCTGATAGTCGAGACCCACGGTCAGGTTATTGGTGTTTCCTTTGCCGTCACCCGTTTCACTACTGCCGCTGTACCGCTGATACGCACCGCTGTAGCCGCCAAACACGCCCAGTGAACCCGCAGCGTTGTCGCCCTGCCGCAGCTGCTGATAGCGGCTATCAAGAGTTGCCCGGCTACCGCGCACCATCGCCTGCGTGCCCTGATTCAGGCGAGTGACCTGCACGGGCGCGACGATAATCGACTCAATGTACTGGGCTATGATGCTGTGAACCTGCGGGCTCGGGTGGAAATGATCGGCAAACAGATAATCCTGAGCGGCGTTAAATCCAGGCGTGGAGCTGGTGCAATCGGTCGCCGCCACGCCCGGCGGACAGGCCATCCCGGCGGTGTTTGTCAGGCCGAAAGCCTGAGGATTGGCCAGAATTTCCTGGAAGACGCCGTTGATATCCGCCCGGGCGATATTTCCTCCGTGCTGCAGCAAGGCCTGATCTTCGGCGCTGTTGTAGAACGTGGTGAGTAAAGTAGCTTGCTGCACGGCCTGATCGTAGGCGGCTATCAACTGGGCAGCCACGCCCTGTTGCACGAGTGGATTAGTGCTGACGACGGAAGCCGCCGCCTGCAGCGCCTGATGAATCGCCTGCTGACGGCTCGCCAGATCAGGCGTTTGTGCCGCATCCAGAGAAGCATAGGCGGCCTGAATAGCAGGCGTAGCTGCCGCGCCCAGCCCGGCGCTGAGTACCAGTTCCATTAGCGTTGGCGTCGCGCCGATATTCGGGACGTTCGGCACCACCACCAGCCCGGCACCCGCATCAAGCAAAGCCCCCACCTGCGCGGCGGCGTTGGCGGCGCTGTTGGCGGCTATTCCCTGTGCCAGCGCGGGCTGAGTGGCCGCGGCGGCAAGATCGTTGCCACCGATCCAGTGAATGTATAAGCCGTTGCCGTCCGCCCGCCCACCGGTCTGGTTAAGGTAGCGCTGAACCTGGCTTTGCGTATTATCGGCCGGGTTAAGCGCTGGCACTGCGGTGCCCCCACCTGCGGCATAGTTGCTCCCACCTTCGCGGGAAGGCGTCAGCGTCAGGCCATAATGTGTGGCCAGCTGTTCGTCGTAGAGCTTGTTCTGGCTACTGTTCCAGGTCCAGCGTCCGTTGTTGCCGGTATCGCTGAGGCTGTCGCCAAAAACGGTGAGGGAATCAAAGGCAAATGCGGAGGAGGTGAAGCCCACAGCGGCGGCCAGCATACTGAATTTGAATGCTTTTTGTTTGCTTATCATCAGTTCTTCCTTGCAAGGTTTTTTATTAGCCACAATGACTATAGCCAATGGCGATTGACGCGCAGGCCGAGCGTAAAGAAGAAACGTGACAACGTGATGTAACGCATGTCCGACCACTGGTGAAAGGTTTTTGCTGATCCCAGACATGCCGTCAGGCGGCGTTTTCTGCCATACTAAGCCCTTATTTTGCCCCTGCCCCAGGAGTCATGAATGGAATTTACCGCCGGGCTGATCCCGCTTGAAACCGCACTTGAACAGATGCTGTCCCGTATTCATCCGTTGTCCGAAACAGAAACCCTGCCGCTGCTGCAGGCGGCGGGCCGTATTACCGCGGCCCCTGTTACCTCCCCGCTTGATGTCCCGGGTTTCGACAACTCAGCGATGGACGGATATGCGGTACGGCTGGCGGATCTTAAAGCCGGAGGCGCACTGCCTGTCGCAGGTAAAGCGTTTGCCGGGCAGCCGTTCAACGGCGAATGGCCTGTGGGCACCTGCGTGCGCATCATGACCGGTGCGCCGATCCCTGCCGGAGCCGAAGCCGTAGTAATGCAGGAAGAGACGGAAGTGACCGAAAGCGGCGTGCGTTTTAACGCTCCCGTGAAGAACGGCCAGAATATTCGCCGTCGCGGCGAGGATATCCATCAGGGTGCCAGCGTACTCGCCACAGGCGTGAAATTAACCGCCGCTGAACTGCCGCTGATAGCCTCTCTGGGCATCCCGGAAGTGAAGGTCTATCGCAAAGTGCGTGCGGCAGTCTTCTCCACCGGGGACGAGCTCCAGCTTCCGGGTCAGCCGCTGGCCGAAGGCCAAATCTACGATACCAACCGCCTGGCGGTGCATATCATGCTGGAGCAGTTGGGCTGTGAAGTGATCGACCTCGGCATCGTGCGCGATGACCAGGCCGCCCTTCGCGCGGTGTTTAACGAAGCGGACAACCGGGCGGATGTGGTCATCAGCAGCGGCGGTGTTTCCGTTGGCGAAGCCGATTACACCAAACAAATCCTCGAAGAGTTGGGCGAAGTGGGCTTCTGGAAACTGGCGATTAAACCCGGTAAGCCGTTTGCCTTTGGACGCCTGAAAAACAGCTGGTTCTGCGGCCTGCCGGGCAACCCGGTTTCCGCCGCCCTGACGTTCTACCAGTTAGTGCAGCCGCTGCTGGCGAAGCTAAGTGGGCAAATCGCCGGTCCTCTGCCGCCGCGCATGCGCGTCCGTACCGTCGGCAAGCTGAAGAAATCCCCGGGCCGCCTCGACTTCCAGCGCGGCATTCTGCGCCGCAATGAGCAAGGCGATCTTGAGGTATTAAGTACCGGGCATCAGGGATCGCATATTTTCAGTTCCTTCAGCCAGGCCAACTGTTTTGTGGTGCTGGAGCGAGAGCGTGGCAACGTCGAGGCCGGGGAATGGGTTGAGGTCGAACCGTTTAATCCGCTGTTCGGAGGCTGAAATGGTCGAGCTTAGCGATGAAGAAATGCTGCGCTACAACCGCCAGATTGTGCTGCGCGGCTTTGACTTTGACGGCCAGGAAAAGCTTAAGGCTTCGCGAGTGCTCATCGTCGGGCTGGGCGGGCTGGGCTGCGCGGCGGCACAGTATCTGGCGGCCGCGGGCGTGGGCCAGCTCACGCTGCTCGATTTTGACACCGTATCGCTCTCAAACCTCCAGCGGCAAACGCTGCACAGCGATGCTACGATTGGTAAACCGAAGGTGGATTCCGCGCGGGATTCACTGGCGGCGATTAATCCGCATATCCAACTCGATACCGTCAATGCGCTGCTCGAATACCCTCAGCTTTCCGGCTTGATTGCCCGCCACGATGTCGTGCTGGACTGTACCGATAACGTGACCATTCGCAACCAGCTCAACCGCGGCTGCCATCAGCATAAGATCCCGCTGGTGTCCGGGGCGGCTATTCGCATGGAAGGCCAGGTCAGCGTCTTCACGTATCAGGAAAACGAGCCTTGCTACCGCTGCCTGAGCCGCCTGTTTGGCGAAAGTACGCTGAGCTGCGTGGAGGCGGGCGTTATGGCGCCGCTGGTGGGGATTATCGGCTCGTTAGAGGCCATGGAAGCCATCAAGCTGCTGGCAAACTACGGCACCCCAGCGCGTGGGAAAATCGTGCTTTACGATGCAATGACCTGTCAGTTCAGGGAGATGAAGCTGGCGCGGAACCCGCAGTGCGAAGTGTGCGGGTAGAAACGAAAACGGGGATAGCATTATCCCCGTTATTTTTAGACCGCCAGATCGGTGAGCATCACTTTGGCGATTTCGAAGTAAATCAGCAGTCCGGTTCCGTCGATTAAGGTCGTGATAAACGGCGCGGACACCACGGCCGGATCGATATTCACTTTCCGCAGCAGCATTGGAATAATCGAAGAGACAATCGCGCTCCAGACGGTGATGGCGATGAGCGTCAGGCTGACCACCATCATCACTTCCATACCCACGCCCAGCATCCAGGCCCGAATAAACCCGGCGGTGCCAATCGTTAAGGCAATGAGCACCGAGGCCGAGATCTCCTTGCGCAAAATAGCGCCCAAATCCTTGAGCCCCACTTCGCCGAGCGCCATCGCCCTGACCCGCGTCGAGGTAATTTGTGTGCCGGTGTTCCCGCCGGTGCCAATCAGCAACGGGATAAAGAACGCCAGCGCAATCGCCGCTTCAAGCTGATCTTCAAACGATTTAATCACCGAGCTGGTGTAAGCCTCGGCCACAAACAGCAGCAGCAGCCAGACCGATCTTTTGCGCCACAGCGTAAAGACGCTGCTTTGCAGATAAGGCGTTTCCAGCGGTGACGATGCGCCCTGCAGCTGGCTGTCGAGCGTGTTTTCGTCCTCAAGCAACTGAGCGATTTCCTGCGGGCCCAACACGCCTTTCAGCTTGCCGTAGCTCAATACAGGGATGTAGTTAGCGCCCGCCTTTTTAATGTCAACGCAGGCTTCATGCCGCGTTTTTTCCGGCGTTAATGAGAACGCCACGGGCCGCATCAGGTCACTGAGTAGCGCCTCTTTGTCCGCCTGCAGCAGCGATTTTACCGGCACGAGGCCAAACAGATGTGCATCGTCGTCCACCACAAATATCTGCGACGGGATCTGCTCATTTTTAATGCCCGAACAGAACAACGCCTGCGCATCCTGCACCGAAGTGCCCGGCGATAAAGCGATGTAATCCTGGCTCAGGTAAGCCAGTACGGTATTTTGTGCGTCTGAGGATGGCAGTTTGACGGACACGGCCAGTGAAGCGCGGGTGTGCGCTGAGGTATTAGTTGAAAAGGTCATGATTTTTCCCCGGTTACTGTTTTAAAAATAAACAGTCCTCATCCTGGGGCGAAGCAAGATATGAGAGTGCTGACGCTATCTCCATGTCTCGGTTTTAGCACTGTACAACGTATCCCCAAAAGCGGGGGAAGTTACCTGGGGTTATACCTTCGCTCGATATAACCTGTCCTAATCTTGGGCGTCTCTCGACGTCGTCAGATCAGCAACCTATGTTTGTACAGGAGCCTCGCCTAACGAGATACTGCAAGTCTTCCGCGGCCTATAGTAGGGATTTAAACTCAGGGCGCAAGGCAAAGAGCTTGCGCTGTTTAGGGTTTATTTATGCTTTTATTCTGCTCAATCGTAGAGTTTATCGCTGGCCATCGCCGGTCCGCCTTTCCCCGCTCCCACTCGCCGCACTGACGCCTGCACCTTCAGCGTGCCGCCCAACAGGATATTCACCACCGGCGCTTCCGGGCGCATCAGGCGCTGCTGCAGCAGTTGAACCGCCTCCTCACCCAGCTCGTCCCTGGGCACATGAACGGAGGTGAGAGGCACGTCATGAATTTCGGCCAGGTTGAAGCCGTCGATGCTCATCACCGACATATCCTGCGGCACGCGCAGCCCGGCTTTTTGCAGAGCGCTGACGGCACCTGCCGCCATAAAGTCGCCGCCGACTAACAGCGCGCTCGGCCAGGCAGGTCGCGGCGTGGCGGCCAGATAGTCACTGATTAGGGCTTCGCTCTCTTTGGCCCCGAAGCTTTGGGCGACTAACAAATGCCGGGTCTCATCAAACGACAGATTCCGGCTGTCCCACGCATCCCGAATCCCGGCCAGGCGCTGTTCCATGGTGTAGCGACGCAGGCACATTAACGTCAGCACGCCTTTGTGTCCCATGTCGAACAGATAGTTCGCGGCAAAGCGGCCGATCATAAGGTGATCCGGCGCCACGCCAGAAAGACGCATTTTGCGATCCTGGCAGTTGATCAGCACGCAGGGTTTGCCCAGATCCGCCGCCAGATCGTGGATACGCGTATCATCGATTCCCAGCAAAATAGCAGCTTCGGTTTCCGGCTCATTCATCTTGCTGAGAAACAGTCCGGTATCGCTGTCATTCTCTTCCAGCGCGCAGAAGCGCAGTCTGGCGTCGTGGGGCAGCAGCGCCTTGCCGATACCCTGCATCACCCGGTAGTAGAAGACGTCCAGCCGCTCATCAAACGCCCGACGGGGCGCAAAAACCACCAGGCTGTTGACCAGCAATCTGCCCACCGCAATCCCTTGTAATACGCCCTTCTCTTTGGCGCAGGCCAGTACCCGCTGGCGGGCCAACTCGCTGGTATTACCCTTGCCCGCCAGCACCCGGGAAACGGTGCTTATCGACAGCCCCGTTTGCGCGGCAATTTCGGTGATTTTTAGCGTTTTACTCATTTTGTGATCGACGCCCATTTGTGAAATGAAAAAATTTTCATGCCCATAGATACGCCATAGTGCCGGGAAAATAGCGTCATTTCTTCGCGCCGGATCGAGATAGTGAAAATGTTTGCAAAAATTGCGCTATTGGTTGGCTGATAACTCAATTACGCTCCGTTTTGTTGACAAATAAAGTTATCACCCAAAAAACAAAACAAATTAAATACATATAAATCAATAAATTAAATTACATCCATCGCCAAAAATAGTGGCATACCAATTCTACTTATTAATTACCCTACAAGGTGGAGTGAACTATGAGTCATGGCATCGACCAACCGATAACCGCCGTTAAGGCAGGACGCGTTTTCCGGCACTTGCGCTGGTGGGTTCTGGTTCTGTTCTTACTTGGCGTTACCGTGAACTACATTACGCGTAATGCGCTGGGGATCCTGGCGCCTGAACTGAAAACCTCCCTCGGCATCACCACCGAACAATACTCCTGGATAGTCGGCGCGTTTCAATTGGCCTATACCCTGTTTCAGCCCATCTGCGGCTGGCTGATAGACGTGATTGGCCTGAAGATTGGGTTCCTGATCTGCGCCAGCATCTGGGCGGTGATGTGTATGCTGCATGCCGGAGCCGGGAGTTGGTTACAGCTGGCTATTTTGCGCTTCATGATGGGCGGCGCGGAGGCCGCAGCCACGCCCGCCAACGCCAAAACGCTGGGTGAATGGTTCCCGAAAAAAGAACGCCCGATTGCCGCAGGCTGGGCCGGGGTGGGCTTTTCCATCGGCGCGATGCTGGCTCCGCCGATTATCTACTTCGCCCACAGCTTTTTTGGCTGGCAGGGTGCGTTTATGTTCAGCGGCGCGCTGGCGCTGGGGTGGGTCGTACTGTGGTGGCTGTTTTACCACAACCCGGAGCAGCACCCGAACCTGAGCAAGGAAGAGCTGGCGTTTATCAAACAGGACAACGAGCCGCCCGCCGTGAAACTGCCGTTTTTCACCGCCCTGAAAACCGTCTCTAAAAACAAACGCTTTTACGGCATCGCGATTCCGGCCTTTATGGCAGAACCCGCCTGGGCAGTACTGAGCTTCTGGGTCCCGCTTTACCTGGCCAACGAACGCGGCATGGATCTCAAACAAATTGCCATGTTCGCCTGGCTCCCGTTCCTGGCCGCCGATATCGGTAGCATTGCCAGCGGCTATCTGACCAAAGTTTACGTCCGTATTTTTGGCTGTTCGCGCACCAATTCCGTGGTGGCGAGTTCAGTGACCGGCGCGTTCCTGATGCTTTCTCTGGCGCTGGTCGCCGTCACTAAAGATCCCTGGATTGCCATCCTGCTTATCTCCATCGGCGGCTTCGGGCACCAGATTATCTCCTGCATGCTCAGCGCGCTGGTGGTGGACTCGTTCGATAAAGGCCAGATGGCCACCGTCAACGGCATGCGCGGTTCGGCAGCCTGGATTGCCAGCTTTATCTTCTCTCTGATTATTGGCGTCACCGCCGACAAGATTGGCTTCAACCCGCTGTTTATCGCCATGGGCTTTTTTGATCTGATCGGTGCGGTGTTCCTGGTGGCGTTTATCACCGAACGCCGCGCAAAACGCACCTGAATGGATGGTCTCTCATGAAAACACTTAAGAACTGGACGCTCGCAAAACAAGGTGACAGTCAGGTTATCCTGACCCTCGACGGCAAGCATTCGCTGCACCTGTATGTGCTGGAAGATAAGCTGTTTCGCGTGCTGATTAAGCGTCAACAAGGCCTGGCGCTGGACCGCACCTGGAGCATCGCCCCGCAGCAGGACGTGCCGTGGGAGGGGCGCGACCGCGAAAACCTCGCCGGGTTTACCCTGCCCGGCTTCACGCTGGAACAACAAGCCGATTGCCTGATTATCAGTAGCGAAAGCCTGCGCGTGACCGTGCATCAGCCGCTTTATCTGGAATGGGAATACAAATCCGCCCAGGACGAATGGCTGCCTCTCGCCTGCGATCGCCCCACCAGCGCTTACCAGCTTAACGCCCACGGTGATGGCGTGGCCCACTATCAGCGGCGCTTTGCCGGCGAGCGCTTTTATGGCTTGGGTGAAAAAGCCGGGCCGCTAAACCGCACCGGCAGACGCTATGAGATGCGTAACCTGGACGCAATGGGCTATAACGCGGTGTCGACCGACCCGCTTTACAAGCATATCCCCTTCACCATTACCCGCCGGGACGACGTCAGCTTCGGCCTGTTCTATGACAACCTGAGCAGCTGCTGGCTGGATCTGGGCAACGAGATAGACAACTATCATCAGGCCTATCGCCGCTGGCAGGCAGAAGCCGGCGATCTGGACTATTACCTGTTTCTCGGCCCGCGCGTGCTGGATGTCACCAAAGCCTTCGTCCGCCTGACCGGGAAAACCTTCTTCGGGCCAAAATGGAGCCTCGGCTACAGCGGCTCAACGATGCATTACACCGACGCGCCAGACGCCCAAAATCAGCTGATGAATTTTATCCGCCTGAGCCAGCAGCACGCGATTCCGTGTGACTCTTTCCAGCTGTCGTCGGGCTACACCTCGATCAATAACAAGCGCTATGTGTTTAACTGGAACTATGAAAAAGTGCCGCAGCCGAAGGTGATGAGCCAGGCGTTTATGGCGGCCGGGATCCGCCTTGCGGCCAACATCAAACCCTGTCTGCTGCAGGATCATCCGCGCTATGAGGAGGTTGCCAAAGGCGGGCTGTTTATCAAAGATTCGGAATTCGACGCGCCGGAACGCTCCAGCTTCTGGGACGATGAAGGCTCTCATCTGGACTTTACCAACCCGGCCACGGTGAAATGGTGGCAGGCCGGCGTCACCACGCAACTGCTGGAAATGGGCATTGGTTCCACCTGGAACGACAACAATGAATACGAAGTGTGGGACGGGGAAGCGCGCTGTCATGGCTTTGGCCAACCGATAGCCATCAAACATATTCGCCCGGTCATGCCGCTGCTGATGATGCGCGCTTCGATGGAGGCTCAGCAGAAATTTTCCCCGGAAAAACGCCCGTATCTGATTTCCCGTTCCGGCTGCGCCGGGATGCAGCGCTACGTTCAGACGTGGAGCGGTGACAACCGCACCAGTTGGGATACGCTGCGTTACAACACGCGGATGGGCGTAGGCATGAGCCTGTCCGGCCTGTTTAACGTCGGGCATGACGTCGGCGGTTTTTCGGGTGATAAACCCGATGCCGAGCTTTTCGTACGCTGGGTTCAGAACGGCGCGATGCACCCGCGCTTTACCATCCATTCATGGAATGATGACCACACCGTGAACGAACCCTGGATGTATCCGGCGGTCACTCCGGCCATCCGCAGCGCTATTGAGCTGCGCTATCGCCTGCTGCCTTATTTCTACACGCTGCTGTGGCAGGCACATGCAGATGATGAACCCATGCTGCGGTCGACCTTCCTCGACCATGAGCACGATGAAAAAACGTTCGATGAGTGCGATGAGTTCCTGCTGGGTCGGGATGTGCTGGTGGCTAGCGTGGTGGAGCCGGGGCAGCGCGAACGTACTTTATGGCTGCCAGCCAATGAGCATGGCTGGTACGACTATTATTCCGGCCAGTGGTTTAGCGGCGGCCAGACCATCACCCTGCCCGCCCCGCTAGAGCGTTTGCCGCTGCTGGTACGTGCCGGTGCCGCTCTTCCTCACAGCGAGCGTATCAGCTACGTTTCCCCGCAGGACGATACCGTTCGTGAGCTAAAAATTTACCCGTTGCAGGGCGTTGGCGTTTCCCACGGCATGCTGTTTGAGGATGACGGAGAATCCTGGGGCTATAAAGAAGGCAATGCGCTCTGGCTTAGCTGGGAAATAACCTGCTCAACCAACGAGATTAACGTGGTCTTTAGCCGTAAGGGGAATTATATGCCCGCGTGGCGCGAGATAAAGCTGTCTTTGCCCGAGGGAGAAAAGCGTCGATTACTGGTGAACGGCGTGGAATGTGGGGTGTGGGGGCTGTAGCTTCCCCTCACCCCGGCCCTCTCCCCAGAGGGGCGAGGGGGAAAACAACAGGTAGATTCCTCGATCTGTCCCCAAAGGGGCGAGGAGGAAAAACTGCAGGAGGCAAATACCTCAATCTGTTCCCTCTCCCTTTAAGGGAGAGGGTTAGGGTGAGGGTAAAATTACCCGTCGATCCCTTTGCTGCGCAGGTAATCTTCGTAGCCGCCGGTGAAATCAATCACGCGCTCTGGGGTAATTTCCAGTACGCGGGTTGCCAGCGAGCTAACAAACTCACGGTCGTGGGAAACGAAGATCAGCGTCCCCTGGTACATCTCCAGCGCCATGTTCAGCGACTCGATGGATTCCATATCCAGGTGGTTGGTCGGTTCGTCCATGATCAGGATGTTGGGTTTTTCCATCATCAGCTTGCCGAACAGCATACGGCCCTTCTCGCCCCCGGAGAGGACTTTAGCCGGCTTTTTGATGTCGTCCTGGCTGAACAGCAGGCGACCCAGGATGCTGCGCACCGCCTGTTCGTCGTCGCCTTCCTGTTTCCACTGGCTCATCCAGTCAAAGACGGTCAGATCGTTTTCGAACTCGTATTCGTGATCCTGGGCGTAGTAGCCAATCTGAGCATTCTCAGACCACTTCACGCTGCCGTTTTCCGGGGTCAGCTCGCCGACCAGGGTTTTCAACATCGTAGATTTACCCACGCCGTTGGCACCCAGAATGGCAATTTTCTCGCCTACTTCCAGCAGCAGGTTGAAGTTTTTAAACAGCGGGCCGTTCTCAAACCCTTTGGTCACGGCTTCAACTTCAAGGGCGTTACGGAACAGTTTCTTGTCCTGCTCGAAGCGAATGAACGGGTTCTGACGGCTGGAGGCCTTCACTTCGTCCAGCTTGATTTTATCAATCTGACGGGCACGAGAGGTGGCCTGACGAGATTTGGAGGCGTTGGCGCTGAAGCGGCTAACGAAGGATTGCAGGTCAGCAATCTGCGCTTTCTTCTTCGCGTTGTCCGCCAGCAGGCGTTCACGAGCCTGAGTTGCCGCCGTCATGTACTCGTCGTAGTTACCCGGATAAACGCGCAGCTCACCGTAGTCCAGATCGGCCATATGGGTGCAGACCATGTTCAGGAAGTGACGGTCGTGCGAGATGATGATCATGGTGCTGTCGCGTTCGTTTAGCGTCTGCTCCAGCCAGCGAATGGTGTCGATGTCCAGGTTGTTCGTTGGTTCGTCAAGCAGCAGGATGTCCGGGTTAGAGAACAGCGCCTGCGCCAGCAGCACACGCAGTTTCCAGCCTGGAGCGACTTCGCTCATCGGGCCGTAGTGCTGCTCCAGAGGAATGCCCACGCCAAGCAGCAATTCACCGGCACGCGCTTCTGCGGTGTAGCCGTCCATCTCGCCGTATTTCACTTCGAGGTCGGCAACTTTGTAACCGTCTTCTTCGCTCATCTCCGGCAGAGCATAAATGCGGTCGCGTTCCTGCTTCACTTCCCACAGCTCGCCGTGGCCCATGATAACGGTGTCGAGTACGGTGAATTTTTCGAAGGCGAACTGATCCTGACGCAGCTTACCGATGCGCTCGTTTGGGTCGAGAGAAACGTTGCCAAGCGTAGGCTCTAAGTCCCCGCCGAGGATTTTCATGAACGTGGATTTGCCGCTTCCGTTCGCGCCAATCAGGCCGTAACGGTTGCCGCCGCCAAATTTAACGGAAATATTTTCGAACAGCGGTTTGCTGCCAAACTGCATGGTAACGTTGCTGGATACAAGCACTGGTATGTCCTGGAGAAATAAGTTGTCGAGATTTTGGAATGTGATTTCGGCCACATTATGCCATAACTATGATAAAGGGTCGCCCCGCATCTTCACCGTACAATAGTTAATCAGTGTGAAAAAATTGTGATTTCATCCACATCTGATTTCCCAGATGAATGTAATGCACATATAATGCGCGGCTGAATCGTCCATGAACACTCACTAGCTGGCCCGTCTGGCATAACACTCGCACAACATGACTATGAAATTACGCTCGCTTTTACTGGCTTTTGTGGCTGTCGCGTCTTTCTCTGCTTCCGCCGTGACTTATCCGTTACCGACTAACGGCAGCCGCCTGGTTGGTGAAAACCAGGTTATCACTATTCCTGAAGGCAGCACCGCGCCGCTGGAAGAGTATGCCGCACAGTACCAGATGGGTCTGTCTAACATGCTGGAAGCTAACCCAGGGATTGACCCGTACCTGCCAAAAGCCGGTACCATCCTGAACATCCCTCAGCAGCTGATCCTGCCGGACACCGTGCATGAAGGGATTGTGATCAACAGCGCCGAAATGCGCCTCTACTATTACCCGAAAGGCACCAACACCGTGATCGTGCTGCCAATCGGTATCGGCCAGTTGGGGAAAGATACCCCGATCAACTGGACCACCAAGGTAGAGCGTAAGAAAAATGGCCCAACCTGGACCCCTACCGCGAAGATGCATGCGGAATACGCCGCAGCCGGTACGCCGCTGCCAGCCGTTGTTCCCGCTGGCCCGGATAACCCAATGGGCCTGTACGCGCTGTACATCGGTAACCTGTATGCGATTCACGGCACCAACGCCAACTTCGGTATCGGCCTGCGCGTAAGCCACGGCTGCGTGCGTCTGCGTAACGAAGACATCAAGTTCCTGTTCGACAACGTGCCGGTTGGCACCCGCGTTCAGTTCATTGATGAGCCGGTAAAAGCCACCACCGAGCCGGACGGCAGCCGTTACATCGAAGTTCACAACCCGCTTTCAACCACCGAAGCGCAGTTCAACTCCGATGAAATCGTGCCGATTAAACTGACCAGCAGCGTTCAGAAAGTCACTGCTCAGTCCGACGTTGACACCACCGTTGTTGACCAGGCAATTCAGAACCGTTCCGGGATGCCGGTTCGTCTGAACTAAGCTCAAGTTGATTAAAAAATAGCGGCCTCCGGGCCGCTTTTTTATTGCCTGAAATCCGCCCGACAACCTTCACACAGGGAATGTTTGTTATGCTGATAATTCATGATGTGATGGATAGCACAATTTTGCGTTTAATTGTATGATGAATGCGTTTCTTAAAGGGTAACCTCCATGCGTAACTCGTTCACGATAATCTGGCAGTATCTTCGCGCTTTTGTCTTAATTTACCTGTGCTTATATGCCGGTATTTTTGTCGCCTCTTTACTGCCTATCGTCATTCCAGGCAGCATTATCGGCATGCTGATTTTGTTTGTGCTGCTGTCGCTGCAGATCCTGCCGGCGAAGTGGGTAAAACCCAGCTGCCACTTGCTGATTCGCTATATGGCCCTGCTGTTCGTGCCTATTGGCGTGGGCGTGATGCAGTATTACGACGTGCTGAAAGCGCAGTTTGGCCCGGTGGTGGTGTCGTGTTTGATCAGTACGCTGGTGGTGCTGGTTATCGTGAGCTGGAGTTCACATCTGGTACACGGCGAAAGAAAAGTCATTGGTGAAGGCGAGGCAGAGAAAAAATGATGCACTTTATATGGTGGTCTTTACCGTTAACGCTGGTGGTGTTTTTCGCCGCCCGCAAGCTGGCCGCCCGGCTGAAATCCCCGCTGCTGAACCCGTTGCTGGTTTGCATGGTGGTGATCATTCCTTTTCTGCTGGTGACCGGCATTCCTTACGACCACTATTTTAAAGGCAGCGAAGTGCTCAACGACCTGCTGCAGCCCGCCGTTGTAGCCCTGGCCTTCCCGCTTTATGAGCAAATTCACCAGATCCGCGCCCGCTGGAAATCCATCATCACCATCTGCTTTATTGGCAGTATGGTGGCGATGTCCACCGGCACCTCTATTGCGTTATTGATGGGGGCGTCCCCGGAAATTGCCGCCTCGGTTCTGCCGAAATCTGTTACCACGCCAATTGCGATGGCGGTGGGCGGTGGCATTGGTGGTATCCCGGCCATTAGCGCAGTCTGCGTTATCTTCGTCGGTATTCTCGGCGCAGTGTTTGGCCACACGCTGCTGAATATGATGCGTATCAGCACCAAGGCGTCACGCGGCCTGGCAATGGGCACAGCTTCACACGCGCTGGGTACGGCGCGCTGCGCGGAGCTGGACTTCCAGGAAGGGGCTTTTAGCTCGCTAGCGCTGGTGATTTGCGGGGTCATGACCTCACTCATCGCCCCGTTTTTATTCCCGGTGCTGCTGAAGCTCTTCGGCTAAAACTTGCGAGAGATCGCGCATTTTCGGATTTGTTTTCATAAGTTGCATAAACAATTAGAACTAGATCACATATTTGGCCTGTACAGATCCGTAAACTACGTTTCCGTTACCTTTGATGAGGCTTTAACATGCGTTCACGTTTTGATGCCGCCGTTGTGCAACTTCCTTCCGCACTGCAAACCGCTTTGCAACCCCTGCTTGCCGACGACCACTTCCCGGCTATGTTTACCGCGGCCGAAGTTGAAGCGCTCAAACATCAAACCGGGCTGGGTGATGAAGACCTGGCTTTCGCTCTGCTGCCGTTGGCTGCAGCCTGCGCCCGCGCAGACCTCTCTCATTTTAACGTCGGCGCCGTTGCTCGCGGCGTAAGCGGTAACCTCTATTTTGGCGGCAACATGGAGTTTCTGGGTGCCACCATGCAGCAAACCGTGCACGCCGAACAAAGCGCCATTACCCACGCGTGGATGCGCGGCGAAAAAGGCCTGGTCGATATCACCGTCAACTACACCCCCTGCGGCCACTGCCGTCAGTTTATGAACGAGCTGAACAGCGGCACTGCGCTGCGCATTCATCTGCCTGGTCGCCAGCCTTCAACCCTGGGTGAATATCTGCCAGATGCCTTTGGCCCACGCGACCTGGACATCAAAACGCTGCTGCTGGATGAAGAAAACCACGGTTTCGCACTAAAAGGTGATGCCCTGGCGCAGGCGGCAATTGCTGCCGCGAATCGCAGCCATGCGCCTTACAGCCAGGCCCCGGCGGGTGTTGCACTGGAAATGATCGACGGCAAGATCTTCACCGGCTGCTATGCGGAAAACGCCGCGTTCAACCCTTCCCTTCCGCCGCTGCAGGCCGCGCTAAACCTGCTTTCTCTGAATGGCTACGACTACCCGCAAATTAAGCGCGCTGTGCTGGCAGAAAAATTCGATGCGCCGCTGCTGCAGTGGGATGCCACCTCCGCCACGCTGAAAGCGCTGGGCTGTGAAGCCATTGAGCGCATTAATATTGCTCAATAATTCTCCGTTGCGGGTGTACCCACACTCGCATTGTTGAAATTTGCCCCAACTGAACCCGCGTTTCTTGCTCTTGAGGGCCGGGTAAAGTAGCCTTGGATGAAATTTCACCCCGCGAATGAGTCTGCAAGTTCATGTTGAAGCGCGTGTTTTACAGCCTGCTTATTGTTATCGGCTTAACGCTGGCGGCTGCGCTTGGGCTTGACCGCTGGATCAGCTGGAAAACCGCACCCTACGTTTACGATGAACTGCAGGATCTGCCCTATCGCCAGGTAGGTGTGGTGCTCGGCACCGCCAAGTATTACCGAACCGGCGTTATCAATCAGTATTACCTGTATCGTATTCAGGGCGCGCTGAACGCCTATAACAGCGGCAAGGTAAATTACCTGCTGCTAAGCGGTGATAACGCGCAGCAAAGCTACAACGAGCCGATGACCATGCGCAAAGACCTGATCGCCGGCGGCGTTGATCCTGCAGACATCGTGCTGGACTACGCAGGCTTCCGCACGCTAGACTCGATTGTTCGCACCCGTAAAGTCTTTGATACCAACGATTTCATCATTATCACTCAGCGCTTCCACTGCGAGCGTGCGCTGTTTATCGCCCTGCATATGGGGATTCAGGCGCAGTGCTACGCGGTGCCTTCCCCGAAAAATATGCTTACTGTGCGCACCCGCGAATTTGCCGCTCGCCTGGGGGCATTAGCGGATCTCTATCTCTTCAAGCGTGAGCCACGTTTCCTCGGCCCGTTAGTCCCGATCCCATCGCAGCAGGAAGTGCCGGAAGACGCGCAGGCCTATCCGGCCGTTACGCCGGAGCAGCTGCTGGAAATCCAGAAAAAAGAGAAGAAGTGATATCGGCGTTATTGCTGAGCAAAAAAAGCCCGCACATTCACTGGCGGGCTTTTTTGCAAACTGCAGTAATTATTTCTTACGCGCGTACTTCAGGGAGTCCAGCGCCACGGCGAAGATGATGATGCCGCCCTTAATAATGTACTGCCAGTAAGGGTTCACGCCGATATAGGTCAGGCCGTAGTTGATCACCGTGAAGATGATCACCCCAGTCACCACGCCCAGCACCGTCCCTACCCCGCCGCTGAACGACACGCCGCCCACCACGCAGGCCGCAATCGCATCCAGCTCATACATAAAGCCTAGGTTGTTGGTGGCCGAGCCGATACGGCCCGCTTCCAGCATCCCGCCAAAGGCATAGAACACGCCGGACAGGGCATAAATCATGATCAGGTTCAGGGCCACGTTAACGCCGGAGACTTTCGCTGCTTCCGGGTTGCCACCGATAGCGAAGATGTTTTTCCCGAAGCGGGTTTTGTTCCACAGCACCCACACGAACAGCACCGCAAACAGGGCGTAGAACGTAATGTACGACAGGCGGAAACTGCCCAGCGCGATAAAGCCCTGCGTAAAGGTAGAGAAGTGGGAGTCAAACCCGGAAATCGGTGACGCACCTACGAAGTCGTAATACAGGGAGTTAATCCCGTACACAATGATCATCGTGCCCAGGGTAGTGATAAACGGCGTCACGTTCAGGTAAGCGATAATAATCCCGTTCACCAGACCAATCACCGCGCCTACGGCGCAGACAATCAGCAGCACCAGCGGGATCGGCATGGTATGCATGTCCGGGAACACCTTGTTGACGTTATCCATCGACTGCAGCAGCGTTGCCGCGACAACCGCCGCCAGGCCCACCTGGCGCCCTGCGGAAAGGTCGGTCCCCTGGGTGACAATCAGCCCGGCCACCCCCAGCGCGATGATAATACGCACCGAGGACTGGGTCAGGATGTTACTCAGGTTAAGCAAACTCAAGAAAGTCGGATCCTGGAAAATAATGATCGCCAGCAGCACCAGCAGCACCACGTAGATGCCGCCCTCTTTTAGATAAGTTAGAAAACTCTTTTTATTTAACGCACTCATTTTTAATAGCCCCTAAATCATCACAGGTGCACAGACGCAAGACGTAAGATTTCGTTCTGCGTTGTTGTTTTGGTGTCTACAATTCCGGCCACGAGCCCGTTGCTCATCACCAGAATACGGTCTGTAATCCCTAACAATTCCGGCATCTCGGACGAAATGATAATGATCCCTTTCCCTTTTTTAGCCAGTTCGGCAATCAGCTGGTAAATTTCAAACTTGGCGCCAACGTCAATGCCGCGCGTCGGTTCATCCAGCATCAGAATTTCAGGCTGAGTCAGCAGCCAGCGCCCGATGATCACCTTTTGCTGATTACCGCCGGACAGCGAGCCGATGGAGGTCCGGTGCCCCGGCGTTTTCACGCGCATGGAGTCGATAACCCACTGGGTATCGCTTTTCATACGGGAGTTATCCAGCAGACCGACCTTGTTTTTGTAGTTACGAATATTGGAAATGAGTGAGTTAAAGCCGATATCCAGGTAGGCGTAGATCCCGGTAGAGCGGCGCTCTTCGGTGACCAGTGCAAAACCGTGATTAATCGCTTCGTTCGCACTGCTGTTGTTGATCTTTTTGCCGTGTAGCTTAATGGTGCCGCCAGATTTTTCGCGGATACCAAATAGCGTTTCAACTATATCGGTACGCTTCGCGCCGACGAGGCCCGCAATACCGAGGATTTCACCTTTATGTAAATCAAAGGAGATATCGCGAATCGACGGCTGGCGTAGCGAGGTCAGGTTGCGTACTTCGAGGATAACTTCACCCGGCACGTTGGATTTGTCCGGGAAGCGCTGGTTCAGGGAGCGGCCCACCATCATGGCGATGATTTTGTCCATATCCAGCCCTTCCAGCGGCTGGGTGGCAATCCACTGCCCGTCGCGCAAAATAGTAATTTCATCGCACAACTGGAATATCTCTTCCATTTTATGGGAGATATAAACAATCCCGCAGCCGCGATCTTTTAATTTGCGAATAATTTTAAAAAGATGATTAACTTCTTTTTCCGTCAGCGAAGATGTTGGCTCATCCATAATAACGATTTTGGCGTTATAAGAGAAAGCCTTGGCAATTTCAATCATTTGCATTTGAGAAACGGACAACGTACCGACGCGGGCTCGCGGGTCGATATCAATATCCAGCTCGTCAAATATCTCTTTGGTGTCGCGGTACATTTTATCCTGATCGACAAACACGCCTTTGGTCGGGTAACGCCCGAGCCACATGTTGTCCATCACGGTGCGCTGCAGGACGAGGTTAAGTTCCTGATGCACCATAGAAATACCGTTTTCCAGCGCCTCTTTGGTGCTGCTGAAATTGACCTCTTTTCCCTGGAAAAGGATACTGCCGGAATCTTTGCTGTAGATCCCAAAAAGGCATTTCAATAATGTCGATTTGCCCGCACCGTTTTCACCCATCAGGGCGTGAATAGAGTGTGGCCGTACTTTTAAATTAACATTATCCAGTGCCTTAACGCCGGGGAAGGATTTATTAATGCCGGTCATTTCCAGCAAAAATTCCGTCGGCGTAGCTGAGTTATTGTCGACCATAATTATACCTGTGTCGCTGAGTAACCTGCCTAAAGCCGGGCGCAGGTGTCTGCGCCCGTGTACAACTAAAAACGTAGTACCCTAAATAATTCGAGTTGCAGGCAGGCAACAAGCTCGAGAATCCCCAGGCGCTTACATCAAGTAAGCAACTGGGGTGAGCGAGTGCAGTTAACGCCCCTGCGGCTCGAAGTATGACGGGTATTATTTGCCGATAAACTGTGCGAGGTTGTCTTTATCCACGCCTACGTAAGGTACGCGTACGATTTTGTTCTCAATCTTCCAGTTGGTGCCTTCGGCTGCAGGCTTACCGTCGGCCAGGTTTTTCGCCAGGTCAAAGGTCGCTTTTGCCTGGTTGTTGGCATCGTTCAGCACGGTCCCGGCCATCGCACCGGATTTCACCAGCGCCAGGGCTTCCGGCAGCGCATCTACGCCAAACACTGGAATAGAGGTTTTGTTGTGGGCTTTCAGCGCTTCTACTGCACCCATTGCCATCGCATCGTTGTTGGCGATAACCACTTCAATTTTGTTAGCGTTCGGGCCGGAGAGCCACGCGTCCATTTTGTCTTTAGCCTGAGCGGTGTCCCACATCGCGGTATCCAGCTGCAGTTGCTGAGTTTTCAGGCCTTTGTCGTTCAGCTCTTTGATAACGTAGGTGGTACGCGCTTCGGCATCCGGGTGGCCCGGTTCGCCTTTCAGCAGCACGAACTGGACCTGGCCGTCTTTGTTCAGATCCCAGGCCGGGTTAGCCGCCCAGTGTTTAGCAATCAGGTCACCCTGAATGATGCCGGACTCTTTGGAGTCGGTGCCGACGTAGTAAGCTTTATCGTAGCTATCCAGCGCTTTGCGGGAAGGTTCTTTGTTGAAGAACACAACCGGCACGTTTTGCGCGCGCGCTTTTTCGATAACTGTGCCCGCAGCAGCCGGGTCAACCAGGTTGATGGCCAGCGCCTTCACGCCTTTAGCCAGCAGAACGTCGATCTGGTCGTTCTGTTTGGACTGGTCGTTCTGGGAGTCGTTCATCAGCAGCTGTACGTCAGGTGACGCTTTCGCATCTTTTTCAATGGCCTTACGAACCACTGACATGAAGTTGTCGTCGTATTTATAAATAGTCACACCAATACGGTCAGCGGCGTTCGCTGCGGCACCAAATAACATGCAGGACATCACGGCGGACAGAGTCAAAACCTTCTTATTCATGGTATCTCCGGTTTTTATTTTGCAGGGTAGTTCGCATTCGAAACCAGGCAGGACAGTAATGTTATGAAAAAGTTACTGAATGCCGAAGTTATCCTAAAAAATGTGCACTTCCGTGTTCGGTAACAATCCAATACTGCGTTTTTATGAGCGCTAATGGCCTTATCACAATGCTAAAAGTGAGAAGTCACCGTTACATAGTGTTTCAGCTGATAAAACGCTGACATAATAGTCAGCGCAATGTTAATTAACTGTGAATTTACTCACAGATTGAAACCGGTTACAGCTAACGCTTTGACAGCGGAGTGATCGACACCACATTTTGCTTCATCGCCACCGAATGACGACGAACTAAAGTCGGCATAAAACAGTGCGTTACATCACGATCCAGCTGACCTGCCGCCCCCTGTAACGCCAGTTCGGTCGCTAAGCGCGCCATAGAAACCACCGGATAGCGCACGGTTGTTAGCTGCGGGTCGGTGTAACGGGCAATAGGAATATCGTCAAAGCCAATAATCGAGACATGCTGCGGCACGGCAATGCCGTTGTCTTTCAGCGCTGTTAGCGCCCCGGCGGCCATGCTGTCGTTATAGGAGAAAACGGCGGTAAGCTGCTGGTTGCGCCCAAGCAGCTCAACCATCGCCGCCTCCCCACCCTGCATGTCCGGCGAGCCCATACCGACCCAGCCCTCCGGCGGCGAAATGCCCTGCTCTTCCAGCGCCTGCAGCCAGCCCTGATGCCGCTGGTCGTTATCTTCAATCTGATGGCTGGAAGCCAGATAGCCGATACGCGAATGGCCCTGGTTCAGCAGCATCCGGGTGGCCATCACCGCCCCGCTGACGTTATCCAGGCAGACGCAACGGTGACCATAGCCGGGCACCAGGCGGTTGATCAGCACCATGCCGGGGACCTGCTCCAGAAAAGTAGCCAGCTCCTCATCGCTCAGCGCTTTAGCATGCACGATTAACGCGCTGCATCGCTGGCGGATCAGCACCTCAATGGCATGACGCTCTTTGTCTTCCTGGTGGTAGCTGTTGCCGATCAGCAAATATTTATTGTGCTGCTGGGCAACCACATCCACCGCTTTCACCAACGCCCCGAAGAAGGGGTCGGAAACATCCATTACCACCACGCCAATGGTGTCGCTAACCTGAGTGGCCAGCGCCTGCGCGTTGGCGTTTGGACGGTAGCCCAGCTCAGCAACCGCCTGCATGACATTTTCGCGCGTTTCCGGGCTGACCAGCGCGCTGTTATTTAATACTCGGGATACTGTCGCTACTGAAACCCCGGCGATACGGGCAACGTCACGAATGGTAATCGGCGTTGGGGGAGTCGGTCTCATAGGTGCACCCTGTTTTAGGCAAGGTGGCTATTTTGCGGTGAGTGAGGGGCGGTGTGGCGTGAAGTCGATCACAGTGATGAAAGCGGTTACATACAATTCGTTAACCTTTGTGACGAATATCATTATCTCTGTGCTTTGCGTAACGCATCTCCTGAAGCACGGGCGGTTAACTGTCGCCAAAGCCATTCTACCGGCCCCTGACGGAAATAACGCAGCCATAACACCGACAGAAGAATGTTCACCGCCCACACGGCAGGGACAAAGGACAGCAGCGCGAGACGGTCGAATTTCATATACAAACCAAAGCGATAGAACAACGTTGTGCAGAGAATGGTTTGCAGCATGTAATTGGTCAGCGCCATGCGCCCGACGCAGGCAATCCAGCCCACCAGCCGGAAACGGGACAATTGCGGCCAAAAGCCCCAGGCCAGCGCGGCGTAACCAATAGCCTGAAACGGCGCGCTCAGCTCACGTGGAGCCTGTAACAGCAACGCACACCAGCGGAAATCCCACTTCAGGTGCCACTGGGCCGCAATCGCCGGCAGATTAATCGCCATGCCGATGGCGATCAAAATGGCACCGGTTCTCCGGTAATGCTTCAGGCTAAACTCCCCTCTCAGCCAGCCGCTGCGCATCAGAGCCGCGCCAATCAGCATCATGCCTGCCAGCTGCCAGCCGTATTGCGCGCCCAGCGCCACCAGGTTCGAAGAGAGTAAATCGGCGCGGTTGCTGATAGCTTCCACGCCGCCACCGAGCTTCCACCACTGCTCATATTGCAGGTTGGCCGCATCAGGCACCCAGGAGCGGTTAACGCCATCACCTGAGATGACGCCCAGCAGCAACAGCACGCCAATGCCGATGAGGTACAGCACGACGCCGGTATTAAACAGCTGCTTTTGCCCCGTGGCGTCACGAATCAGCCGCCAGCACACCAGCCCGGTCAGGCCATAAGCCAGCAGAATGTCGCCGTCCCACAGCAACAGCGCATGCATAAAACCCAGCAGTACCAGCAGCGTCAGCCGTGACTGGATCCAGCGCGAGCCTCGAGCCAGCAACATTTGCAGGCCCGCCCCAAACAGCAGCGCAAAAAGCGTGAGGAATTTAACTTCGGCAAACAGGTCCATTACCGCCCAGGTCCAGGCGTCGCGAGAGGTTATCTCACCGTACCAGGCCGGGTTGAGATAAGCCGCCTTCGGCAGGCCAAAAGCGACAATATTGAGCAGCAGAATGCCCAGAATGGCGGTACCGCGGACGAAGTCCAGGGTGACATTTCTCTCCACAGATACCTGCCTGGGGAATTAATTGTGGCGTACTGCGCGCAGGAACTCCTGACGCGTATTCTGGCTGGACTTAAACAGGCCGCCGAGCGAGGTGGTGGTGGTCGCACTGGTGGCGTCTTTTACCCCACGCGCTTTCACGCAGTAATGTACGGCATCAATGGACACCGCCACGTTATTGGTGCCCAGCAGCGTTTGCAGCGCAATCAGGATCTGCTGGGTCAGACGTTCCTGAACCTGCGGACGCTGAGCAAAGAACTGCACGATGCGGTTAATTTTGGACAAACCGATGACGGTATCTTTCGGGATATACGCCACGGTGGCTTTCCCGTCGATGGTCACGAAGTGATGCTCGCAGGTGCTGGTCAGGGTGATATCGCGCACGGTGACCATTTCATCCACCTTCATTTTGTTTTCAATGACGGTGATTTTCGGGAAATTGGCGTAGTCCAGGCCGGAGAAAATCTCATCGACATACATTTTGGCGATGCGATGCGGGGTTTCCATCAGGCTGTCGTCACTCAAATCGAGATTAAGCAGCTGCATGATTTCCGTCATATGGGCGGCAATCTGGCTTTTACGGGTTTCATTATCCAGTTCACGTAACGGCGGACGCAGCGGCGTTTCCAGACCGCGCGCAACCAGCGCCTCATGAACCAGGGAGGCTTCTTTTGAGAGTGATGACATGCTGTTTTCTCCTGCAGGTGTGGCTGACCTCTGCCCTTCATGGGGCAAAGTGTCCGCTTATTGTGCGGCAGCACGTGCTTAGAATCCAGTAGTGCCGGGCATAATTATTGAAATCGAAAATACCGTTCATTGCCTGAGCGGGCGGAACAATACCGTTGCGGCCATAATGCGGGATGGCTAGACTCAGGTGAAGTGAAAGTTGTTCATAAGTCTTGAAAATAGATAAGGATCCTCTGGATGGAATTACTGGAAGAACACCGATGTTTCGAAGGCTGGCAGCAGCGCTGGCGCCACCCGTCCACCGTGCTTAACTGCCCAATGACGTTCAGTATTTTTCTCCCACCTCCGGCAAGCGCCTCCCCGCCGCCGGTAGTTTACTGGCTTTCCGGGCTAACCTGTAACGACGAAAACTTCACGACCAAAGCAGGCGCGCAGCGCGTGGCGGCCGAGCTTGGCATTGTGCTGGTGATGCCGGACACCAGCCCGCGCGGTGAAGAAGTCCCTAACGACCCGGGCTACGACCTGGGCCAGGGGGCGGGCTTTTACCTCAACGCGACACAGCAGCCGTGGGCCACGCACTTCCGCATGTACGATTACCTGCGTGACGAACTGCCGCAGCTGATTGCAGAGAACTTTAGCGTCAGCGAAAAAGCGTCGCTCTTCGGTCACTCCATGGGCGGACACGGCGCACTGATCATGGCGCTGAAAAACCCTGGCCGCTTCCGCTCGGTATCGGCTTTTGCACCGATTGTTAATCCAACCCGCGTACCGTGGGGGCAAAAAGCCTTTAAAGCCTACCTCGGCGAAAATGAGTCTTTGTGGCAAGAGTGGGACAGCTGCTGCCTGCTGGGTAAAGCGCTGCCGTCGGCACAGCTGCCCATGCTTATCGATCAGGGGGATGACGATCAGTTCCTCGCCGACCAGCTAAGGCCGGAAGAGTTTGAAAAAGTCGCGCAGGAAAAAGGCTGGCCGCTGACGCTGCGCATTCAGCCGGGCTGCGACCACAGCTACTACTTCATCGCGACGTTTGTTGAGGATCATTTGCGTTTTCACGCGGAGCATTTGCGGGGTTAGGGGGTTGCCCCCCTGCTCTTAAAATGAGAAATCTGCTACTCCGCTGTTTTCCGTTCACCCAAAAATCTGTTTCCCCTGCACGTTCCCAGCACGGTGAACGTGTCCGGGGGATAACGCCATCCCCCGAACAGCCCCGGCGCCCGGCGAGCTCATCGCCGCTGAAGCGGTAAACCCACCGGCTATCACCCAAACATTCGGGGTCGTTCGCGATTCGTTCCCGACGATCGCTCTCTTTCGCTGTTCCCGACAGCTCAACCCCGCCTGTTTGGGTCATAGCCGGGGGCGATGAGAGCCGGGAACAAGGGCATGGCTGTAGGACTTGCAGCAACGTTAACGTTCCGTGTGGCTGTGGATTTAAAGCGAGGCACGGTTCCGGCTTAAATCGCCTCCGTTTTCTCTCCGACTGGCCAGGGTCCGGCCGTCGGGAACGACCGGAGGCTGAGAGCGTCGGGAACGCATCTCAGCCGACCCAGGACTGGGAGATAAAATGGAGGTCTGCCGCTTCAGCGGTCGATTTATTTGGCCGGGAGTCCGGGTTCTTAGGGGAGTGACGGTGACTCCCCTAAGACGTTCACCGGTGCGGGGGCAACATATGAAGCTGGACTTGAGGTGAACGGAACTTTAGCCGATCCTTTTTAAAGGATAGAAAAAGCACCCAACAACTTAAAAACTATAATCCAGCGCCATAAAGTAGCGGCGACCGTCTTCGTTATAGCTGTAGATATCACGATTCAGATCTTTGTCGCCCAGGTTCAGAATCCCTGCCCGCACCTTTACGTTCTTCGTCGCTTTCCAGGCCCCGCCGGTGTTCCACACAATGTAGCCGCCCGGTGTTTTATCCGTCGCGGATACCGCACGCTGCTTGCCGGTGTAGTTCGCCGACACATAGAACGACCAGTCCTCCAGCGGCGCCCAGTCAACGGTGCCGTTCGCGGTGTGGAACGACTGCTGCTGCAGCGGTTTATTGCCGCCGTTGCTCAGGTCTCGTCCGTCGTTATAGGTGTAGTTCAGCGACAGCTTCCACTGGTCGTTAAACGGTATTTTTAGCTCTGTTTCTACGCCGCGAATACGCGCCTTGTTCACGTTGTAATAGCGGAAGATCGGGTTACCGCTCTTATCAAAACCCACAAAGTTTGAGTAAGACGGCGCCACGCTGCGGTTCGCAGTGCGCTGGATATCAATCATATCCTCAACATTGTTCTGGAAAGCGGTCACGCTGCCGCTCACGCCGTCCAGAATGCCTTCGTCCCCGGCGTAATACAGCCCCAGCTCAAAGCTTTCGCTGGTTTCCGGCTTCAGGTCAGGGCTGCCGACAATCTGGCAGGCGCCACGGCAGGATTTGCTGGTCCAGTCCGGGCTAAGTTGCAGCAGAGATGGCGCTTTGAAGGCCGTGGCCCAGCCGCCTTTGACGGTGACAGTATCGGTCGCGTTGTAGACGAGATAAGCACGCGGGCTCCAGTGGTCGCCGTAAGTTTCATGGTCATCCATACGGATGCCGGTGGTCAGCGCCAGCGGCTCGAAGATACGCCATTCGTCTTCAATAAACAGCGCGTACTGGCTGGCCGAGGTTTTTGAGCTATTACCGCCGGTAATATTCACCGGGTCGCTCAGCTTGTCGTGCCGCCACTCCCCGCCGAAGGTCAGGAACTGGTTGATGTCGCTGAGCGGCAGCACCAGCTTGCCATCAAGGCTGTTGTTGCGGGAGGTAATAGCCGCACTGTTGCCCGGATTCAGGTTATCAATTTTGTCGCCGTAAAAACGCAGTTCGGTATTGCCGAAGCCCCAGCGCCCGTTGTGGCCGAGGGAGTAATCCTGACGTTCGATGCGGTTCTTATCCAGCGAGTCAGATTCCCTGTCCTGGCGGTCAAAGCCGTAGCCCACGGTGACATCCTGGTTATCAGCCGGTGTCCAGGCAAACTCGGTACTGGCGTTGCGGGAAGTGAAGCCTTCAATCTGCGGCGTCAGGCCGCTGGCGTTAGTCGTTGACGCCTGCTGGCCGTCCTTCTGGCGCTTACCCAGGCTGCCGTAAACTTTTACACCCAGCACGTCGTCGATCAGCGGGCCGCTGGTGAAGAAGTTGCCGTTATAGGTATCGCCGCGATCACGGTGTTCCTGCACGGTGGAGTCTACGGTGAAGGTACCGTGCCAGGCTTTGCCGACTTTGCGGGTGATGATGTTCACCACGCCGCCGAGGGCATCGGAACCATACAGGGAGGACATCGGTCCGCGCACCACTTCGATGCGCTCGATGGCATCCGCCGGGATCCAGTTCAGATCGAAGTCGTTATGGCGGAATACCGCATTGCGGGAGTTAACGCGTTTGCCGTCTACCAGAATCAGGGTGTAGCTGCTGTCCAGGCCGCGCAGGCTGACGCCCCGGCGGTTATCCCCTTCGTTGGTCAGCTGGACGCCAGGCACGTTCTGCAGCACATCCTTCAGATTGTTAACCGGTTTTTTTTGCAGTTCGTCCCGGGTGATCACGCTGATACTGGCGGGCGCATCTTTGAGATTTTGTTCGGTGGCAGACGCGGTGACAACGAGGGTTTCTTCGCGATCGTCGGCGATGACGGGAAAAGCCAGACCGAGTACAGACGCACAAAGTCCTCCCCGGACAATGGGATTCAACCTTAACATTTCTTTCTCTCCATGAGGTGAATTACAAACGAAACAACCGTTTAGCGCTCACATTGCACTATGCGCCAGCGGCTACATTGGCCACCGGCTGCATACTGTGTTCCTTAGTATTCCTGAAATGCGTTGTTATACGGTGGGCGTTTCCACCAGGCCGTCGATAAGCACCTGGGCAACACCCTGTGAGCAGCGTTCAATGCGCCCCTTCACGCCGTAAACCTGGGCCAGGCTGCGCGGAGTAATCACTTCCTCCGGTTCGCCGCTGGCAACCAGTTTGCCATCGCGCAGCATGAGGACATGCTCGCTATGGCGTAAAGCAATATTGATATCGTGCACCACCACAACGGTGACGATATTACGCTCGCGGGTTTCGCGGGCGACCAGATCCATAACGTGGAACTGGTAATTCAAATCCAGCGCGCTCAGCGGTTCATCAAGCAGCAGCAGGGACGGACGACGAATCAAAGACTGCGCCAGGCCCACCAGCTGTTTTTGCCCGCCGGAAAGCTGGTCGAGATAGCTCAGCGCCAGGTGCGAGATCCCCAACTGTTTCAGCAGTTCCATGACCTGCGCTTCGCTTTCGGCGCTGTGGCGGCCACCGGACGCGCGCTGCGCCACGATAATGGACTCCAGCACGTGGAGATGGACACCCTGCGGCAGCGACTGCGGCAGATAAACCACTTTTTCGGCGCGTTTGGCAAACGGCAAAACCATCAGGTCTTCACCGTCAAGATACAGCTGCCCTTCCGCGCGATTCAGCCCCGCCAGCGAACGCAGCAAAGTGGATTTCCCGCAGCCGTTCGGCCCCAGCAGCACGGTGATTTTGCCGCGCGGCAGCGTTGGCACGCTGAGGTCTTCGATGATTTTACGCTTCGGGTAGCCGGCGTTGAATGCATCAATCTTTAAGCCCTGCATCACACGTTCCCCTTATGGCGCAGAATAATACTCAGGAAGAACGGCACGCCCACCAGCGAGGTGACAATCCCTACCGGAATAATGACGCCAGGGATGATGTTTTTAGAGGCAACCGATGCCAGCGACAGCACCAGAGCGCCGACCAGCACGCTGCCCGGCAGGTAGAAACGATGATCCTCGCCAAACAGCATACGGGCGATGTGCGGTGCCACCAGGCCGATAAAACCGATGGGGCCGACAAACGCCACGGACAGCGCGGATAAAATACTGATGCGCAGTAAAGTACCTAAACGCAGGCGCTTTACGTCGATGCCAAAACTGACGGCGCGATCTTCGCCTAAGCGCAGCGCGGTCAGCTTCCAGGAACTCAGCATGGAAATCGGCATGATGATGGCGAAGGCCAGCAGCAGCACGCCGAGCTTGTCCCAGGAGGCACGAGCCAGGCTGCCCATCGTCCAGAACACCAGCCCCTGAAGCGTGTCTTCGCTGGCGATGAACTGCAGCATCGACACCAGGGCGTTAAAGGTGAACACCAGCGCGATACCAAACAGCACCACGCCGGAACTCGCCACGCGGGTCCAGCGGGTAATGGCATCCAGCATCAGCGCGGCAAACAGCGCAAAGACGAAAGCGTTAGCGGAGATAAACCACTGATCGGGCACCCCAGGAATACCGATGCCGAGAATGATTGCCAGCGCGGCACCAAAGGCCGCGGCGGAGGAAACGCCGAGGGTAAACGGGCTGGCCAGCGGGTTATTGAGGATGGTTTGCATCTCCGCCCCCGCCAGGCCCAGCGCCATGCCGACCAACAGCGCCATCAGCGCATAAGGCAGACGAATGTCCCACACGATCACCCGCGTACCGGCGTTAGCGCTGGCCGGGTCAATCAGGGTCTGCCACAGCGTATCCAGCGGCAGCCCGGAAGGGCCAAGGGTAAAGTCCAGCAGCAGCGAGGCGAAAATCGCAATAACCAACGCCCCCATCAGCAAATAGCGGTGACGTAGCACCTGCTGGTATCGCCCCATAATGGTGGCAGGCTGCGCCTCGTTTGGCATTGGATCGGTGGTGGCACTCATTAAGTCTTACCTTTGTTACTTCTTAAGATCGGTCCAGTACGTTCCCGTTGGCTCGACCGCCAGGAACTGTTTATAAAGTTGCTGCATTGTCTGTTCCGGGTTCACCTCAGCAAACTGCTGCGGATGGAACCAGGTCGCCATCGCCTGAATCGCGAGGATGTTGTACGGCGAATTGTAGAAATTATGCCATACGCCATAGGCGCGCCCTTCTTTGACCGCCGTTAACTGGTCAATGCCTTTACGCTCCAGCACGCTCTTCAGGCTGGCCTGTGCTTCGGCTTGAGTAGCCTGAGCGCCAAGCACTACACCCGGCGAGGTTGAGCCAGGTGCTTTACCGCCGCTGGCGATATAAACCTGCGGGTCAGCGGCAAGCACTTTTTCCAGATTCACGGTGCCCAGCGCGCCCGGCAGCAAGTTTTTGGCAATGTTCGTGCCGCCCGCCAGGTCGATGAAGTCGCCCATGTTACCTTTACCCGCGGAGCCGCAGCACTCTTCCATTGCCGCCGCACGCAGTTCGATAAACACGGATGGCTTGTCTTTCTCCGCCATCTTGCCGGTGACGTCAGTAATTTTTTTCAGGTTTGCTTCATAAAAGGCGATGTAATCATCGGCCTGTTTCTCGCGATGCAACACTTTGCCCAGCACGCGCATGCTCGGCAAGGTATTTTTCAGCGGCGAGGTACGAAAATCGACGAAGACCACCGGGACGCCCGCTTTTTCAAGCTGAGAGACCAGCTCGCTGTGGCGGCCAGGGCCGTGACCAGACAGGCCAAAAATCGCCACGTCCGGGTGTAAAGTCAGCACTTTTTCCGGGCTGACGCTGTCGGCGGTGGTACTGCCAATCAGCGGAATGTCATCAATTTTCGGGAATTTCGCTTTATATTCCGCGTAAGTCTGCGTATCTAACTTACGGAAATCGCCCTGCCAGCCGACGATACGGTCAATCGGCTTTTGCCCTTCCAGCAGCGCCAGGGCATAAAACAGACGACCTTCCCCCAGCAAAATACGGTCAACTTTCTGCGGGATGGTCACTTCACGCCCAACAATATCGGTCACCGTCGCGGCCAGTGCAGCAGGTAAACCGGCGGCGGTTAATGCCAGAGCCAGACAAATATTCTTGAATTTAATCATACGCTTCACGTTAACACTCCTTCGTTCCTTAAAGAATGTCGTTAACGATAAAGCAAATGATAATGGTTATCAATTTAATTGTTCTCTACTATAACCTGGAGGAATTATTGCTGGCGAGAGCGAAATAAAAAAGGGCGTGATGATCACGCCCTCTAAAGAGTAACTTATTGTTGCTAAGGCTTATTTCTCGCGAAATTTCGGGAATTCCATTTCGCTGTAACGCACAAAGCGGCTGCCCTTCGTTATCTTGTAGCCAAACCAGATAGCCAGGAACAGCGGGATACCGATATAGGTCGCCGCTACGCCGCCCCAATCGATGGTGTCCGACAGGAACGCTTCGTAGTTCTGGCCCAGCGTGATAATCAGGCAAAGCACGAACGCGAAAATCGGCCCAATAGGGAAGAAGCCCGAGCGGTACGGCAGGTCGTTAATGTCGTTGCCCTGCAGCACGTAGCCGCGACGGAAGCGGTAGTGGCTGATGGCAATCCCGAGCCAGGCGATAAAGCCGGTCATCCCCGAAGTGTTCAGCAGCCAGAGGTAAACGGTCTGATTGCCAAACATAGAGGTCAGGAAGCACAGCGCGGCAATAACGGTGGTCGCATACAGCGCGTTACGCGGCACGCCGCCTTTGGACAGCTTCGAGAAAATACGCGGCGCTTTGCCGTCGCAGGCCAGGGTATAAAGCATGCGCGTGGAAGCGTACATCCCTGAGTTACCCGCCGACAGCACCGCCGTCAGAATAACGGCGTTCATCACCGCCGCCGCAGACAGCAGGCCCGCGTGCTGGAACACCAGGGTGAACGGGCTGACACTAATGTCTTTCACATCGTTACGCAGCAGGCTTGGATCGGTATAAGGAATGATCAGGCTGACAATCAGAATTGCAAACACATAGAACAGCAGGATACGCCAGAACACCTGGCGCACCGCGCGAGGAATGTTTTTCTCCGGATCGGCAGACTCCCCGGCGGCAATCCCGATAAGCTCGGTGCCCTGGAAAGAGAAGCCGACGATCATCGCCACGCCGATCATTGCGGCAAAGCCCCCGGCAAACGGCGCGTCGCCGGTTGTCCAGTTGCTCCAGCCTACCGGCTGCGCCCCTTTGAAAATACCCACGATCATCATCACACCCACAATGATGAAGATGATGACGGTGGTCACTTTTATCAGCGAGAACCAGTATTCCGCTTCGCCAAAGCCCTTCACGGAGATCCAGTTCAGCAGGAACATAATGCCCAGGAACAGCGCGCTCCAGATCCAGCCAGGGGTGTCCGGGAACCAGTAATTCATCACCAGCTGTGCAGCCACGAGGTCAACGGCGATGGTCACCGCCCAGTTGTACCAGTAGTTCCAGCCGAGCGCGAAGCCGAAGCCGTCTTCAACGTATTTCTGGCCGTAGGTCGCGAAAGAACCGGACACCGGCATAAATGCCGCCAGCTCGCCGAGGCTGGTCATCAGGAAGTACACCATCAGGCCAATCAGCATATAAGAGAGCAGCGCCCCGCCCGGTCCTGCCTGTGAAATTGTTGCCCCAGAGGCAACGAAAAGCCCCGTGCCGATGGAACCGCCGATGGCGATCATCGTCAGGTGGCGCGCCTTTAATTCGCGGCGTAAGCCAGGCGCTTCTGTCGTTTTATCTTGTGAAACCATAGGAAATTGTTGCCTATCCAAAAAATGAGGCAAGATTGTAACAAAACGTCTTTGTTCAGATAGCAGAAATCCCGGGTTATAAGAGAGCTTCATGATCGCCCGGCGATTATTAGCAAGTCACTTATCAGGCCGATAAGTTGAGGGGAATTAAAAAACCGCCGGGGCACTTAGCTAACCGGCGGTCAAAGATCAACCGAGTCCGCGCACGGACGAAATAAATTGCTGCAGTTCCTGAGTCCGGGGGTTGGCGAAGAACGACTTGCTTTCCCCCTGCTCCCACACTTTCCCCTGGTGCATAAACACCACGCGGTCGCCGACTTCCCGGGCAAAGTTCATTTCGTGGGTGACCAGAATCAGCGTCATGCCCTCTGCCGCCAGCTGTTCCAGCACTTTCAGCACTTCGCCCACCAGTTCAGGGTCAAGCGCCGAGGTGATTTCATCGCACAGCAAGACTTTTGGGTTCATTGCCAGCGCGCGGGCAATGGCCACGCGCTGCTGCTGGCCGCCGGACAGGTTAGCCGGATAATAATCCACCCGCTCACCCAGGCCGACTTTGTTGAGCATCTCCAGCCCCAGCTCGCGGCATTCGGCGGCACTTTTATTCAGCACCCGGCGCGGCGCCAGCATCACGTTTTCCAGCGCGGTCATGTGCGGGAACAGGTTAAAGTTCTGAAACACCATCCCGACGGAACGGCTGATTTCACGCGCCTGAGATTCCCTGTCTGTAATGGTCATCCCGCCCAGCTTGATGCTGCCGTCCTGGTAACCTTCCAGCCCGTTCATGCAGCGCAGCAGCGTACTTTTGCCGGAGCCGCTGCGGCCGATGATCGACACCACTTCCCCCATATCGATATCCAGGCTGACACCCTTCAGGACATGATTGTCGCCGTAATATTTCTGTACATCATTAATGGTGATGAGCGGCATTAAATTTTTTCTCCAGGTAGCGGCTGTAGCGCGACAGCGGATAGCAAAGTAAGAAATAGCCGAGCGCCACCAGGGCAAAAACTTTAAACGGCTCAAACGTCACGTTGTTCAGCATGGTGCCGGCTTTGGTTAGCTCGACAAAACCAATGATCGAGGCCAGGGCAGTGCCTTTAATGACCTGCACCGAAAACCCAACCGTGGGTGCCACGGCGATACGCATCGCCTGCGGGGCAATCACCCGGCACAGCGTCTGCCCGAAGCTCAAACCGAGGCAGCGGCAGGCCTCCCACTGGCCTTTGGGCAAAGCACGAATACTGCCGTACCAGATATCCAGCAGAAATGCGCTGGTAAACAGCGTCAGGGCAAGCGTGGCCGCCGTCCAGGGGCTGACATCAATCCCGAACAGCGCAATCCCGAAGAAAGCCAGGAACAATTGCATCAGCAGCGGTGTGCCCTGAAACAGCGCGACATAAGCGCTGATGAAGCGTTTGGGCCACGTCCAGCGGCCCATGCGCAGCAGTAATAAAGGCAGCGTCACCAGCGTGCCGCAGAAAAAAGCAATCAGCGACAGCAGCACCGTCCAGCGGGCCGCCAGCAGCAGGTTGCGCACGATATCCCAGTCGGTAAACGTCATCATCCGACATCACTCCCCAACCATTTCCGCCCTGCCGCCAGCAGCAGTTGACGCATAATTAACGACAGCACCAGGTACATTAAGGTCGTCACCAGATAGACCTCGAAGCTGAGGAAGGTACGCGACTGAATGAGGCTGGCCGCAAAGGTCAAGTCTTCGCAGGACACCTGCGACACCACGGAAGAGCCCAGCATCACGATGATGCACTGGCTGACCAGCGACGGATAAATACGCTTCAGCGACGGCGGCAGCACCACGCGTAAAAAGGTCTGGCTGCGGCTTAATCCCAGCACACGAGCCGCTTCCCACTGCCCTTTCGGCGTCACCTGAATGCCCGCGCGAATAATCTCGGTGCTGTAAGCCCCGAGGTTGATCAGCATCGCGATAAGCGCCGCTTCCCCGGCGTTGAGCTTTAACCCCAGCGCCGGAAGCCCAAAGACAATAAAGAACAGTTGCACAACGAACGGCGTATTGCGGATCAGCTCCACGTAGCCGCCCCACGCCAGGCTTAACAGCCCCGGTTTTCCGCTGCGAATGGCCGCCCCGGTAATGCCGATGGCTACGCCACCGACCGTCGCCATAAAAGTGAGCCCCAGCGTCACCCACAGGCCGGACAATAACTCCGGCCAGTAAGGCAGCAGACCGGCAAAATCAAGTTGCGTGGTCATGCCCGGCACCTCAAGCGCCGAGGTTGGCAGGCAGCGGTGCCTGCATCCATTTCTGCGACAGGGTGTTCAGGGTATTGTCCTTCAGCGCCTCACCAATCAGCTCGTCCACCTTCGCTTTCAGCGCGGGTTCGTTCTTTTTCAGCCCGATGTAGCAAGGGGAGTCCTTGAGCATAAATTTGCTGACCGGCGCTTTGGTTGGGCTCTGGCGGGCAATCGCCGCCACAACCAGGTTGCCGGTGGCGATGTACTGCACCTGGCCTGAAAGATAAGCGGAAATGGTGGTGTTATTGTCTTCGTAGCGCTTCACGTCGGCGTCTTTCGGCGCGAGGTCGGTTAATACCATGTCTTCTACTGCGCCACGGGTCACGCCAATGGTTTTCCCGCTGAGCGCTTTAGCATCGGTCACCGCGCCATCTTTCGGCCCGAAAACACCGAGGAAGAACGGGGCGTAAGCGCGGCTAAAATCGATGACTTTCTCGCGTTCAGCGTTCTTGCCGAGGCTGGAAATGACCAGGTCAACTTTGTCCGTCTGCAGATACGGTACGCGGTTCGCGCTGGTGACCGGCACCAGCTGCAGCTTGACTTTCAGACCTTTCGCCAGGTAGGCCGCCATATCAATGTCGTAGCCCTGCGGTTTCAGGTCAGCGTTTACCGAACCAAACGGCGGGAAATCCTGCGGCACCGCCACGCGCAGCACGCCACGTTTTTCGATATCCTGCAGCTGATCGGCCATTACCGCTCCAGCCTGAGCCAGCAGTACCGTTGCGCCAACTAAAGAGAACAACCATTTTTTCATCGTCATGTGCAGCCTCGTCGCCTGATTGAAACAAAAGATTCTTTGAATTCAATTCTGCAACTAATGTGCCAACGCAGCTGAATCGTGAGGATTGCTGCTACATCGCGGTGAAAAAGAGGTTAACGGGAGGGTGGTTGCCTCGCAGCCACACCCCAATCAGGTGCAGCTGCAAGATTTTGGTGCATTATGCTTCGCAGTAGCGCAGAAAACGCAGCAGCGCGTTAGAGATATGCTTTTGCCGATGGTGGATCCGGTACAGCGTCCGCACCAGACGAGGGAGAGGAATGGCCACTTCAACCAATGAACCGCTTTCCAGCTGCTCGGCAATCACCCGGCGAGACAGGCAGCTGATACCCAGCCCGTGACGCACCGCATGTTTGATCGCCTCGGAATTGCCCAGTTCCATGCCCAACTGAAACTCTGGCAGATGTGAAAGCAGTAAATAGTCGACGATTTCGCGGGTGCCTGAGCCGCGCTCGCGCAGGATCCACGGCTGTTTTGCCAGACTTTCCAGCGTTACCGGCTGGTGCACCAGCGGGTTGCCCGGCGAAGCAAAGACCACCAGCTCGTCGTCGAGCCACGGCTCGGTCACCAGCTCTGCCATATGACAAGGCCCTTCAATCAGGCCAATATCCACGCGGAAATCCGCCACCGCGTTGATCACGTCCTGGCTGTTGCCGACGCTAAGCTCCAGCGGCAACTTCGGAAAGTCGCGGCGATAGCGGGCAATCATCTCCGGCAGAATATAGTTGCCAATGGTGCTGCTGGCATACACGCGGATTGCGCCGTTATCTTCCCGGAACAGCTGTTCTATTTCACCGGCCTGCTCCAGCAGCCCAACAACTCGCGGGTAGAGCAGCCTGCCGTGTTCATTTACCACGAGGCGCTTCCCCACGCGGTCAAAGAGCTGAACCCCAAGCTGACCTTCGAGGTCGGCAAGCGCGGCGCTGACCGCCGACTGAGAGAGGGACAGCATCTGGGAAGCTTGCGTGGTCGAACCGCTTTTAAGCACTTCAGCAAAGACTTCCAGCTGCCGCAGCGTGATATGCATAAGAGTGATTTCCTGTGGTGGCAGCCCGTCGCTTACCACTTATAAAGATTAATTATAAATATATAATCAATTTTATTTTTATGCCAGCCAGGCGTAGCCTTTTCGCTAAGACAGAGGAGAAGGTTATGACAGCACTCACCGTACAAGCTCACCGCCACACGCTGTGGCACTTTTTACCGGGACTGGCGCTTTCCGCCGCCATTACCGGCCTGGCGTTATGGCTTGGCAATATACCGGCTGTAGCCGGTGTCGGCCTTAGCGCCCTGACGCTCGCCATCCTTTGCGGCATGATAATCGGCAACACCGTGTATCCCAAAATCTGGCAGCAATGCGACGGCGGCGTGCTGTTCGCCAAGCAGCACCTTCTGCGCCTCGGCATTATTCTGTATGGCTTCCGCCTGACGTTTTCGCAGATTGCCGACGTTGGCGTTAGCGGTCTGGTGATTGACGTGCTGACGCTGTGCAGCACCTTCGCCCTCGCCTGCTGGCTCGGCCAAAAAGTGTTTGGCCTGGATAAGCAAACCAGTTGGCTGATTGGCGCGGGCAGCAGTATTTGCGGCGCAGCGGCGGTGCTTGCCACCGAACCAGTGGTGAAAGCCGAAGCCAGTAAAGTCACCGTGGCCGTCGCCACTGTGGTTATCTTCGGGACGTTGGCTATCTTTATCTACCCGATGATTTACCCGTTCGTCAGCCACTGGTTTACGCCTGAAACTTTCGGGATCTACACCGGGTCAACAATGCATGAAGTTGCCCAGGTCGTTGCCGCAGGCCACGCCATTAGCCCGGAAACGGAAAATGCGGCGGTTATTGCCAAAATGCTGCGCGTGATGATGCTGGCCCCGTTCCTGATTTTCCTGGCTGCCCGCGTTAAATCTCTGGCACCGGCTGGCTCGGCGCAGACAGGTAAAATCACCATCCCGTGGTTTGCAATACTGTTTATCGTGGTGGCGATCTTCAACTCCTTCCACTTCCTGCCGCAGGCGCTGGTGAATGTGCTGGTCACGCTGGATACCTTCCTGCTGGCCGTGGCGATGGCGGCGCTGGGCCTGACGACCCACGTTAGCGCCCTGAAAAAGGCCGGAGTTCGCCCGCTGCTGATGGCGCTGGTGCTGTTCATCTGGCTGATTGTCGGTGGCGCGGCCATTAACCTGGCGGTGCACCACCTGTTAGCATAATTCAATACGGAAAAAAGCCTCCTGACCCGCTATCATGACGGATTACCGATAGCGGGTTTTGCCCGTCAAGAAACAGGAGAAGACAGATGAAGTTTATTGGAGCGCACGTTAGCGCCTCGGGCGGCCTGGAAAACGCCGCCATCCGCGCCCACGAACTGGAAGCCACCGCTTTTGCCCTGTTCACCAAGAATCAACGCCAGTGGCGCGCCGCGCCGCTAACCAGCGAAGTCATCGACAACTTTAAGAACGCCTGCGAAAAATACCATTATGGCCCGGGCCAAATCCTTCCGCACGACAGCTACCTGATAAACCTCGGCCACCCGGTTGAAGATGCGCTGGAAAAATCCCGCGAGGCGTTTATCGACGAAATGGTGCGCTGCCAGCAGCTGGGGCTGACGCTGCTGAATTTCCATCCGGGCAGCCACCTGAAACAGATTCCGGAAGAGGAATGCCTGAAGCGCATTGCGGAGTCGATTAACATCGCGCTGGAGAAGTCTGAAGGCGTGACCGCCGTGATTGAAAACACCGCCGGTCAGGGCAGCAACCTTGGTTTCCGCTTCGAGCATCTCGCGGCGATTATTGACGGCGTGGAAGATAAATCCCGCGTTGGCGTCTGCATCGATACCTGCCACGCCTTTGCCGCCGGGTACGATCTGCGCACCGAAGCTGACTGCGAAAAAACCTTTAGCGAGTTTGAGCGTATCGTCGGGTTCAAATACCTGCGCGGGATGCACCTCAACGATGCAAAAAGTGAGTTTGGCAGCCGCGTTGACCGCCACAACAGCCTCGGCCTTGGGAATATTGGCCATACACCGTTCAGCTGGATCATGCGTGACGCCCGTTTCGACGGCATTCCGTTAATTCTGGAAACCACCAACCCGGATATCTGGGCCGAAGAGATTGCCTGGCTTAAGGCACAGCAGCACGAGGAAGCCACGGCTTAGAAAGAAAAACGCCCCGCATAAGCGAGGCGTTTTTGGTTGAGCGGGAGATTAAGCGACCTTCGCCGCCAGCTCCGTTTCAGGACGTTTGAGGAAAGCGTAGGACAGGCCCGCCACCAGCGTACCGGCGACAATCGCCAGCAGATAACCCAGTACCGGGGTAATCGCGCCAGGGATCAGCAGCACAAACAGGCCGCCGTGCGGGGCCATCAGCTTCGCGCCAACCGCCATGGACAGCGCCCCCGTTAACGCCCCGCCGATAATACAGCAAGGCAGGACGCGCATCGGGTCACGAGCGGCAAACGGAATCGCCCCTTCGGTAATGAAACACAGCCCGAGCACCAGCGCCGCTTTGCCCCCTTCCTGCTGCGCCTTATCAAACTTACGGCGAGCTACCAGCGTAGCCAGACCCAGCGCCAACGGTGGCACCATGCCTGCGGCCATAATCGCCGCCATTGGTGCGTAGGTCTGGGTACTGAGCAAGCCGACGCCAAAAGCGTAAGCCGCTTTGTTCACCGGGCCGCCCATATCGGTACACATCATGCCGCCCAGAATAGCGCCCAGCAGAACCGCGTTCGCGGTGCCCATGGTTTGCAGCCAGTGGGTCAGGCCCGCCAGGATTTTAGCCACCGGGGTGCCGATCAGGTAGATCATTGCCAGGCCAACAACCAGGCTTGAGAACAGCGGAATGATCAGGATCGGCTTCAGCGCTTCCATGCTTGGCGGCAGCTTCAGCTTCGAGCTGATCAGTTTCGCGATATAACCCGCCAGGAAACCGGCGATGATACCGCCAATGAACCCGGAGCCGGTACTCACGGCCAGCATGCCGCCGATAAGACCCGGCGTCAGGCCCGGGCGGTCAGCAATCGAGAAGGCAATGTACCCCGCCAGAACCGGCACCATCAGCGCAAACGCAGAGCCACCGCCAATTTGCATCAGCGCCGCGGCAAGCGTGCCAGGTTCCTTAAATGCGGTGATACCGAAGGCAAAGGAGAGCGCAATACACAGGCCGCCCGCCACCACCATCGGCAGCATGTAAGAGACGCCCGTCAGCAGGTGGCGATACGCCCCGGCGCTTTCTTTTTTGCCGGATTCCTGAGCTGCGCTAGCTTTACCTGCGGCTTCGTAAGGTTTGGCCTCGACCAGCGCTTTATCCAGCTCCTGAGCCGTTTTCTTCAGCGCCAGGCCTGTAGAGGTGCGATACATCGGCTTCCCGGCAAATTTAGCCAGATCCACTTCAATATCCGCCGCCACAATCACCAGATCTGCCTCGGCCACTTCTTCAGGGGTAATCGCGTTCCCTGCGCCAACGGAACCACGGGTTTCAACCTTCACCCACCAGCCGCGTTTTTTCGCTTCGGTTTCGATGGCTTCCGCCGCCATAAAGGTGTGCGCCACGCCGGTCGGGCAGGCAGTGACAGCGACGATACGCTTCGGCCCTTTTGCTGCAGCGGGAGCTGCTGCTAATGGGGCAGTGTACGTATGTGCCTTACCTTTCGCTTCGCTCAGGAACAGTTCCGGGTGCTGCACCGCGCGATCGATATCGCCCAGGAACACCTTTTTGCCGTTCAGCGAGGTATCAGCAGGAATAGCGTTGCCAACGACAATCGCCAGTTCGGCATCGTTTGGATTATCAATAATGTCGAGGTGCGCTTTTGGCGCTGCGGCACCGAGAAGCGTCTTCGCGAGATACGCGCGCGCCTGCCCAAGTCCCGGCTCAATAATTAACAGCGTTTTCATTGCCTGTCTCCTGCTGTCAGTGGAAAGGTTTCAGGTCGACACGAGCCATCATCGCGGCCAGCTGTGTACGATCGGTAATGCCAACGTTGCTCTGGCTGACGGCCAGGGCGGCAACGGCGGTAGCAAGGCGCAGCGTGTGTTCGCTGGACTCGCGCATCAGCAGGCCATAAATCAGGCCGCCGACCATGGAATCCCCTGCGCCAACGGTACTAACAACTTCACACGTTGGTGGTTTGGCAATCCATTCTCCGGAAGCGTTAACCCACAGCGCGCCTTCCGCGCCGAGAGAAATCACCACATGCGCAATCCCCTGCTCGCGGAGCGCATGCGCCGCCTCAATCACATCCTTCAGTTCAGGCAGCTTGCGACCGGCCCAAATTTCCAGCTCGCGACGGTTCGGTTTGACCAGCCACGGTGCCGCTTTCAAACCGGCAACCAGCGCTTCGCGGCTGCTGTCGAAAATGATGCACGGACACTGGCTGCGCAAACGGGTCATCCAGTCGGTGAACGCTTCCGGGGAAACGCCCGCAGGCAGGCTGCCGCTGACGCAAACCATGTCGAACTGGCCCAGCCAGCTCAGGGAGTCCGCCACAAAGCGTTCCCAGTCCGCGCCGGTCACTTCAAACCCGGAAAAGTTCAGGTCGGTGACTTCGCCGTCTTTTTCGGTCAGCTTAACGTTGATGCGGGTACGGCCCTGTACGACCTGGAAGCGGTTGGCGATTCCCAACTCGCTGAACAGCTGCTGGAAGCCGTCCTGGTTGTCTTTACCGAGGAATCCGCCCACGGTCACGTCGATGCCGAGATCTTTCAGCACCTTAGCTACGTTGATGCCCTTACCGGCCGCATGCAGACCGGTGGTGCGCACCAGGTTCACTTCTCCACGTTCTATTTCCGGGCAAAAGCCCACCAGGTCATAGGCCGGGTTCAGGGTGATCGTTGCTACACGTCTGGTCATTACGCGCCCTCCCCCAGTCCTTCAGAGATGGCTTCGCCAATCGCTTTCAGCGCCTGTTCAGCATCTTCACCCTGCGCGGTAAAGCGCAGGCGGTGGCCTTTTTTCACTCCCAGAGCAACAACTTTCATCAGGCTACGTCCATTTGCCGGTTTCCCGGTTCCATCAAGGTTTGTCACGGTAATTTCGCTATTGAATTGTTTTATGGTGTTGACCAGCGCCGTACCCGGACGGGCGTGCAGGCCGTGTTCATTACGCACGGTAAATTCGGCGCTCAGCGCTTCTTCTGCCGGGGCATCATCGCTGGTCAGCAGCGTCAGCAATGCCGGCGCATCTGCGGTTAAAAGCTTGTCGGCACGGTTGCCAATCAGCATGTCGCTCAGGCGGTTCAGCACCTGCAAGGGCTGCTCGTCGGCCACGGCCACGGTCATCAGGAGAGAAACCGGGTTTCCGTTCGCCTCAAAACTTGCCGCCGGACGGCTAACAGCAACGGCGCTCGCCAGGTTACCTGCCGCGCTGTCGTTCAGCCAGATACCCTGACCGAGATACAGCGGATTACCGGCAATCACGTTGCTGACGAAAACAGCATCAACCGCACCCGCCTGCTTCAGGCGGCCCGCGTTCAGCGCCTGCAGCGTCATCAGATCGCTGGCCTCGACGTTCAACGCCAGCAGGCTGTTGTCCAGCAGCAGCGCGGTGCTTTGCTTCTCGCCCATCAGCAACGCACGGAGCTCTTCCGCACTGGTTGCGGATTTCAGCTGTGCAGCAACTTCGTCGTCACTCAGCACATGCGTCAACTGACGCAGCAGGCCGAGGTGCTCGTCGGAACTAGCGGCAATACCAATCGCCACGTAAGCGATCTGGCCCTCGCCCCACTCCACGCCCTGCGGGAACTGGAAAACCTGAACGCCGGTTTTCAGCACCAGCTCACGCGTGTCGGTGGTGCCGTGCGGGATAGCAATCCCGTTACCTAAATAAGTGGTGGTTTGCTGCTCACGCGCCAGCATACCGTTGACGTAGCCTTCGCCGACGTTGCCTGCCTGCACAAGGGCGGCGGCAACCTGGCGGATAGCGTCTTCTTTGCTCCCGGCAGCTTCGCCCGGGTGAATATCCTGCACAGTTAACTGGAACATAGTTCGCCTCTCTCGCTGAATTGAAACGATTCAGCTTGCTTGAGAAAAAATGCGCCATCTCGAGCTGCGGGATGCAAAAAGATGACGCTGAAACGTTTCAAGGAGTGTTGCGCTAATGCTGCATTTCACGCAACATTTCTCGCATTTCTGTTTGCGAAATTTAGAGCTTCAGCACATTTTCAGTTTAGCAGACGGGAAGTTCAGCACACTGACAGCCATTTACAGACAGGTATCAGCAAACTTCAGCTTTGGCAGCACAGCAGCTAACGGGGTTTTACTCGACGACAAAAATTGACGGCTGAAACATAAAAAGAAAACACGTCGATAAATTTTGTATCGACGTGGAGGGGATCAGGCGAGCTGGCGGGTTGGCCGGAAGACGATTTCGTTTACGTCCATGTCATCGGGCTGTTCAAGGGCGAAGGCGATAGCACGGGCAAAGGAATCGGCCGGAATAGCCGTCGCCTGATAAAACCCCTGCATACCGCGAGCAACATCTTCTTCGGTGATGCTGTTCGGTAATTCCGAATCCACAGCCCCTGGAGAAAGAATTGTCGTGCGGATATTCCAGGGTTTTACCTCCTGTCTGAGACCTTCCGTCAACGCACGCACGGCGAATTTCGACGCGGAGTAGACCGTGCCATTCGGCATGATTTTATGTCCGGCCACCGACGCGACATTAACAAAATGCCCGGACATTTGGCGCTGCATATGCGGCAAGGCGGCGGCAATACCATAGAGCACCCCCTTGATATTCACGTCGATAGTGCGCTCCCAATCATCAACCTTCAGCCTTTCAAGCGCCGATATTGGCATTAACCCCGCGTTATTAACCATCACGTCAGTACGACCGAAGGCCTGAACAGCGCTGTCGACAAGCTGCTTCACGTCGCTGAGGACGGTCACGTCGGTCTCAACGGCGAGAGCCTGCCGCCCTCTACGGGTTAACTCATCAGACAGCTGCTGTAAATCTGTCTATTTAGGGGCAACGAGAGTAAACTCCGCGCATTCTTTTTCCTGCCGTCCAAAAGTATGCAAAACGCTCCCGTTACCGCCGCCCGTAAGCCTCTGGACTTCACCTCAACCGCGTTTTTGATTGTGGCTTTTTTGACCGGCATCGCCGGCGCGCTACAAACCCCAACGCTAAGCCTGTTTTTAACCGATGAAGTCCACGTTCGCCCTGCACTGGTCGGTTTTTTCTTCACAGGAAGCGCGGTGATTGGCATTCTGGTGAGCCAGTTTTTAGCCGGACGTTCCGACCGCAAAGGCGACCGGAAAACGCTGATTTTTGCCTGCTGCCTGCTCGGCGCGCTGGGCTGTGTCCTGTTCGCCTGGAACCGTAACTACTTTATTTTGCTGTTCGTTGGGGTGTTTCTGAGCAGCTTCGGCTCCACCGCCAACCCGCAGATGTTTGCGCTTGCCCGCGAGCATGCCGACAGTACCGGGCGAGAAGCGGTGATGTTCAGCTCTATTCTGCGCGCGCAGGTGTCTCTTGCCTGGGTGATTGGGCCGCCAATTGCCTACGCGCTGGCGATGGGATTCGGCTTCAAAGTGATGTACCTGAGCGCGGCGTTTGCCTTTGTGATTTGCGGCGCGATGGTGTGGCTCTTTTTGCCGTCTATGCGCAAAGAACCGGTGGCAAAAGCAGAAGCCCGGCTCGAGTCTCCGCGCCGCAACCGCCGCGACGCCCTGCTCCTGTTCGCCGCCTGTACCATGATGTGGGGCTGTAACAGCCTCTATATCATCAATATGCCGCTTTACATCATCAATGAGTTACACCTTCCGGAGAAGCTCGCCGGGGTCATGATGGGCACCGCGGCCGGGCTGGAAATCCCGACCATGCTGATTGCGGGCTACTACGCCAAACGCTTCGGTAAACGCTTCCTGATGCGCTTTGCCGTCGCTGCCGGGTTGCTGTTCTATGTCGGGATGGTGACGCTGACCAATGAATATATGCTGCTGGGGCTGCAGCTGTTAAACGCCATCTTTATCGGGATTCTGGCCGGGATAGGCATGATCTATTTTCAGGATCTTATGCCTGGCCAGGCGGGTGCCGCCACCACGCTGTATACCAACACCACGCGCGTGGGTTGGATCATTGCCGGTTCACTCGCCGGCGTGGTGGCCGAGATCTGGAACTATCACAGCGTCTTTTTCATCGCACTGGGGATGATAGCCGTCAGTATTTACTGCATGGCCCGCATCAAAGATATTTAAGGCGCCGTCGCGGCTTCAAGGTGGATCAGATAAGCCATTGCCTGATGGCGGGAGGTGCCGCACATCTCTCTTTCGGGCTGGAGGCCGCCGCAAACTTTAGGCCGCAAAGGCGAGCCAAACAGCTTGCAGCGCAGGCGTTCGTCCAGTTGAACGCAGGGCGTGTTGGCGGGCTTGCCCTCCGGCATACCGGGGATAGGCGTTGATATAGAAGGCGCGGTACAGCAAGCACCGCAGTCAGGACGACAATCCATTTACGTTTCCACCAGCATCAAAAGGTGCGTGACAATACCAGACCCAATGTCTGCGTCAATCTAACAATTCATTTAACATCATTCCTTCTTTCAGGATACACTTGCGCCACAACGACTACGGATCGGTAACGTTTTGTCACGGCGCAATCAATTCCACCTAACAGCCTGCTGGCTGGCGCTGCTTGCCGTTGCCATGCTGTTTATTGCACCGGTTATTTCCAAATCGCTGATGCACCATTCAGCCTGCGAACACAGCAGCATGATGATGACAATGGACATGTCTGACATGGACCATCACATGCCCATGCCCGAACCCTGCCCTCAGGCGTCAATGCCGCACAACATGCTGATGTCTGGCCCGGGTATGTCGCCGGGAGAAGAAATCGCCTGCGGCTATTGCCAACTGCTGATCCACCTGCCTTTTATTGAATTCTGCCTCACTGTTTTACTGCTGTTATTGTTGCTTTGCGTGCGCCGGACGCCGGTGATCGCGCTCTGCTGCGCCGTGGTTTCTCGCCCGTGGTCACCTCACCCGGCCCGCGCCCCACCCTCTGCTGCCTGCTACTTCGCTTAAAACACCAATAATTAACCGCGTAATGCTGAAGGCAGCGCTGAAGCGTTGTCTCGGGCTGTTCTTTTTATAAAGAACGGCAACGTTACGCCTGAAGGACAGTAAGGCAATGATGAAAACGCATTTAAAGCCGCTGGTATCTTTGATACTGCTGGCTATCACTTCTCCCGCAGTCGTCGCGGCGGGTTCACATGACACGATGAATATGCCGGACGATGCCGTGATGATCGTCACCTCTCCGGTATCATCGCCGCTGGAAGTTGTGACGTCCCCTAAAACGCCGCGTCAGCCTGTGCCAGCCAGCGACGGATCGGATTATCTGAAAACCATCCCCGGTTTCTCGCAAATCCGCAACGGCGGCACCAATGGCGACCCGGTATTTCGCGGCATGTTCGGTTCTCGCCTGCGTATCCTGACCAATAATGGTGAAATGCCTGGGGCCTGCCCGGCCAGAATGGATGCGCCAAGTTCGTACATTTCACCGGAGAGCTTTGATCTGCTGACGCTGATTAAAGGCCCGGAAAGCGTGCTTTGGGGGCCAGGTAACTCTGCGGGAACGGTGCGCTTCGACAGAGAACCGCCGCGCTTTGATAAAGCAGGCATCCAGGGCACCGCCAGCTTGCTTACTGCCTCTAATCAGCGCTGGGACAGCAACGCAGACGTCAGTCTGGGGAGCGAAGACGGCTATTTACGCCTGATCGGCAATAAGTCCCATTCCGGCGATTACGAAGACGGCAACGGCAACCGGGTGGCCTCGAAGTGGGATAAATGGAACGCCGACGTTGCGCTGGGCTGGACGCCCAACAAAGATACATTGCTGGAGCTAACGGCGGGTAAAGGCAACGGCGAAGCCCGCTACGCGGGTCGCAGCATGGACGGCTCCCAGTTCCGGCGCGACAGCCTGGGGGCGCGCTTCGAAATGTCGAACATCGGCGAGGTTTTCAACAAGTTCGAAAGCAGCGTCTACTACAACTACGCCAACCACATTATGGATAACTATACCCTGCGGTCCCCAGGGACGATGTCCAGCGGCATGTCCGGCGGGCATATGGCCTCCTCGATGGGCATGGATATGGGCAGTTCGATGGACATGGGTTCATCCATGAGCATGAATATGCCGATGGCGATGCAACTCGATCGTCGTACGGTTGGCGGGCGCATGATGGGCACGTGGCTGTGGTCTGACTACGAACTGCGCAGCGGCATCGACGGGCAGCAAAGCACCCACCGCAGCAAACAGGACGCAGGCTGGAAGCAGGATGCCCGTTTCCAGGACGCAGGTCTCTTTAGCGAACTGACCTGGAACGCCACCGACAACAACAAAGTTATCGGCGGCGCGCGCCTCGATCGGACTCGCGTCAATAATGATACGGACGTTGGCGCCAGCGTGCGCAGCAAAACGCTACCGGCAGGTTTTGTGCGCTACGAACAAACGCTGAGTGGTGTTCCCGTCATGCTGTACGCTGGCGTGGGCTACACTGAGCGCTTCCCGGATTACTGGGAACTGTTTTCCCCCACCTACGGGCCGGACGGCACTAAAAATGTCTTCGATAAGCTGAAAACAGAAAAAACGACGCAGTTGGATATTGGTGCCCAGTACAGCGGTGAACGCCTGAATAGTTGGGTTTCCGCGTACCTTGGCCGGGTGAATGATTTTATTCTCTTCCGCTATGACCCCAATAACGCCCGCGTCAGTCAGGCAGATAACGTTGACGCCACCATTATGGGGGGCGAAATGGGCATGAGCTACGCGCTGACCGAATCCTGGAAAGCAGACGCAAGCCTGGCGTATGCCTGGGGGCAAAACACCAGCGACCATCAGCCGCTGCCGCAAATAGCCCCGCTGGAAACCCGCTTCGGCCTGACGTGGGAGCGAGGGGACTGGAGCAGCACTGGCCTGCTGCGGCTGGTCAGCAGCCAGCATCGCGTGGCGCTGAATGAGGGTAACGTGGTCGGGAAAGATTTCGACAAAAGCAGCGGCTTTGCGATTTTTTCCGCCAACGCCGCTTACCGTCTCAGCAAAGCCATCAGGCTCAGCGCAGGCGTCGATAACCTGTTGAACAAAACCTACAGCGAACACCTGAACCTGGCGGGCAACAGCAGCTTTGGCTATTCGTCCAATACCCCGGTCAATGAACCAGGCCGGACGGTCTGGGGCAAAGTGAACGTCACGTTTTAATTACCTGGCCCCGATTGTCGGGGCCATTACGCTTAATCATTCCCCAGCCAGGAGGCTGATATGCTTGCAAAACTTCGTACCCCAGAAGGTAAAAAGTTCCTTATCGCGGTTGCCATCGTCTTTACTATTGTCGTGTCGCTTATTTCAAAGGTGACCTTTGAAGGCGTGGAAGAGCAGTACAACTGGCCAATGGAACAGTGGACGCTGGACATGTTTATCATGCAGGGCGCGTGGGTCACTATCTACACGATTATGTTCACTATTTTGTGTTCGCTGCCGTTTGCTTTCTATTTCTTAGCGCCTAAGGATGGCCGCGGCTAGGGCGTTTTCCGCGTCTGGCGTGTCGGCAAAGCAGGATGTTGCCGACACGCTTGCCTTAAACCCCTTACTTTTGTGCTTCTTTATCAAATCCGCTTGCCTGAAACGCGCCTCACGAGTACTTTGACGCAATATTTTCGCATCTCAATTTTTGACAGGAAACACCGATGGCAAGAGCTAACGAAATCAAAAAAGGCATGGTTCTCAATTACAACGGCAAACTGCTGATTGTTAAAGATATTGATATCCAGGCTCCCAGCGCACGCGGCGCAGCAACCCTGTATAAGATGCGTTTCTCCGATGTTCGCACCGGGCAAAAAGTGGAAGAACGCTTCAAAGGCGATGATATCGTTGACACCATCACCCTGACACGTCGCTTCGTTGACTTCTCCTACATCGACGGCAACGAATACGTATTCATGGATAAAGAGGATTACACTCCGTACATCTTCACCAAAGACCAGATCGAAGAAGAGCTGCAGTTCATTCCAGAAGGCGGTATGCCGGATATGCAGGTGCTGACCTGGGACGGCCAGCTGCTGGCGCTGGAGCTGCCGCAAACCGTGGATCTGGAAATCATCGAAACGGCTCCGGGCATCAAAGGCGCTTCCGCCAGCTCCCGTACCAAGCCAGCAACGCTGTCCACCGGCCTGGTGATTCAGGTGCCGGAATACATGGTTGCCGGGGAAAAAATCCGCATTCATATTGCAGAAAAACGCTCTATGGGCCGCGCCGACTGATGATAAATGACGCTCCTTCGGGAGCGTTTTTTTTAATCTCACGATCAAGGTTATTATACCAATTTCATCCATCCGCTCTATTATCAGACCTACATCACACAAAAGCGATTAACTAAACAGACCAATTTTATTTCCTGTCATACAGCTTTACACTGCATAGATTCCCACCTCCCTACACAGGATGCGACTCTATGGATACCCTTGCCACTGCTTCACTTCCGGATACCGTTCAACGGCCAAACTACGACCGCCGCGCGCTTAAAACGCGTATCGTGCATTTTGGGTTTGGTGCTTTCCACCGTGCACATCAGGCCCTGCTCACCGACCGAGTGCTCAACAAGCTGGGCGGCGACTGGGGGATCTGTGAGATCAGCCTGTTTAACGGCGATAAGCTGATGCAAGATCTTCGGCAACAGGATCATCTTTTCACGGTGCTGGAGAAAGGGGCGGCGGGAAACCAGGCGCGGGTTATCGGCGCCGTGAAAGAATGCCTGAATGCGAAGCTGGATGGTATGGCAGCCATCATAGAGAAGTTTTGTGAACCGCAGGTCGCCATTGTTTCCCTGACCGTGACCGAAAAAGGCTACTGCATCGATCCCGCCAGCGGAAAGCTGGATACCACCAATGAGCGGATTATTCACGATCTGGCGTCGCCCCAGGCTCCGCATTCCGTACCAGGAATACTTGTAGAGGCACTAAGCCGCCGCCGCGAGCGTGGATTAAACCCGTTTACGGTCTTATCCTGCGATAACATTCCTGATAACGGGCACCTGGTTCGCCAGGCCGTGCTGGGTATGGCCGCGAGTCGAAGCGCCGGGCTGGCAGAATGGATTGCCAAAGAAGTCACCTTCCCCAGCACCATGGTTGACCGCATTGTTCCGGCAGCCACTGAGGAATCGCTGCAGGAAATTGCGGAAATACTGGGCGTACAAGACCCCTGTGCCATTGCCGCCGAGCCGTTTATTCAGTGGGTCGTCGAAGATAATTTTGTAGCCGGTCGCCCGGAGTGGGAAGCCGTCGGGGTGGAAATGGTTGCCGATGTGGTGCCCTACGAGCAGATGAAGCTGCGGATGCTCAACGGCAGCCACTCGTTTCTGGCTTATCTCGGCTACCTTGCCGGTTACCCGCATATTAATGATTGCATGGCCGACGAACATTTTGCCCTTGCTGCAAAGCACCTGATGCTGCAGGAGCAGGCACTGACGCTGAATATTAAGGGCGTCGATTTGAACCAGTATGCCGCCAGCCTCCTCGAGCGGTTTGCAAATCCTGCCCTGAAGCATCGCACCTGGCAAATTGCCATGGACGGCAGCCAGAAGCTTCCCCAGCGCTGGCTGGAAAGCGTTCGCTGGCATCTGGCAAACGGCAGCCACTGGCCATGCCTGGCGCTCGGGATCGCCGGCTGGATGCGCTACGTTAGCGGCCTCGACGAACAGGGCCATGCGATTGACGTTCGCGATCCGCTTCAGGGCAAAATTCAGATGTTGGTGAGCGACAGCAGCGAAAACGAACGCGTCAGCGCCCTCCTCAGCCTGAGCGAAATTTTTGGTGATGACCTGCCCAAAAACGAAAAATTTGTCGAAAACGTTCAGCAAGCCTGGCAGCAACTCATTCGCCTGGGCGCGCGCGGCGCGGTCGAAAACTTGCGCTTAAGTTAACAATCAATGCGCTTAACGTGGTCTTACGGTGCGGTAAGCCGCGTTAAGGCTTCTCTTTTCTCCGGGTTGTCGTCAGGATAGTCAGCGTAAATGATGAATAATCACTGATAGATTGACGTGGTTTACAGGCAGTAAACCCCCGGAGTCACCGTGACAAAAACGAATTTAATTACCGGCTTCCTGGGCAGCGGTAAAACCACCACCATTTTACATTTGCTGGCCAACAAGCCCGTCGATGAAAAATGGGCGGTGCTGGTCAATGAATTTGGTGAAGTGGGCATTGATGGCGCCCTGCTGGCTGACAGCGGTGCGCTGCTGAAAGAGATCCCTGGCGGCTGTATGTGCTGCGTTAACGGCCTGCCGATGCAGGTCGGCCTTAATACCCTGCTGCGCCAGGGCAAGCCAGACCGCCTGCTAATTGAACCCACCGGCCTTGGTCACCCGAAACAAATCCTGGATATGCTTACCGCTGACGTATATCAGCCGTGGATTGACCTGCGGGCCACGCTTTGCCTGCTCGACCCACGCCAGCTTCTGGATGAAAAAGCCCTGAATAATGACAACTTCCGCGACCAGCTAGCCGCGGCGGACGTCGTTGTGGCGAATAAACAAGATCGCGCCACATCGGAAAGCCAGGCCGCTTTAGATAGCTGGTATCAAAATAATGGCGACGACCGCGAGCTGGTTCACGCGGAAAAAGGGGTCGTCAGTATTGCGCTGCTCGATAAACCAAGACTGAACCAACGTGAACTGCCGCCCAGCCCTGAGCACCAGCATGCCCAATCGGTCCCTCATGGCCTTGCCGCGCTGAGCCTGCCGGGGCATCAGCGCTGGCGTCGGAGCGTGAACAGCGGGCAGGGTTATTACGCCTGTGGTTGGATTTTCGATGAAGAAACCGTTTTCGACACCATTGGCCTGCTGGAGTGGGCACGTCTTGCCCCGGTTGAGCGAGTCAAAGGCGTGCTGCGTATTCCCGAAGGCCTGGTGCGTATCAACCGCCAGGGCAACGACCTGCATATTGAAACGCAATCCGCACCACCGCTGGATAGCCGCATCGAATTGATTCACCCGGCTCAGTCCGACTGGAATGCCCTGCAATCCAGCCTGTTGAGCTTACGTTTAAGTTAGCGCGTCTACCTTTGCGCCCCCGTAATGAGATTTAGAAGCTGTATCATGATTAATCGCCTTCCGCTTATCCTGCTCCTGAACGTCCTGGGCATCGCCCTGTTCTTCAGCTGGTACCTGCCAGAGAACCATGGATTTTGGTTCAACATCGACGCCTCGCTGTTCCATTTCTTTAATAATGAACTGGTCAAGAGCCATACCTTTTTAACGCTGATTGCCATCACCAATAACCGGGCCTTCGACGGCATTTCGCTGCTGGCAATGGGCGCGCTGTTTTCCTGGTTCTGGCTGCATGAAGATTGCGCGGGCCGCCGCCGCCTGGTGCTGATGGGCGTGGTGATGCTGCTCTGCGCCGTGGTCATCAACCAGCTCGGCCACCTTATCCCGGTGGTGCACGCCAGCCCAACGCTGTACTTTAAAGACATTTATCGCGTCAGCGAGCTGCTGCACTTCCCGACGAAAGACGCCTCAAGCGACAGCTTCCCCGGCGATCACGGCCTGATGCTGCTCATCTTCACCGGTTTTATGCTGCGTTATTTCGGCCCACGAGCGTTTCTTATTGCCGTCGCGATCTTCTTTGTCTTCTCTTCACCAAGAATAATGATAGGCGCGCACTGGTTTACCGATGTCTACGTCGGGTCACTCTCTATTGCTCTGGTTGGCCTGCCCTGGGTGCTATTAACCCCAATCAGCGACCGGTTAATTTCTATACTGAACCGTACTGTTCCGGGAAAATATAAAGCGTCCCGCTGACGGTTAATAAGTGATGAAGATAGTCAACGAGCAAAGGCCCATCCGGGCCTTTGCTTATTTTTTCAGCATCATGACAGTAAGATGAATATTTACTCATACAAAATCCGCTTCAATTTGAATGACCTGACGATAAAACCAGCAGAATCGCCGATCATTTGTTCGAAATAACCTTTCGCGACGAATCATCACAATTTCTTATAAAAATAAGAATAAAAACGCTCGCATAGCCTGGTTTTATCGGGTAGTCTCGGGAAAGTTTGCTCTGCGGCTGATCTATTTGTGCTGTGAATAAAAGTGTGCGATGTTCCACATTTTTGTGCATGAATAATTGTCTCGTGGCTTTTAGGTAATTAGTCTCGTCACGTTGGTATTTTTGTATAACGAATTATTCGTTAAGGACATCAAGGGAAAACAAACAAAATGGTCAAATCTCAGCCTATTTTGAGATACATCTTGCGGGCGATACCCGCGATTGCGGTGGCAGTTATGCTTTCCGCCTGTAGTTCGACTAACACAGCAAATATGCATTCTGAGACGCATGCAGTCGGTGAAAAAGATGGTTTTTTACTGCAAGCCTCTCAGGATGAATTCGAAGAGATGGTTCGTAATGTTGACGTGAAGTCACGCATTATGGAGCAATACGCGAGCTGGAAAGGTGTACGCTACCGTCTTGGCGGCAGCAGCAGAGCGGGCATTGATTGTTCTGCATTCGTGCAGCGCACGTTCCAGGAACAGTTTGGTTTAAACCTGCCGCGTTCAACGTCTGAGCAGCAGGAGTCCGGTAAATCTGTTTCGCGTAATAAGTTACGCACCGGTGATTTAGTGCTGTTCCGTGCAGGCTCAACCGGCCGTCACGTAGGCATCTACATTGGGAATAACCAATTTGTACATGCTTCCACCAGCAGCGGCGTTGTGATTTCCAGCATGGACGAGCCCTACTGGAAGAAGCGTTACAACGAAGCGCGTCGGGTGCTAAGCCGCAGCTAACGCCGCAGTAAGATATGTTTTGTTGAGAGTTATTCCCTTGGCTACTCAGCAAAACCACCAACGTTTAAAACGCTGCCAACGCAGCGTTTTTTTATGCCTGTAATTCAGACGTTTACTCTTTTCGCTAAAAATTGAAAAGTGAAATAGTTACCTTGCGAAACAAGTTAAACAATTTCCTGGTTATGGGTTATAGTCAGAAAAAAGCACAAAACAAACGATGATTCGCTTGCCCCTGCGGGACTCATAATTCCATGTCTTATAGAAATATTTTTTCGCGCTACTTTAGCACCCCAAAGCAGATAGTCGCGTTTAGCCTGCTGATGGGATTATGTGCCGCATTATTTATCGGCGGGCTAACCAGCCTGGCACTCCATTCCAAGCGGGAGTCCGCTTATAATCTCCTCTCTCGCGACATCAGCAACTATCTCGATACCTTCTTTAAAGAACTTCACGCCACCGCCGAGGGTATCCAGCCTTTAACCATGAACGAGTGTGAAAGGGTCAGCGGTGAACTGACTTCTCGTGCGGCTTTTAATCCCAATGTACGAGCCTTTTTGCTGGTGCGTAACGGCATCGCCTACTGCTCTTCCGCCACCGGCAACATGGAAATGTCGATGGATGCGCTGGAGCCCGAACTGAACATCAATAAAACCGTCGACCTGGCGATCATGAACGGCACACCAATGATGCCGGGCAAGCCGGTGATTGCCGCCTGGTTTCTTAACCCACTGGCCTCGGGGCGCGGCGTTTTTACTACGCTAAACGTCAATCTTACGCCCTACCTGGTGTTCACCTCCCGCCAGCAGGACATCAGCTCCATGGCGCTGGTGGTAGGCAACAAGGCGCTCACGTCCTATTCACCCGACGTGATAAATACCGATGAGCTTCCCCCCTCGCCCACCAGAATTTCTGTGCTTAACGGCTACCCGATTAAACTCTACATTTATGGTACGCCGTGGCCGCTGGAGGACATTCAACTGGCCATTCTGGCCGGGTTATTATCCGGCCTGTTGAGCGCCGCGCTGTGTGGTTACTTTCTGTCGGTCAAAGTACGGGCGGGGAAAGAAATTCTTACCGGCATCAAGCGGGGGCAATTTTTTGTTGTTTACCAGCCCGTGGTCGACTCACAGGCTCTGCAGATGCGTGGTATAGAGGTGCTGATGCGCTGGGAGCACCCAACGGCGGGCATGATCCCCCCGGATGCGTTTATCGGCTTTGCCGAAGCTCAGCAGTTGATTGTGCCACTCACGCGCCATTTGTTTGAATTGATTGCCCGGGACGCACCTACGCTGCAAAAAGTTCTGCCCGCCGGAGCCAAGCTGGGCGTGAATCTCGCCCCAAGCCATCTTCACTCCCCGACGTTTAAGCAGGATATTCAGGCCTTCGCCGCTTCACTGCCGCCGCACCATTTCCAGTTAGTGTTTGAGATAACCGAGCGCGACATGCTGAAAGAAAAAGAGGCGATGGGCATTTTTGCCTGGCTACACGAGCAGGGGTTTGAAATCGCGGTGGATGACTTCGGTACCGGCCACAGCGCGCTGATTTATCTCGAGCGCTTTACGCTGGATTATCTGAAGATTGACCGCGGCTTCGTCAACTCCATCGGGATGGAAACGGTGACCGCGCCGGTGCTGGACGCCGTGCTGACGCTGGCTCAGCGCCTGAACATGAACACGGTAGCGGAAGGGGTAGAAACGCCGGAGCAGGCGAAATGGCTTATTGAACGCGGCTGTAACTTCCTGCAAGGCTATTACTTCAGCCGCCCCCTGACCCTAAGCCAGCTTGTCAGCTGGAACCCTTCCCACACGCTTTATGACGAATTGAAAGACTGACAGGCATTGCGCAATCTTCACCGGCTAACTTATGATTAACCATCATGGGCTTACCGGGCGCTGCCGCGTGACGCCTGCGCTTTCCCACCCACCGGGCAAGGAATGAAGATGACAAAAGCTGTACGTGCACTGATGCTGCTTTGCCTGAGCACCTTTTCCCTTACGCCACGCGCCGCAGAGATAAACGAAAGCTACTCTTTTGCCGTCCTGGGCGAACCTAAATACGCCGTCAACTTCACGCAGTTTGATTACGTCAATCCCGCAGCCCCCAAGGGCGGTAATATCACGCTCTCGGCGATTGGCACTTTTGATAACTTCAACCGTTTTGCCATGCGGGGTAACCCGGGCGTTCGCACCGACACGCTGTACGACCCGCTGTTCACCACTTCTGATGACGAACCCGGCAGCTATTATCCTTTGATTGCCGAGATGGCCCGCTACCCGTCCAACTTTGCGTGGACTGAAGTGTCCATTAACCCGCGAGCCCGCTTTCAGGATGGCAGCCCAATTACCGCCCAAGACGTCGCATTTACCTTCAATAAATTCATGACGGAAGGCGTGCCGCAGTTCCGCCTGATTTACAAAGGGGCGACGGTACGCGCCATTGCGCCGCTCACCGTGCGTATTGAGCTTGCCACGCCGAGCAAAGACCGGATGCTGGGCCTGTTTTCGCTTCCTGTATTCCCGGAGAAGTTCTGGAAGGATCACAAGCTGAGCGACCCGCTCTCCTCCCCACCGCTTTCCAGCGGGCCGTATAAAATCACCGACTGGAAAATGGGGCAATACATCACCTATTCGCGAGTACGGGATTACTGGGCGGTAAATCTACCCGTTAACCGTGGGCGCTGGAACTTTAATACCATCCGCTACGACTATTATCTTGATGACGACGTGGCTTTTGAGGCGTTCAAGGCCGGGGCGTTTGATTATCGTACTGAGGTCTCAGCCAAAAACTGGGCCACGCGCTACATCGGGAAAAACTTCAGCAACCATTACATCGTCAAGGATGAGCAGAAAAACGAATCCGCCCAGGATACCCGTTGGCTGGCGTTTAACATCCAGCGCCCCATTTTCAGCGACCGCCGGGTAAGGGAAGCCATCGGCCTGGCCTTTGATTTTGAGTGGATGAACAAGGCGCTGTTTTATGGCGCTTACAGCCGGGCCAACAGCTATTTTCAGAATACGGAATACGCCGCTCGCGGTTACCCGGATGCCGACGAACTGATGCTGCTGGCGCCGATGAAAAAAGATCTCCCGCCGGAGGTTTTCACCTCTATTTATAATCCACCAAAATCTGACGGACGCGGGTTTGACCGGGAAAACCTGCTCAAGGCGCTCAGCCTGCTGAAAGAAGCGGGCTGGGAGTTAAAAGACCAGAAGCTGGTAAACGTAGCCACCGGCCAGCCGTTTGTGTTCGAACTGCTGACCGGCACGACCGGCAACACGCAATGGATCCTCCCCTTCCAGCGCAATTTGCAGCGCCTGGGCATTACCATGAATATCCGCCAGGTCGATAACTCGCAGCTTTCAAGCCGCCTGCGCAGCCGCGACTACGACATGATGCCAAGTTTATACAGCGCAATGCCTTACCCAAGCCCTAGTTTGCAAATTATTTGGGCCTCGGAGTACATCAATTCCAGCTATAACGCGCCGGGGGTACAAAGCCCGGTGGTCGACAAGCTCATTGAGATGATTATCGCCAATCAGGGCGACAAGAAAAAACTGCTGCCGCTGGGCCGTGCCCTTGACCGTGTGCTGACCTGGAACAACTACATGCTGCCGATGTGGTATATGTCGGCTGACCGGCTGGCCTGGTGGAATAAGTTCTCCCGCCCCGCCATTCATCCGCTCTACAGCACCGGGTTTGATAACTGGTGGTATGACGTCAACAAAGCTGCGAAGCTGCCTGCCGACCGGCGTCAGGGGGACTAACGTGGGCGCTTATATCCTGCGGCGGTTGCTGCTTATCATTCCCACGCTGTGGGCAATAATCACCATCAACTTTTTCATCGTGCAGATTGCCCCAGGTGGACCGGTGGATCAGGCCATTGCCGCAATACAAATGGGCCACACAACAGGCATGCCGGGCGTGAACAACGACGCCATGGGGAGCGGCCACGCCCGCACCGGCGTGGGTGACGCCACCAGCAGCCAGTATCGCGGGGGCCGAGGCCTTGACCCGGAAGTCATTGCCGATATTGTGCATCGCTACGGGTTCGACAAACCGCTGCACGAGCGCTATTTCACTATGCTCGGCGACTATTTACGCTTCGACTTCGGCAACAGTCTGTTCCGTAGCTCCTCGGTGATTAAGCTGATAAAAGACAGCCTGCCCGTTTCCATTTCCATCGGGCTGTGGAGCACGCTGATTATCTATCTGGTGTCGATTCCGTTGGGGATCCGTAAAGCAGTCAGCAATGGCAGCAGTTTTGATATCTGGAGCAGCATTTTCATTATTATCGGCTACGCCATTCCGGCGTTTTTGTTTGCCATCCTGCTGATTGTGCTGTTTGCCGGCGGCACTTATCTCGACTGGTTCCCACTGCGAGGGCTAACGTCGGCCAATTTTGAGACCCTGCCCTGGTACAGCAAAATCACCGATTACCTGTGGCACATCACGCTGCCCGTGCTGGCGACGGTCATCGGCGGCTTTGCTACCTTAACCATGCTGACGAAGAATTCCTTTCTCGATGAAATTCGCAAGCAATACGTGGTGACGGCACGAGCCAAAGGGCTGGATGAGAAAAAAATTCTGTATCACCACGTCTTTCGTAACGCGATGCTGCTGGTGATTGCCGGGTTCCCGGCGACGTTTATCAGCATGTTCTTCACAGGCTCGCTGCTGATTGAGGTGATGTTCTCGCTTAACGGGCTGGGCCTGTTGGGCTACGAAGCCACGATTTCCCGCGACTACCCGGTGATTTTCGGCACCCTTTATATTTTTAGTCTGATTGGCCTGCTGACCAACATCCTCAGCGATGTTACCTACACGCTGGTCGATCCCCGTATCGATTTTGAGGGACGCGGATGAGCCGATTAAGCCCGGTAAACCAGGCGCGCTGGGCGCGCTTTCGTCAGAACCGTCGCGGCTACTGGTCGCTGTGGATCTTTGCGCTGATTTTTGTCCTGAGCATGGGGGCTGAGCTGGTTGCCAACGAGCGCCCGCTGGTGGTGAGCTACGAAGGCAAGCTCTGGTTCCCGGCGTTGAAAAACTACAGCGAAAGTGATTTTGGCGGCCCACTCTCAACTCCCGCGGACTACCAGGATCCCTGGTTAACAGAACGCCTGAATGAAAAAGGCTGGATCTTCTGGGCGCCGATCCGCTTTAGCAGCAACACCATCAACTACGCCAGCAATGTCCCTTTTCCTTCACCACCCAGCGCACAAAACTGGCTTGGTACCGACGCCAACGGCAGCGACGTGCTGGCGAGGATCCTATACGGCACGCGCATTTCCGTGCTCTTCGGCCTGTTGCTGACCTTTTTCTCCAGCATCATTGGCGTGCTGGCCGGGGCGGTACAGGGCTATTACGGCGGGCGCATTGACCTGTGGGGACAACGGTTGATTGAAGTCTGGTCCGGCATGCCGACGCTGTTTTTGATCATCATGCTCTCCAGCGTGGTACAGCCCAATTTTTGGTGGCTGCTGGGTATAACCGTTTTGTTTGGCTGGATGGGGCTGGTGGGCGTTGTGCGGGCAGAGTTTTTGCGCACCCGCAACTTCGACTATATTCGGGCGGCGCAAGCCATGGGCGTCAGCGACTGGTCAATCATGACCCGGCATATGCTGCCCAACGCCATGGTGGCTACCCTGACCTTCCTGCCGTTCATTCTGTGCGCCTCGATAACAACCTTAACCTCACTGGATTTCCTCGGCTTTGGTCTGCCGCTGGGATCGCCGTCGCTGGGTGAACTCGTGTTACAGGGCAAAAACAACCTTCAGGCACCGTGGTTGGGCATCTCTGCGTTCTTGTCTCTGGCCATTTTGCTCTCCCTGTTAATTTTTATTGGCGAAGCGGTTCGTGACGCCTTCGACCCGGCTAAGGCGCGCTGACCATGACCACTCCGCTACTCGCTATCAACAATCTTTCTATCGCTTTTCAGCAGGGTAGAACCCTGCGGCAGGTGGTGGACTCGGTTTCGCTCCAGGTGGAAGCGGGTGAAACGCTCGCGCTGGTCGGCGAGTCCGGCTCAGGCAAGAGCGTGACGGCGCTTTCCGTGCTGCGCCTGCTGCCGTCCCCGCCGGTGGTTTATCCCTCCGGGGAAATTTTGTTTCACGGTAATGACCTGCTAAACGCGCCGGAAAAGACGCTGCGTGGCGTGCGCGGCAACAAAATTGCGATGATATTTCAGGAACCGATGGTGTCGCTCAACCCCTTGCACACCCTCGAAAAACAGCTGTACGAAGTGCTCTCTCTGCATCGGGGAATGCGGCCCGAACCTGCCCGCGCGGAGATACTCACCTGCCTCGATCGCGTGGGCATTCGCAACCCTGCAACCCGGCTCCAGGACTACCCTCACCTGCTGTCCGGCGGCGAACGCCAGCGCGTAATGATTGCTATGGCGCTGCTGACCCGCCCTGAATTGCTGATTGCCGATGAGCCGACAACGGCGCTGGATGTTTCGGTTCAGGCGCAGATCCTGCAGTTACTGCAAGAGCTGAAGCAGGAACTGAATATGGGCCTGCTGTTTATCACCCACAATCTGAGTATCATGAAAAAGCTGGCGGACAACGTGGCGGTGATGCGTCACGGCAAATGCGTGGAGCAACAATCCACCACCGATCTGTTCAGTCATCCTCAGCATCCCTATACCCAGCAGCTGTTGAATGCTGAGCCATCAGGCGACCCCGTGCCGCTGGCAGCAGACGTTACCCCCCTGCTCAAAGTTGAGGATCTGCAGGTGGCGTTTCCGATTCGCCGGGGCCTGCTGAAAAGAACGGTGGGTCACCACTACGGGCTGAAAAATCTCAGTTTTGAACTGCGCCCTGGAGAGAGCCTGGGGCTGGTTGGAGAATCGGGATCGGGAAAAAGCACCACCGGGCTGGCGCTGCTGCGATTAATTCATTCCACGGGCGCTATCTGGTTTGACGATCAGCCTCTCCACCAGCTCAACCGCAAGCAGCTGCTGCCGCTGCGCCATCGGGTGCAGGTCGTATTCCAGGACCCCAATTCCGCCCTGAATCCACGTCTGGATGTGCTGCAGATTGTAGAGGAAGGCCTGCGGGTGCATCATCCGGCGCTAAACGCCGCAGAACGTAAGGCCAAAGTGATTCAGGCGCTGGAAGAGGTCGGGCTGCAGGCGGATATGCTCCACCGCTACCCGGCTGAGTTTTCCGGTGGCCAGCGCCAGCGCATCGCTATCGCCAGAGCGTTGATTTTGCAGCCGCAGCTTATCGTGCTGGATGAACCCACCTCTTCGCTCGATCGCTCAGTGCAGGCTCAGATTCTGGCGCTGTTAAAATCACTGCAGGAAAAACACCGCCTGGCTTATATCTTCATCAGCCATGATTTACAGGTAGTGAAAGCACTTTGCCATCAGATGGTGGTACTGCGTCAGGGAGAAGTGGTCGAACAGGGAGACTGCAGGCAGATTTTTAGCGCCCCACAAAGCGACTACACGCGTCAGCTGCTGGCGCTCGCCTGAAATTCAGAAAGGGTTATGGCTGGAAAATGACTCGGCGATAGCGACACCCACGTTTTTCAGGCGACAGGTTGCCGCCAGCTCGTCCTGCAGGTTAACAAACAGGCACGGCTCGCCTTCACACTCCACGACGGAGCTGTCCACTTCAATGTCGCTTAATGCCTGGCTAAGCGTATCCATGATTGGCCACGCTTTTTCCCCGTCCGGGCTAAGCAGTTTCAGGCCAATCAGGCAATCATCATCCTGTTGCGCATTTTGCGGAATCGGTTCAACTCTGGAGCCTGCAAAACCCGTCAACCAGCGATAGCTCTGCGGCAGACGATGCACGATGGACAGTTGTATGGTGTTCAATTTCATTTCCCCGGAAGTTCCAATCGGCAATTTATCTCAAACTCTTTACACAAAGGTTAACACAATGTTGATAAATTGCGTTTAAACGAGCATTAAAACGGCTCACATCTCATGTAGAGATTTCAAAACTAACGCTTTATTTTTGTGCTATGGCACGCGTTTCGGCGCTATATGTATCGCTTTCTGAGATCTAACTCAACCTTTTTAACTACAAAGTTGTGACTTTTTACAGTTGAGCCTTTTACATATACGAAACATATATCCTATATCAACAGAGATTATACGGGAATTTTCGTGGAGAGCACGGGCGTTTCTGATCAGAAACGCCCGTGGATTTTCAGGCTTTCGTGTGGCGAGCTTTGCTGGCGTAGAAGTAGAACAGCACGGAGGCTGTCGCACAAATGGCAATAGACCAGATCATCGGCCACGCGGTATTAAAGGTGGCCACCGAGAGCAGCGCCCCGGTTAACGCGCCGATGCCAAAGCGGAATGTCCCGGCCAATGAAGATGCAGTACCCGCCATATGCGGGAATTCATCCAGAATGACCGCCATTGCATTGGATGACACCAGCGACACACAGCTGATAAACACCGCCACGCCAAGCACCATCGCCCAGAAGCCAAAGTCCAGCTGGCTGCTGAGCACCAGCCATACCGCCATCGCAAACTGAATGTACAGCCCGGCACGGAACATGTTAATGGCCCCAACCCGGCGCACAAAGCGGCTGTTGATCATGGTCATAAAGAACAGGAACACAACGTTCAGCGCAAAGTAGTAACCGAAGTGCTGCGGCGAAACATGGTTTAATTCGATGTAAACGAACGGCCCGGCGCTGAGGAACGAGAACATTCCGGCAAAGCTAAAGCCGCTGGCCAGCATATAGCTCAGCACCCGCTTATGGCGGAACAGCGTAGCAAAGTTGCCTGCCGTGGTGCGCAGGTTAAACTTCTGCCGCATTTCAGGGGCGAGCGTTTCGTGAATAAAGAAGAAAATCATCGCCGATGCGAGCAGCGCGGCAGCGGCCAGAATCCAGAAGATCGTGTGCCAGCTATACCACACCAGTACTGCGCCCCCGATCATTGGCGCCACCAGCGGCGCAATGGTCGTTATCAACATCACGAAAGACATCATTCGGGAGAACTCTTCTTTCGGGTAGATATCGCGCATCAGGGCGTTGATCACCACGCTCGCCGCCGCGGCCGCGAGACCGTGCAAAAAGCGCATCCAAATTAGCTGATCGATGGTCTGGGAAAGCGCACAGGCAATTGCCGCCAGCGCAAACACCAGAGTGCCACCAAGCACCACCGGCTTACGTCCCAGACTATCGGCCATCGGCCCATAGAAGATCTGCCCGATGGCAAAACCCAAAATATAGGTACTGAGGGTCATTTGTGCGCTGCCTGCCGGGACATTAAAGCCCTGGGCTATCATCGGCAACGCCGGTAGGTACATATCGATGGACAGCGGCATCAGCATCGCCAGCAGGCCAAGGATAACGATAATACCGACAGAAGAGTTCTGTTTACGGCTCAAAAGTGACTCCGGTGATTAGGGCATGCCGACGCTGGCAATTTCCTGTTCGGTTAACGGGCGATACTCCCCTGGCGCCAGTTCAGGATCCAGGGCGATGTCGCCAATACGCTCACGGTGCAGTTCAACCACATGATTGCCTACGGCAGCAAACATGCGCTTTACCTGATGGTAACGGCCTTCGCTGATGGTCAGACGCACTTCCGTCGGCGTGATGACTTCCAGCACGGCAGGTTTGGTGAGGTCTTTCTCATTATGCAGCTGAACGCCTTTGGCGAAGTGTTCCGCCGTGCCTTCTTCAACCGGCGATTCCAGCGTAACCAAATAGGTTTTCTCGCAATGATGGCGCGGAGAGGTAATGCGGTGTGACCACTGGCCGTCGTCCGTCATCAATACCAGCCCGGTGGTGTCGATATCCAGACGGCCCGCGGCGTGCAGCTTGTGTGCTACTGGCTCATCGAGGAAGTAAAGCACCGTTGGGTGATCGGGATCGTCGGTGGAACAGACGTACCCCTGCGGCTTGTTCAGCATGAAGTAACGCGGGCCGTGCTGCTGAGTCAGTGGGTTATCATCAAACGCTACCTGATGTTCCGGCAGCAGTTTAAAAGAGGCGTCACGCACAACTTCCCCGTCAATGGTGACGCGGTTAGCACGGATTTCACGGCCAGAAATAGCGCGGCTGATGCCGAGCTGCTGAGAGATAAATTTATCGAGTCGCATTAGTGTATTGCCTGTTTCATGAAGGTGCCGACAAGCGAGCGTGCGGCAGGGGCTGAAGCCCACATTCAGGTGGAAATTGGTTTGCCTGATAATTAGTTTGCCAGTATAGCGACATCAAAAACTCTCTCAAGGTAAAACCGTGCTTTATGGCATAATCGTTGCAGTCACTTGATAACAAGGTTGAAAAACCGCCCGGCCATGTCCTTTACTCTTCGTCCTTACCAGCAAGAAGCGGTGGATGCCACCCTCAGCTACTTCCGCAAGCACCCTGAACCTGCCGTCATCGTGTTGCCCACCGGCGCGGGCAAAAGCCTGGTGATTGCCGAGCTGGCAAGAGTGGCTCGCGGGCGCGTGCTGGTGCTGGCCCATGTGAAAGAGCTTGTGGCGCAAAACCACGCGAAGTATGTCTCCCTCGGGCTGGAGGCGGATATTTTTGCCGCTGGCCTGCAGCGTAAGGAAAGTCAGGGCAAAGTCGTCTTTGGTAGCGTTCAATCCGTTGCCCGCAACCTCGAGCATTTCCACGGTGAGTTTTCCCTGCTGATTGTCGATGAGTGCCACCGAATCGGCGACAGCGACGAAAGTCAGTATCAGCAAATTCTGGCGCATCTGCGCGGCAACAATCCTAACCTGCGGCTATTGGGGCTGACCGCCACCCCCTTCCGCCTCGGCAAAGGCTGGATTTATCAGTTTCATTACCACGGCATGGTTCGCGGTGATGAAAAAGCGCTGTTTCGCGACTGCATTTACGAGCTGCCGCTGCGCTATATGATTAAGCATGGTTACCTGACGCCGCCTGAACGGCTGGATATGCCGGTGGTGCAGTACGATTTTAGCCGCCTGCAGGCGCAGTCCAATGGGCTGTTCAGCGAGGCGGATCTGAACCGCGAGCAGAAACAACAAAAACGCATCACACCGCATATCATCAGCCAGATCGTTGAATTTGCCGCAGACCGGCGCGGCGTGATGATCTTTGCCGCTACGGTAGAGCACGCGAAAGAGATAACCGCCCTCCTGCCCGCCAGCGACGCGGCACTGATTACCGCCGACACGCCAGGCCCGGCGCGCGACACGCTCATCGACGCATTTAAAAATCAGCAGTTCCGCTTTTTGGTGAACGTGGCGGTATTGACCACCGGCTTTGACGCGCCGCACGTTGATCTGATAGCCATTCTGCGCCCTACCGAGTCCGTTAGCCTTTACCAACAAATTGTTGGTCGCGGCCTGCGCCTCTCTCCGGGGAAAAAAGACTGTTTGATTCTCGACTATGCCGGAAACCCACATGACTTATTCACACCGGAAGTGGGCCACGCTAAAGGGAAGAGCGACAACGTGCCGGTGCAGGTCTTTTGCCCTTCCTGCGGGTTTGCCAATACCTTTTGGGGGAAAACCACCGCAGACGGCAAGGTGATTGAACACTTTGGCCGCCGCTGCCAGGGCTGGTTTGAAGACGATGACGGCCTGCGCGAGCAGTGCGATTACCGCTTCCGTTTTAAAAACTGCCCAAACTGCAATGCTGAAAATGATATCGCCGCCCGGCGCTGCCATCAGTGTGACCACATTCTGGTCGACCCGGACGATATGCTTAAAGCGGCGCTGAAGCTGAAAGATGCCCTGGTACTGCGCTGTAGCGGCATGACGCTTCAGGCCGGCGGAGATGCTAAGGGCGATTGGCTTAAAATCACCTATTACGACGAAGATGGCGCAGACGTTAGCGAGCGCTTCCGCCTCCAGACGCCAGCCCAGCGCATGGCGTTCGAACAGCTGTTTATCCGCCCGCACTCACGCGCGCCCGGCGTGCCATTACGCTGGATCACTGTCGCAGATGTTGTGGCTCAGCAGCCGCTGCTACGCCATCCAGATTTTGTGGTAGCCCGTAAAAATGGCCAGTTCTGGAACGTACGTGAAAAGGTTTTTGACTACCAGGGGCGCTTCCGGCGGGCCAACGAATTACGCGGCTAACCGGTACTTTTCATTGCCGGCAGAGCCGGATACGGCTATAATGCCGCCCGCTTTTGCATCCGCAAAGCAGAAAACTTTACCTGCTGCTGGGTCGCCTGTAGCAGGCTTATTTAAAGAGAAACAGTCAATGTTTACTATCAATGCAGTAGAACGTAAAGAGCATGGCAAGGGTGCGAGCCGCCGCCTGCGTGCAGCAAACAAATTCCCAGCTATCGTTTATGGTGGCGCGGAAGCTCCTGTATCCATCGAACTGGATCACGACTCCGTAATGAACCAGCAGGCTAAACCTGGTTTCTACGAAGAAGTTCTGACCCTGTCTATCGACGGTAAAGAAGTAAAAGTGAAAGTTCAGGCTGTGCAGCGTCACCCGTTCAAGCCAAAACTGACTCACATCGACTTCGTTCGCGCTTAATCGCGAGTTAAGTTCGAAAAAAACCCCGCTTCGGCGGGGTTTTTTGTTATATAAGCATTCGACGCCACGCCTGGCCAAAAGAGACAAATTCAATGGTTGAAAAAATCCCTGCGGGTACATCGCTAATGCCCGCCGTAGAGAAGGATATCCAGGCTATCAGGACGATACAAAGCTACCACGCCCATATCTATTTCGAGACGCCGGAGCAAAGGCTGATTGCGGAACGGATCCGGGCAGAAATTGCGCTGCGTTTTTCAGTGCTGCTGGGGCGCTGGCACGATGTGCCCGTTGGCCCTCACGCGCTGCCGATGTACCAGGTCGCTTTTATGCCGGAAGAGTTTGCGCGATTTGCGCCGTGGCTGATGCTGAACCGCTGCGGGTTAACCGTGCTGCTGCATCCCAACACAGGGCAGCCCAGGGCCGATCATACCGATCATGCCGTCTGGATGGGGCAAAAGCTGGAGATTCGGCATTTACAGCGACTGCCTGAAAGCGAGGGCCCGGAGCCGGAGTACATCCCGAATACTGCCCCTACGATTGCGCCGTAAAGTTAGCGTTTTGATACGGCCCGGCTGAAAACGCGGGCCGTGTTGGCAGATTATTTACCTGAGGTACGGCGCTGAAGCTGATCGCGCAGATTCGGCGGCGTCCCTTTAATGGTTAAAGTATCGGTTGCCGGGTCCCAGAAAATACGCTCCCCCAGCAGCATGGCATCGAAGTTAATCGTCAGCCCGCCGCCGCTACCGGCGTATTTGGTCAGTTGCCTCAGCGTCCCGCGATCCGCCGGGAAGCTCTCTTCCAGCTCATAGCCCTTCTCAGCGGTAAACTGCTGGAAGTTCTTGTCGTCAACCGCCCACGGCAGTTCATCGGCCAGCGAAGAGAGTTCGATCTCTTCTCCCGCCTGAAGTTGCTCGTTGCAGTAAGCGTAAACCTGCTGGCGTGCGGCCTGGCGTTCGTTTTTGTCCAGCTGAGCTTCGTTCGTGAAGTCGTCCAGCGCCTGCAGCAGACCTTTGTTCTGCGCTTTGGCGTTCAGCCCTTCGCTGGCACCCAGGAAGTCCATAAAGAAATCAGCCACTTTGCGCCCCACTCTGCCCTTCAGGAAGGTCAGGTAGCGGGTAGATTCCGGATTGGTTTCCCATTCGGTCAAATCTATACGCGCCACAATATCCGCATGGTTGATGTCGAGATAGTGGGTCGCGCTGATATCCAGCTCTTCGTTAACGCGCATGCTGCTCAGATTGTTCAACACCGCCACCAGCAGATATTCTACCGCCAGGTAACGATAATGGCAGAACAGCACGATACCGCCGTCGGCAAACGGGTATTTTGCCAGTTCATCGCGAAGACGACCGGTTGCCGCACGGGTGAAGGCAAGAAAATCTTCATCGCCATTACGCTGCAGGCGCAGCGCATCAGCCAGTTCGCTCTCTTCGCTGAAAAGGCCGTAAGCTTTATTTTTAGCGCTATATACGCGATGCAGTTCCGCCATCATCTCTTCGACGGCACCGTCAGTTGCCAGCAGCGAGTCGCGCAGCACGACGTCCAGCGTCTGCTCATCGCGCTTAATCAATTGATGCAGGGCAATCTGGTTGATATCCAGACTCATGTTAAACTCTCCTTTAAGACCGGGCGGTATTCAACCACTGCCGCTACCGGGACGCAAGTCGTGATAAAAAAGCGGAAAAATCGTCCCTGCTACGGTAAGATAATGCCCTTTCCCGAATACGAATGATTTTTAATTTATGCCACAAACATCCCGCTACAGTGACGAACAAGTTGAAGCGATGCTGACCGAACTGGCAGCCGTGCTGGAAAAACACCACGCGCCTACCGATCTTTCCCTGATGGTATTGGGAAATATGGTCACCAATCTGATAAACACCGACGTGGCGTCCGCTCAGCGTCGTCCTTTGGCTCGCTCCTTTGCTGAGGCGCTTCAAGCTTCGGTGAGCGAAGATAAAGCCCACTAAGGAACTATCGTAACAAGTTATGGTGACTAACCGTCAGCGCTACCGCGAAAAAGTTTCCCAGATGGTCAGTTGGGGACACTGGTTCGCCCTGTTTAATATCCTGCTGGCCATGCTGCTGGGTAGCCGCTATCTGTTTATCGCCGACTGGCCAACGACGCTAACGGGGCGAATTTATTCCTACGTGAGCGTTGTCGGCCACTTCAGTTTTTTGGTTTTTGCCGCCTATTTGCTGCTTATATTTCCGCTGACGTTTATTGTCATGTCGCAGCGCCTGCTGCGCTTTATCAGTGCGGCCTTAGCGACAGCGGGCATGACGTTACTGCTGATAGACAGCGAAGTTTTCACGCGCTTCCACCTCCACCTGAATCCCACCGTCTGGGAGCTGGTGATTAACCCCGATCAGGGGGAAATGGCCCGCGACTGGCAGCTAATGTTTATTAGCGTGCCGGTGATTCTGCTTATTGAGATGCTGTTTGCGACGTGGAGCTGGCAAAAACTGCGCAGCCTCGGGCGTCGTCGGCAATACGCGCGCCCTTTAGTGATTCTGTTCTTTATCTCTTTCTTTAGTAGCCACCTGATGTACATCTGGGCGGATGCTAACTTCTATCGCCCTATTACTATGCAGCGGGCGAATTTGCCGCTCTCCTATCCAATGACCGCCCGTCGCTTCCTTGAAAAACACGGCCTGCTGGATGCACAGGAATACCAGCGCAGGCTGGTTGAGCAAGGTAGCCCGGAGGCACTCTCGGTCCAGTATCCGCTGAGTAATTTGCAATTCCGCGATATGGGGATCGGCAACAATGTGCTGTTGATTACCGTTGACGGGCTGAATGCTGGCACCGTGAGCAAAGATATGCCGGCGCTGAAGGCATTTGCCCACGATAATATCCGCTTTACTCAGCACATGAGCTCCGGGAATAACACCGACAGCGGCATCTTCGGTCTGTTCTACGGTATTTCCCCGGCTTATATGGACGGCGTGCTGTCAAACCGCACCCCTGCCGCACTGATTACGGGTTTAAATCAGCAGGGCTACCAGCTTGGCCTGTTTGCATCCGACGGCTTTAACTCGGCGATGTACCGCCAGGCCCTGCTGTCTGATTTCTCGCTGCGCCCGGCCAAAAACCAGACCGACAGCCAGACGGCGTCACAGTGGATTAGCTGGCTTAACCAGTATGCTTCCGAGGACAATCGCTGGTTCTCCTGGGTCGCCTTTAACGGCACCAGTATCGACGACAACGGTAATCAACAGGGCTTCGAGCAACGCTATTCCCGCGCAGCCGGTAACGTTGATGAGCAAATTAAACGCGTTCTGGATGCGCTGGAAGCGGCAGGCAAGCTGCAAAACACCGTGGTGATTATCACCGCAGGGCACGGTATTCCGCTCGGCAATCAGCGAGACTCTTTTGCCTGGTCGCGCGCGCGGATTCAGGTTCCGCTCGTGATTCACTGGCCAGGTACACCGGCACAGACCATCACCAAACTCACCGATCATCAGGATGTGATGACTACCCTGATGCAGCGCCTGCTGCACGTTAAAACGGCGGCCAATGAGTATTCCCAGGGTGAGGATTTATTCGCCGCAACGCGTCGTAATAATTGGGTGATTGGTGCAGACAATCAAACCCTGGCCGTGACAACGCCTGAGATGACGCTGGTGCTCAATAACAACGGCAACTATCGGATGTACGATCTGCAGGGTAAACGGATCAATGAGACCAAGCCGCAGCTTGATTTGCTGCTGCAGGTGCTGACCGACGAGAAGCGCTTTATCGCCAACTAATTGTTTATTTATAAGACAGTTAGCCGCGTATTCCCTTGCAATCAACGTGGAAGAATGTACTATTATTCTCCTGCGTCGGCACGTAGCGCAGCCTGGTAGCGCACCGTCATGGGGTGTCGGGGGTCGGAGGTTCAAATCCTCTCGTGCCGACCAAATAAACATTGAAAACCAGCCTCTTACGGCTGGTTTTTTTACATCTGAAACCCTGTATCCAACAGGCAAAGAAAAGTACCTGCCCTTCCGCATAGCGCGGATTTTTGACATATTAGCAAGCCAGGGAACAGTCCTGCAGAACACAATAGGCTAATCTGAAATGGAACATATTGTTAAATATATTGTTAGTAATGAGTATTGCGAATCAGGACAGGATGAAGAGGTTCACGATGTCGTTTATAGCATCGACAAGAACTTTTTATTAGGCGCTGCAGTCTCCGCCACATCATTACTCATCAATAGCCGCAAAAAATTTAACTTCCATTTCTTTACAGATTTTTTGAGCAGCGAACACCTCGAAAAATTTAACGCGCTGGCACAAAAATTCCAGACTAACGTTTACCTCTACCTGATCGACAAAACCTCTTTTGCTGATTTTCCCGTGCGAGCTAAATGGACTATTGCAACCTACTACCGCTTTATCGCATTCAACTATTTATCCGCCACAAGGAAAACGGTTCTCTATCTGGATGCAGATGTGATGTGCAAGGCCAGCCCTGATGAGCTGCTTGATATCACGTTAGGAGAGAAATATGCCGCCGTGGTGCCCGATCTTGATTCAGTACAGCAAACATGTGAGAGGCGCCTTGGGCTGCCGGGCATGGAAGGTAACTACTTTAATGCCGGGATGATTTACCTGAATCTCGAACAGTGGCGGCGAAATCACTTTACCGAAAAAGCGCTGGCGATGATTGGCGATAAAACCACAGAATACAGCTTCCTGGACCAGGATGTACTGAATATTCTTTTCCATAAAAACAGCCTGTTGTTACCAGGAAAATATAATCAGATTTATGACGCGGCCCACCACTTTGGGCTCAAAACGTCACACCAGCCTGACAAGGCCATCACCGATGATACGGTCTTTATTCACTACACCAGCGGCTCAAAACCCTGGCTACAGTGGATGCGCTACCCGGCATCCCTCTATTTTGATATTGCCTTCGAGCAATCGCCATGGAAAGGGCTGCCGCTGCAGGATGCGCACACGATATCTCTTCTCAAATTACGTTCTAAACACGAATATCGTCAGAAGAAGTATCTCGCCAGCCTTATCACGCAGATAAGGTATGTTGTGAACAAACTAGGCCTGAAGAAATAAAACCTGTAATGCCCTGAGCGTCTGTCAGGGCATTATTTCGGCTTACAGCAGGAAAAGCGTAGCCAGCCCCAAGAAGATGAAGAATCCGCCGGTGTCGGTTATCGCCGTGATCATCACGCTTGAGCCAACGGCAGGATCTTTGCCCAGTTTGGTCATCGTCATCGGAATCACTACGCCCATCAACGCCGCGACCAAAAGATTCAGGATCATCGCCAGCGTCATCACGCCGCCCATCGCCGCATCGTTATACAGCAGCCATGTGACTGCCCCCATCACACCGCCCCAGACCAGCCCGTTGATCAACGCCACGCCCAGCTCACGCAGCATCAGGAAGGAGATGTTACCCGCCTGAATATGCTGGAGCGCCAGCGCACGCACAATCATGGTGATCGTCTGGTTACCAGTGTTACCGCCGATGCCCGCCACGATCGGCATCAGCGATGCCAGTGCCACCAATTGCGAAATGGTATGTTCAAATAATCCAATCACGCGTGAGGCCACAAACGCCGTGCAAAGGTTAATGGCAAGCCATGCCCAGCGGGTGCGCACAGCTTTGCTGACGGGTGCAAATACGTCCTCTTCGGTGCTCAGGCCGCCCATGCGGCGCAGATCGTTGTCGGTTTCCTCGTACACCACGTCAACAATCTCATCCACCGTTAAGCGCCCCATCAGCTTGCCGGTGCTGTCAATCACTGCAGCACTGATCAAGTCATCACGTTCAAAGGTACGCGCGGCCTGTTCGTCATGATCTTCCGGTGCGAAACAGGTGGGATTGTCGTCCATCACCTTCAGCACCGGCGTTTGCGGCGAATGCAGTAGTATCGCGGTAAGATCCAGCTCGCCTAAAAGCGTTTTATCCCGGCTGGTGACAAACAGCTTATCGGTATTCTGCGGCACCTTGCCGCGAATACGAAGGTAGCGCTGCACAACGGCAAGGGTGACATCAGGGCGCACAGTGATCACTTCAAAATCCATGATCGCACCAACGCTGTGCTTGTCATAATGCAGGATCTGGCGAACTTGCGTGCGCTCATTCTGCGGCAGCGTGGCCAGCAAACGCCCGACCAGATCGCGAGGGAGGTATTGTGCCAGATAGATCTGATCGTCAATATCCAGCGGGCGGAGCGCATTAAGCAGCGCTTTATCGCTCATATCTTCAATCAGGTCATCCCAGACCGTTTCTGAAGCTTCAACCAGCACGCTACCGCGCCGGTCTTCGGTCACGAGGCTCCATAGCGCTAAACGTTCTTCCGTTGGCAAGGCTTCCAGGACATCGGCGAGATCCGGCGCGGGCAGTCGCCCAACCAGCGTCACTATCTCGGCGATGTCCTGCTCGGCGCTTTGTGTTTCAGCGAAAGGCTCTTTGGCCAGAATACCGCTGGCAACGGCTTTATTGGTCAACAGAATTTGCAGGATGCGAGCCCGGTCCTGGTCACGCTCTTTGGTACTGTACTTCTGAATGGCGGTCATAAATAACTCCCCGGAAACGACGAGTTAGTTTATAGCCTGACGAGATGAAGAAAACAAAAAACCAGCCTTAATTAGCTGGTTTTTTTACTTTGTTTAGGTGGCGCTGACTTAATGACTCGTTCTTGCCACGGCATCACGCGAAGCTTGTGCCCTCTCGTCGCCGATCAACTCTCTGAGCTGGCCCTGACGCATTTCCAGAAGCCGGTCTGCATGGATGAAGTAGTGGTCGTCATGGCTGATGGCAAAGACCGTTTTCCCCATTTGCTGCATTAACGGCAGCAGTACCTGGTAGAATTCACGGCGGAAATGGGGATCCTGATCGGCGGCCCATTCGTCCAGCAGGATAATATCGCGCTCTTCCGCTATCGCCAGCAGCAATGCAACACGCTTACGCTGGCCCTTTGATAGCTTCAGGTTGAGAATGGTGCCGTTGTCCAGCTCCAGCTTACTGCTCATTTTCAGGCGCTCAAGCCAGCTATTGATGAGCTCAGGATTAGCCGCTTTGCCCTGTGGCCCTAACAGACGATCGAACAACCAGATATCGGTGAATACCGCGGAAAACAGCTTACGATAGTCATCCTGCGCCTGCGTCTCAACGCGTTGGCCATCAAGATAAATCGCCCCGCTGACAGGCTGATAGAGCCCCGTCAGCAGCATGGCCAGCGTGGATTTCCCGCTGCCGTTACCGCCAATCAGAAACAGCAACTCCCCTCGCTTGATAGTGAGATTCAGTGGACCAACGCTGAAACTATTATCCCCGTACTGAAACACCACATCGCGCATTTCAAGCTGCTGCCAGTTACCAGCAATCTTTGAATGTGGGAAAGCAGCATTGTACGGCGCAAGCTGGAACTTGTTCAGTTTATTGAACGCAACCTGGGCGCTTAACAGCGTGGGCAGCGCCCCGACGGCAGAAAGGAGCGGCGTGCGCAGGAATAGCAACGTTAAAGAAAAAGTCGCCGCCACGTTGGTATCGGACCAGCCCAGGCTGTTAGCCATGTAGAACACCAGGCCAATCGCGCCCAGCATCATGATGTTTGACCAGTTAACGGCGCTAAGGTGGTAAGTATCTGCCCGGATAATATTGTTTCGATAATCGGCGGCGTGGGGCGTATAGGTGTCTTCATAAATTCGCTCAGCACGCTCGCGGTTCAGGGCCAGTTCCTTACGCCCCTCGATGACGGTTTGATAATCATGATAGAGCTTGTCTTCGATTTCACGAAGCTGGGCCATATGCTTGTATACCCGCGCCACCAGCAAGTATCCCCCCACAATGGTGATAACCAGCCACACGGTAGTTACACCCAGCATTTTAGGGGAAAGCCAGGCGAGGTAAGCCGCAGAGCCAATAGCCAGAATAATCCCCTGCACCAGCTCAGGCAGTCGAACAAAGGCAATCGTAATATTGCGCACGTCGCTGGTTAACCCCGCCAGCAGTGCCGCGCTGCCCAGTTGCTCTACGCGTTCAACATCGGTATCCATCAGGCGCTTGATAAACTCGCTGCGCAGGCGAAAAACAAAATGGTGACCAAGGGTGGTTAACGCCAGCTGCGAGCCGAGCGTCACTGCCATCAACAACAAAAGCAAGCCCAGAAACTCCGGCAAGACAGCCAGGGTAAGATCGGGGGTTTCAATCAGACGCTGGTTAATGAACGCGATCAGGCCAATGCCCAGCGCCGCACTTGCCAGGCTTAACGCCATGACCATCAAAAAAGGCCAGCGATACTGGCGATAAACCACACGAAGTAGCTCCATTGTTTCCTACCTGCAAAATAAAACAGCGAGCAGTTTAAACGGCTCGCCGCCCACATCAAGAATAATTCTTATTTTTATTCGTCTTACGAAGCGCGGCGGAAGGTCAGGTTGTAGCGGAATTGATCGGTGAGAGGATGAAAACCGGGTTTGAGGGGCAGAATACCGTGATAAAAAAGCCTTGAGAAGCCTCCCCATACCACAACGTCACCATGCTCCAGCATGACACGTTGCAAAGGATCTCCGCGCTGCAGGCCGCCAAATTGAAAAATGGCAGGTAAGCCCAGCGAGACAGAAACAATGGGCTGGCGCAGATTAGGCTCGTCTTTATCCTGGTGGAGAGAGAGTTTTGTGCCTGCGGCATAGCGGTTGATCAGGCAGGCATCGGGTTCAAAATCAGGGTACCCGGCGGCCATTGAGGCTCGATGGCAAATGGACTGAAATACATCCGGAATTGGCGGCCACGGCTGCCCGGTCAGCGAGTCCTGAGGCGAATACAAATAGCCATGCTGATTGGTGCTCCAGCCTAACGCGCCGCAGTTGGTCATTGCCACCGACATCGTGTACCCGCCGGGCGTCACCATATGGCGGAAAGGCGCCAGCTGAGAGACCTGCAGAACGCCGGCCATCAGCGCGGCGGCCTCTTCCCGCGCAAAGCGCCGCAGGATAGTCGCCCCCTCGGCAAGTGGCTCTTCCCACGGTGCATCATCAGCAAACAAATCCAGCATTATTCTTTCTGCCTTCTCGTTTCGTTTTCCAGCAGCTGACGCTTGCGCTCCACGCCCCAGCGATAGCCGGACAGCCCTCCGTCGCTGCGGATAACGCGGTGGCATGGAATGGCAACCGCAAGCGTGTTGGCCGCACAGGCACCTGCCACGGCACGTACAGCTGCGGGTTTACCGATACGTTCAGCCAGCTCGCTATAGCTAACGGTAGATCCAGGCGGAACGGCTCGTAGCGCCTGCCATACCTGCTGCTGAAATGCCGTCCCTCGAATATCCAGCGGCAACGAAAATTCAGCCGTGGGCGATTCGATAAAGCTAATGACCTGCGCCACGCGTGAAGCGAATCCCTCATCACCGGGCGTAAGATGTGAAGAAGGAAATTCAGTTTCCAGCTCCACAATAAGTGTTTCAGCGTTCTCACCCAGTAAAATTGCGCAAATACCGCGCTCGCTTTCCGCCACCAGAAATTCGCCTAATTGGCAGGTACCGACCACAAACTGGACGTTAGCACGAGCCCCGCCCTTACGGTACTGGCTTGCCGTCATGCCCAAAGCAGCATCCGCCTGATGATAATACGCGCTGCCCGACTGAAAACCCGCATCAAAAATGGCGTTGGTTACCCCTTTCCCCTGCGCGAGCCCTTGACGCAAGCGGCGAGCGCGATGCGCTTTTTGCCATGCGTTTGGTGTCAGGCCCGTTATGCTTTTAAAGAGGCGATGGAAGTGAAAGCTGCTCATGGCGACCCGCCCGGCAAGCTCATCAAGGGTCAACGGCATCTCACTGGATTCAATAATCCGGCAAGCTTCTTCAATGCGAGCCACTCGCTGGAGCGAAGGGGCAAGCTTGTCAGGCTGGCAGCGTTTGCAGGAGCGAAATCCCGCCTCAATCGCCGCTTCAGGTGTGGCATAGAACGCTGTATTTTCACGCAGCGGACGGCGGGCGCTGCAGGAGGGCCGGCAGAAAATACCGGTTGTTTTGACGGCAAAAACGAATTGCCCGTCAGCCCCAGCATCGCGCTGTTCCACGGCCTGCCAGCGCTGCTGATCTGTGATATACCCGTTTGTCTGTTTCATCATCGCGACCTCGTGCTTAACTTAACGATACCATCATGGCAGCACAGGCCGGATGAAAAACTCGTGTTCTTGCTTTTTAATTTTTTTCGTCAAGCAGGAAGGTTTTGAACTGTGGCGACATCCAGCTCCGGAACCCGTCCCCTTCTTTACTGATGAGGTAAACGGCCAGGCCTTCTTTCTCCGCAACCTGTTTGGCTTTTTCTTCCCCCAGGACCATCAGCCCTGTGTCCCAACCATCCGCTTCCATCGCCGTTGGCGCAATGACGGTGGCGGAGACTAATTTGTGCTCTATTGGCCGCCCGGTTTGAGGGTTAATAATGTGGGAAATACGCTTGCCGTCCAGCTCGTAATAGTTACGGTAACTGCCCGAGGTACTGATCCCGTGGCCGTTGATATCAACCATCGCCTGCACGGCATTTTCCCGATCGGTGGGTTTCTGAATAGCCACCCGCCAGGCTTTCCCTGCCGGATTAGTACCGCGAGTGGTCACGGCTCCACCCACAGAAACCAGGTAACGACTAATCCCATTTTGCTCCATCAGGCGGGCAAGATGATCGGCGGCGTAACCTTCCCCGATAGTCGACAGATCAACATACAATCCGGGCAGATCCTTTTGTAGCCACTGCTTACCGGCAGCATTCACCACCTTCAGGTGCTGTAATCCGGTTAAGGCTTTGGCCGCATCAATTTGTGCCTGGTTCGGCGTGTGCAGAGGCTGTTTATCTGGTCCGAAGCCCCACAGATTGACCAAAGGCCCAACCGTAATGTCCATCGCCCCGTCGGTTTTCGCGCCAATGCGCAGCGACATCGTGACGATATCGCTCATCGCCTCGCTCACCGGATACGGCTCAGTGCTGGTGGACTGATTAAAAAGGGAAAGCGCCGAGTCTTTTTTCCAGGTAGACATCAGCCGATCGTCGGCATCAAGCTGATCCTGAATTTTTTTCTGCAGCGCAGCTTTCTGCGCATCATCGACATCCGCCAGGCTCACGCGCCAGTAAGTCCCCATGGTTTTACCTTCGAGCACCAGGGCCTTGGTGGCATCAGGCTGAGCGTTATCACAACCTGACAGAGCGAAAAGAGCTACGGCAAGCCAGCCGCGGCGAATAATGCGAAAATCCATGGTGTCATTCTCCAGTTTTGGGGGAGTAAGGTTACAGCAAAAGCTATCTGGAGCGGGAGTAAGCGGCAAGTCATTGAGGTTTGAGACATAAAAAAGGCGCCTTGCGGCGCCTTTGTCAGCTTGAGCTGAATTAGAACTGGTAAACCAGGCCTACACCCACAACGTCATCGGTACCGATGCCAGTTGCCTGAGTGAACTCATTTTTGTCCAGCAGGTTGATTTTGTAGTCAACATAGGTGGACATGTTTTTGTTGAAATAGTAAGTCGCGCCCACATCAACATATTTCAGCAGATCCTGGTTGCCGAAACCTTCGATGTTTTTACCTTTAGACTGCAGGTAAGCGATGGAAGGACGCAGACCGAAGTCGAACTGGTACTGAGCAACAACTTCGAAGTTTTGTGCTTTGTTAGCAAAGCCAGACAGTGTGCTGGTGCTGCTGCCAAAACGCGTTGCGTTGTAGGTCTGGGTGTACTGCGTTGCCAGGTAGATGTTGTTCGCGTCGTATTTCAGACCACCGGTGTAGGTGGTCGCATCGGAGCCGTGGCCCAGTACATTCGCAGTGTTGTTCTGGTCAGTGGTACGCTTGGAGCTGGAAATTGCAGAACCAACGCTGAAGCCTTCGCCCAGTGCATAGGTCAGGGAGCCGCCGAAGCCGTCACCATTCTGTTTCAGGACGCCACGACCGTTGTTGGTAGAACCCTCACCGCTCTGGCTACCGTTTTTACCCTGGTACTGCAGAGCAAAGTTCAGGCCATCAACCAGGCCGAAGAAGTCAGTGTTACGGTAGGTGGCAACGCCGTTAGCACGAGACTGCAGGAAGTTGTCGGAACCGTAAGTGTCACCGCCGAACTCTGGCAGAACGTCGGTCCAGGAAGTAACATCGTAAACAACGCCGTAGTTACGACCGTAGTCGAGAGAGCCGCCCTGGCCGAATTTCAGACCAGCAAATGCCAGACGAGTCCATGCCTGATCGCTAGAGCTTTCAGTGTTGTTCGCCTGAACGTTGTATTCCCACTGGCCGTAACCGGTCAGTTGGTCGTTGATCTGAGTTTCACCTTTGAAGCCGAAGCGAACGTAAGTTTGGTCGCCGTCAGCGCTTTTGTCGTTGGAGAAATAGTGCAGACCATCAACTTTACCGTACAGGTCTAATTTATTGCCGTCTTTGTTGTAAATTTCGGCTGCATTTGCAGCGCCTGCTACCAGCAGAGCTGGTACCAGAAGGGACAGTGCTTTAACTTTCATCTTATTAACCCTCTGTTATATGCCTTATTTTATTTACCACTGCTTACTGATTAACCCTCTAATCAGTCGGCAAATTCATTGTCCAAAACAAATACAGAATAATCCAATAAGAATATGATACGAAAACTATATAGATGTTTCATTCATCAATATAGATGTATCAAAATGTAAATAAGAGGGAACTTTTTTTAGCACGAATAGCTAAAAATATAAGCATCAATAATCAAAAAATAATAACAACCCAATAAAATCAATTAGTTAAACAACAAATAAAAAAGTAGCACTGAATGATAATTTTTTTCTTAACTTAGGCGATAGAATCATTATCGCTATCATCATTAACTTTATTTATTACCGTCATTCGAATTTGAATGTCCGTTTACCCCTATTAGTACCGGATGCTTGCATCCGGTTTTTTTTTACCCTTCTTTACACAACTTTAATATTCCTGTGCTAGCGATGAAATTTGTAACGCCTGTTAATTAATCAGTCTGCTTTTTTCCTCCATATTTCATGCCGAATACGGATTTTTCTTAAAAAAATATCTCCTCTCACCCGACATGCCAGCCATCAATATCTGTACAAATCATCTTCAGCTGTACAAATTGCCGGTGAGACTTAACGCAAATTTTTATTTAAGGATTTTTCCTAATAATCAGTCACCTGAAAAAAAACCGAGAACCCCCTATACTGCGTCAGATTGCTGACGGCACCGTCATATAAAGGTATTCTTAGGCGCAGCAAGCGCTAAAATGCTAAGCCGAAACGGCTCACTAAAACAGTTGGGCTTTCTATCATCCAGGATTGGCGAGGATTCGCCGGGTTACGTACATACAATGAGCCAGTCTGAAAATATGTTTCTAAATAAATTCTCACTGTTCCCCGGCAACATTACTCGCTTCTTTCTGCTGCTGATCATCGTCCTGCTTGTCTCAATGGGCGTGCTGGTACAAAGCGCCGTTAATGCCTGGCTAAAGGATAAAAGCTACCAGATTGTTGACATCACCCATGCCCTGCATAAGCGTGTAGAAACCTACCGCTACGCCACATGGCAAATTTACGACAACATCGCGACGGCCCCGGCAGCCTCAGGCGAAAACCTGCAGGAAACTCGGCTGCGCCAGGACGTCTATTACCTCGACAAACCGCGTAGCAAAACCGAAGCACTGATTTTTGGCTCGCATGACAGCTCTACGCTGGAAATGACGCAGCGAATATCCGGTTACCTGGACACACTTTGGGGGGCCGAAAGCAGCCCGTGGTCGATGTACTACCTTAACGGCCAGGACAACAGCATGATTCTGGTCTCGACGCTGCCGCTCAAAGATCTTTCCTCCGGGTTTAAAGACTCCGGCGTCGGCACCATCGTGGATTCACGCCGCGCGGAGATGCTGCAGCAGGCCAATGCTCTCGACGAACGGGAAAGCTTCTCGCCTCTGCGCAAACTTAACTGGCAAAACGGCCATTATTTCACGCTGAGAACCACGTTTAACCAGCCAGGACATCTGGCTACCGTGGTCGCATTTGATCTGCCGATTAACGACCTCATCCCGCCCACCATGTCGCTGGACAGCTTCCAGTTGGATCCTGACGAGCGCCAGCGGACAACAGCGGCGACGGCAGCAGATAAGGACGATCCGGACAGCGTCAGCATTAACTTTAATAGCGCACGCATTGAAATCACGGCGCCGGTAGCGACAACGCAGCTACAGCTGGTGTGGCAAGTCCCATTTGGCACGCTGATGATGGACACGCTGCAAAACATTCTGCTGCCGCTACTGCTGAATATTGCGCTGCTCGGGCTGGCCGTTTTTGGTTTTGCGACCTTCCGTCAGCAGCCACAGCGGCAGGCCGAAAGCAATCCGGGGAATGGCGAGCTGCAAATACTGCGTGCGCTAAATGAAGAGATTGTCGCGATCCTTCCGCTTGGACTGCTGGTGCATGACCTCGACGCGAACCGTACTGTGATCAGCAATAAAATTGCCGATCACCTGCTTCCTCACCTGAATTTGCAAAATATCATTTCAATGGCGGATCAACACCAGGGCGTAATTCAGGCCACGGTCAATAACGAGCTGTATGAGATTCGCCAGTTCCGCAGCCAGATAGCGCCGCGCACACAGATTTTTGTTATCCGGGACCAGGATCGTGAAATTCTGGTGAACAAGAAGCTCAAACAGGCCCAGCGCCTGTATGAGAAAAATCAGCAGGGCCGAGCCGCCTTTATGCAGCATATTGGAGAAGCCCTTCAGCTTCCGGTTAAGCAACTGGCGGAACATGCCGCAGAAATCAACGACAGCAAGCATCTGCAACTGGCCAACGATGCCCAGACCATTGTCCGCCTGGTCGATGAGATCCAACTGCTTAATATGCTGGAAGCCGACAGCTGGAAAACCAGCGTCAGCGAGTTTTCTATTCAGTCGCTGGTTGATGAAGTCGCCCTGTCGATGCTGCCGATTATTAAGCGTAAAGGGTTACAGCTGCTCATCAACAACAACCTGCCGGCCGATGAAAAACGCCACGGCGACAAAGACGTGCTGCGTAAAATCCTCGAGCTGCTGTTGCATTATTCCGTGACCACGACGCAGATTGGCAAAATCACACTTGAGATTAGCGAAGAAGAAGCCGGGCCGGATCGCCTGCTGTTCCGCGTGCTGGATACTGGCAACGGGATCGGCAACGGAGAAGTGGATAATCTGCACTTCCCGTTCCTCAACGAAACCAGCGAAGACCGCTACGGCAAGGCCAATGGTCTCGCGTTTTATCTCTGCGATCGTCTTGCGCGCAAGCTGGGTGGTCATCTGAACATCAAAACCCGCCCGGACATCGGCACGCGCTATAATTTACATATCAGAATGAACGCCGAGCCGCAGGCAGATTCGCAGGACGAGAAGCTGCTGGATGACGTTGTGGCGATGCTGGATATCACCTCCAATGAGGTGCGGACAATTGTCACCCGCATGCTGGAAAACTGGGGCGCGAACTGCATTTCCCCGGACGAAAGGCTCGCGAGTCAAGACTTTGATATCTTCCTCACTGATAATCCGTCTAATCTTACTGCTTCGGGCTTGCTTTTAAGCGATGATGAAAACGGGATGCGGAAGATTGCACCTGGCCAGTTCCGGGTAAACTTTAATATCAGCAATGCGATGCAGGACGCCGTTCTGCAGCTGATTGAAAACCAACTGGCGGAAGAAGACACACCGGACTCGCCTCTGGGCGGCGACGAAAACGCTCAGCTGCACGCCAGCGGTTATTACGCGCTGTTTGTCGACACGGTACCGGAAGATGTCACCAGACTGTATACTGAATCTGCAGCGGGCGACTTTGCCGCTCTGGCTCAGACTGCGCACCGCCTGAAGGGCGTGTTTGCGATGCTGAATCTGGTGCCCGGCAAACAGTTATGTGAAACGTTGGAGCACCACATTCGTGAAAGTGATGCTTCAAACATACAAAAATATATCAGCGACATTGATGCTTACGTCAAAAGTCTGCTGTAGCAAGGTAGCCTATTACATGAACAACATGAACGTAATTATTGCTGACGACCATCCTATTGTTCTGTTCGGCATTCGCAAATCTCTTGAGCAGATCGAATGGGTGAATGTTGTCGGTGAATTCGAAGACTCCACGGCACTTATCAATAATTTACCAAAACTTGAAGCCAACGTTCTGATTACCGATCTGTCCATGCCTGGCGACAAATACGGTGATGGCATCACGCTGATTAAATACATCAAGCGTCACTTCCCGGACCTGTCGATCATCGTGCTGACCATGAACAACAACCCGGCTATCCTGAGTGCCGTGTTGGATCTGGACATTGAAGGAATTGTACTGAAACAGGGTGCGCCGACCGATCTGCCAAAAGCCCTCGCCGCGCTGCAGAAAGGCAAAAAATTCACCCCTGAGAGCGTTTCCCGCCTGCTGGAAAAAATCAGCGCTGGCGGTTATGGCGACAAACGCCTCTCACCGAAAGAGAGCGAAGTGCTTCGCCTGTTCGCAGAAGGCTTCCTGGTGACCGAGATCGCCCGCAAGCTGAACCGCAGCATCAAAACCATCAGCAGCCAGAAAAAGTCTGCAATGATGAAGCTGGGTGTGGAAAACGATATTGCTCTGCTGAACTATCTCTCGTCCGTGAGCCTGACGCCGGCGGACAAAGAATAATTTCTGCCTCAACCAAAGAAAAAGCCCCGCATTTTCATGCGGGGCTTTTTTATGAGCTTATTTTACGAGACATCGCGAGTGCTTCGCACCCGGGCAGCATAAACCACCAGCGTCTGTTTAATCACATCCAGCGTTACCGGTTTAGATAAACAGCTGTCCATACCGGACTCCAGGCAGCGCTGCTTCTCTTCCGCCAGCGCGTTTGCCGTCACGCCAATCACCGGCAGCGTCAGCCCTAACTGGCGAATACGCTGTGTCAGGCGATAGCCGTCCATGTTCGGCATGTTGACGTCACTGAGTACGATATCAATATGATTTTTGCTGAGCACATTCAGCGCATCGATCCCATCATTGGCCGTTTTGCATTGATACCCGAGCGAGCCGAGCTGATCGGCCAGCAAGCGACGGTTGATCGGATGGTCATCCACCACCAGGATCATCATGTCATCATTTTGCTCGCTTATCTCACTCGCTGCCGTCAGGGCCGGTGAACTGCCCGGCACATCCACGGTGATGCTGTAAATCCGCCCCAGCAGCGGCAGCAGTTCGTGCGGCGCCGCGACGCTGTGTACCCAACAGCCAGGTTCAAACTCAACGGGAATCCCAATATGTCGGCGGCAGAAGACAATCGCCGCCCTGCCGCCCCACGGCGCCGCCAGATTATCATCGGTAATCAGAATATCGTCGCTGCCCGGCGTTTCACCCGACCAGGATTGCGCCTGTAGCCCGTTTTTGACCAGCAAGGATTCCAGGTAACTGCTGAGATAATCGTTGCGAATAGCCAGCCAGCAGCGCTTGTCCGCCAGCCCTTCAACATTATTCTTCGGCGCAAACTGCGCTTTATACAGTGGGATGCGAACCGTAAACTGGCTGCCCATTCCCGACTCGGTATCCACCGAGATATCGCCGTCCATCATGCTGATAAGCTTTTCGCAAATCGCCAACCCCAGCCCGGTTCCCTGGAAATTGCGCTGCACGCCGGTTCCGACCTGGAAGAACGGGTCAAAAAGCCGGGTCACTTCTTTGGTCGGGATCCCTACCCCGGTATCACGCACCCGGAAGCTCAGGTAATCTCCGTTGATCGAAACATGCAGGATAATACAGCCAATATCGGTGAACTTAATCGCATTACTGAGCAGGTTGGAGATGACCTGCTGCAAGCGCATGGGGTCGCCCTGCAACGTTAAAGGTACATCGTCGTCGATAAAGCAGTACAGCCCCAGCTGCTTGCGAACCACCAGCGGCAAATAGTTGGCGGTAATGTGACTCATCACCTCGCGCGGAGAAAACTCACGCGGCTCAATCTTCAACTGCTCTGACTCGATTTTCGAGAAGTCGAGAATGTCGCTGATGATTTTCAGCAGCAGGCTCGACGAGTTGTTCATCGCCGTGACCAGTCTGTCCACGCCCTTCGGCAGCTCTTTGGTCTGCAGGAGATCGAGGTTACCGATAATGCCGTACAGCGGCGTACGCAGCTCGTGGCTGACGGTGGCGAGGAACATGGATTTCGACTGGCTCGCCTGTTCCGAGGCCTGGGCCATCTCCTGCAGGGACTCCTCCATCTTCACGCGGGCGCTGACGTCAACCAGCACGCAAATTGCCACATTCTCATTGCGGTAGCGCGAATGCACAAAGCTGATCTGCAGATTGGTGTGGTTGCTGGTCATCACATCGACAAAATTGACCTGCTGGCCGCAGATTATCTGCGTCAGCCGCTGCCTGTCCTCGTGCGTCAACATATTGAGGTAATTGTGCGCCAGTTCGTTACTCAGAATATTCGTGCCGTCCTGGGTGCGCAAAATACAGATACCAACAGGTGCAGACGCGACGATTTTCCGGTTGAACTGCTCGTGCTCTTCCAGTCGCTGGGCATCGCTTTCGGCCGGAATAAAGATCCTGCGTTCATACATTCGCGCCAGGGTAAACAACACAATACCCACCAGCACGTTGAGTAAAACCGCATTAAGGATCAGCATTCTGATGCTTTCCAGCACCAGATCGACAGGCACAGAGTAAATTACGCTCAGCGAAGACGGCGGCAGATTTTTCTTCAATACCAGCGCCTTAAAACCTGACGTATAGCCAAACCAGGCGCGATCCTGAATCCAGCGACTTTCCGGCTCAATACGTGATTCCGGGCCGGTCAGCGAAATCAGCGGATGACCGTTTTCATCCAGAATCGTGACGCCAATAGGTAGCGTGCCCGGCGTCAGGAAGTTCTCCATCCGCACCGTTTGCTCAATCCCCAACAGCGCCTGGAGACGGTTCGCCAGATAGACCGGCGTCAGCGTATAGAAGTAACCAATACCGGGGCGCGGCCCCTGCCCAATCCAGTAAATACTGTTAGCCCGTTCATCCTGCGGCGCGGTACGGTACTTCATGATGCGCTCATGCAGCGTTTTCAGCGCATTTTCCCGCTCCAGCGGCATATCACGCAGCCCAAAATCTGCCATGCAAAGATTATCGCCGCCAATCAGGAACACCCGGTTGAGATCGTACGCAGCGGAGAAGTTATCGCGCCAGTAGCGCAGGAACCAGGACAGCGACTGCAGCGAACTGCGCCAGGTCGCGCTCACCGCCGAACAGTCAGAGTCCGGGAACAGGGGCATAAACGTGGGGGCATCGGTTTTATCCGCGCTTTGATCGAGCGGAGGGAGCACGCCGTTGGGCGCCGTGAGGCGGTTTTCAGCAATGTACTTCAGCTCTTTCACCACGTCCGACGTGCGCTGTATGTAGCGCTGGGCCTGGTCAAAGCTGATGTTAAATTCCTGACGAATCTCCGACTCTTTATCGTGCAGCGCGTTGACGATGTAAAATACGGAAAACAGCGCGATAAGCAGCCAGAGCAGAAGCGCCAACGCCCTGAACAGGTAGCGCGAAATTTTAAGGGTGCTGCGAAAAGAGACGAAGTATTTCAAATTGGGCCTGAAAGTACGCGAGCGAGTGAACAGAGATGCGCTTAAGGTAGCCGCAAAACCTTTGTCCCGCAACGGCAAACAAAAAAGGCCGCTAGCGCGGCCTTTTTTACAGACTATTCCGGATTATTCGTCCGCTTCGTCGGCAACATCATCATCGGTATCCGCTTCCGGCGCGATATCATCGTCCCCTTCTGCAACGCTACCGTCTATGCTGTCCAGCTCTTCGTCATCCACAGGCTCGGCGACGCGCTGCAGGCCCACAACGCTTTCGTCTTCCGCAGTACGGATGAGAATAACGCCCTGGGTGTTACGCCCAACCACGCTGACTTCAGACACACGAGTACGCACCAGCGTACCGGCATCGGTGATCATCATGATCTGGTCGGTGTCTTCCACCTGCACCGCCCCAACGACGCTGCCGTTACGTTCGGTGACTTTGATGGAGATAACGCCCTGCGTTGCACGAGACTTAGTTGGATACTCGGCCGCCGCGGTACGTTTACCATAACCATTCTGCGTAACGGTCAGAATCGCGCCGTCACCGCGAGGAATGATCAGCGACACCACTTTGTCGTCACCAGCAAGCTTGATCCCGCGAACGCCCGTTGCGGTACGACCCATGGTACGAACAGCGTCTTCTTTGAAGCGCACCACTTTACCTGCGGCCGAGAACAACATGGCTTCGTCGCTGCCGTTGGTTAAATCAACGCCAATCAGCTCGTCACCTTCGTTAAGGTTAACGGCGATGATGCCCGCAGAACGCGGACGGCTGAAGTCGGTCAGCGCTGTTTTCTTCACGGTGCCGCTTGCGGTCGCCATGAACACGTTGATGCCTTCTGCGTACTCGCGCACCGGCAGAATTGCGGTGATGCGCTCGTCCTGCTCCAGCGGCAGCAGGTTCACAATTGGGCGGCCACGCGCGCCACGGCTCGCTTCCGGCAGCTGATACACCTTCATCCAGTACAGGCGACCACGGCTGGAGAAAAGCAGGATCGTGTCGTGGGTGTTGGCCACCAGCAGGCGGTCGATAAAGTCTTCTTCTTTAATACGGGCGGCCGACTTGCCTTTGCCACCGCGACGCTGCGCTTCATAATCGGTCAGCGGCTGATACTTCACATAGCCCTGATGAGACAGGGTGACCACCACATCTTCCTGGTTGATCAGATCTTCAATGTTGATATCTGCGGTGTTGGCGGTGATCTCGGTACGGCGGTTATCGCCGAACTGATCGCGCATCGCTTCCAGCTCTTCGCGAATCACTTCCATCAGGCGCTCTGCGCTGCCCAGGATATGCAGCAGTTCGGCGATCTGCTCCAGTAGCTCTTTATACTCGTCGAGCAGTTTTTCGTGCTCAAGACCAGTCAGTTTCTGCAGACGCAGATCCAGAATCGCCTGAGCCTGCTGCTCGGTGAGGAAGTATTTGCCGTCACGGATGCCAAACTCTGGCTCCAGCCACTCAGGACGAGCAGCATCGTCGCCCGCGCGCTCAAGCATTGCAGAAACGTTGCCCAGGTCCCAGGAACGGGCCACCAGGCTCGCTTTTGCTTCGGCAGCATTTGGCGAGTTACGAATAAGCTCGATGATCGGGTCGATATTCGCCAGAGCGATCGCCAGACCTTCAAGGATATGCGCGCGGTCGCGGGCTTTACGCAGCTCAAAAATGGTACGACGGGTCACCACTTCGCGGCGGTGGCGCACGAACGCAGACAGGATCTCTTTCAGGGTCATGATCTTCGGCTGACCATGGTGCAATGCCACCATGTTGATACCGAAGGAAACCTGCAATTGAGTCTGGGAATACAGGTTATTGAGCACCACTTCGCCCACGGCGTCGCGTTTAATCTCAATAACAATACGCATACCGTCTTTATCGGACTCATCGCGCAGGGCGCTAATGCCTTCCACGCGTTTGTCTTTCACCAGCTCGGCGATTTTCTCGATCAGGCGAGCTTTGTTCACCTGGTACGGAATTTCGTGAACGATAATGGTCTCGCGGCCGGTTTTCGCGTCCGCTTCGACTTCAGCACGGGCGCGAATATAAATTTTACCGCGGCCGGTACGATACGCTTCTTCAATACCGCGGCGGCCGTTAATGATAGCGGCAGTCGGGAAATCCGGGCCAGGGATGTGTTCCATCAGCCCTTCAACGCTGATGTTCTCGTCTTCAATATAGGCGAGGCAGCCGTTGATCACTTCGGTAATGTTGTGCGGCGGAATGTTCGTCGCCATCCCGACTGCGATACCGGATGAACCGTTTACCAGCAGGTTAGGAATTTTGGTCGGCATGACGTCTGGAATTTTTTCGGTGCCGTCGTAGTTATCGACGAAATCAACCGTCTCTTTTTCCAGGTCTGCCATCAGCTCGTGGGCGATTTTCGACATACGGATTTCCGTATAACGCATCGCCGCGGCAGAGTCGCCGTCTACGGAACCGAAGTTACCCTGGCCGTCGACCAGCATGTAACGCAGGGAAAATGGCTGTGCCATACGGACGATGGTGTCATAAACCGCGGTATCACCATGAGGGTGATATTTACCGATAACGTCACCAACAACACGGGCGGATTTTTTGTATGCTTTGTTCCAGTCATTGCCCAATACGTTCATCGCGTAAAGCACGCGACGGTGTACCGGCTTAAGTCCATCGCGGACATCTGGCAGTGCGCGGCCGACAATAACCGACATCGCATAATCCAGATACGAGCTCTTTAGCTCTTCCTCAATGTTGACCGGCGTAATTTCTCTGGCAAGGTCGCTCATGTAACCGCTATCCCTCTACTGTTTTCCCGGATTCAAAGGTCGCAAATTATAACACATCCGGCCCTGTGTGGGGAAACCTCAACGCAATTGTCGGCGCTTTATTCACGCCGTTAGCCTGATATACTGCCCGTCTTAACATCTGCAAGGAGTCACCGCTGTAATGAATGCTGAAAACCAACCGGTTACGCAGAACGTCGACCACGAGGAAATCGCCAAATTTGAAGCTGTCGCTTCCCGCTGGTGGGATCTGGAAGGCGAGTTTAAGCCGCTGCACCGTATCAATCCTCTGCGTTTGGGTTATATCAATCAGCGCGCCGGCGGGCTGTTCGGCAAAACCGTGCTCGACGTTGGCTGCGGCGGCGGCATTCTGGCGGAGAGCATGGCGCGTGAAGGCGCCAACGTCACCGGCCTGGATATGGGCTTTGAACCGCTGCAGGTGGCTCGCCTTCACGCGCTGGAAAGCGGCGTTAAGGTGGACTATGTCCAGGAGACCGTAGAAGAACACGCGAGCAAACATGCCGGGAAGTACGACGTCGTAACCTGTATGGAAATGCTGGAGCACGTGCCTGACCCACAGTCGGTGGTTCACGCCTGCGCGCGCTTAGTCAAACCCGGCGGCCACGTCTTCTTCTCCACCATTAACCGCAACGGCAAAGCCTGGCTGATGGCCGTCGTCGGCGCAGAGTATGTGATGCGCATGGTGCCGAAAGGCACGCACGATGTTAAAAAGTTTATCAAGCCCGCCGAACTCTTACGCTGGGTGGATGAAACCCCGCTGCGCGAGCGCCATATGACCGGATTACATTTCAACCCCATCACCAACGTATTCAAGCTTGGCCCTGGGGTAGATGTTAATTATATGCTGCATACTGAAGCATAAATCGGCATATCGTATAAGGATTGATTATCGATAATTGCGCCAGAGTCGTTGCGCAATTATCGATGAAGTTTAAGAAATCAGCACCCGATCAAAATTTTCATTTTTTTTGCATCCCATTGACAATTCCCTCAAGCCTTACGTGACGTGGACTTACGAAAAAAGCGCCCTGGGGAACCTCATTTTATTGATGAAATCAATACTTGTACTGAACGGATTCCTTACTAGAATACTCACCATCTAGTGACCAATTTGTCACCCACCCCCTATATATAGTATTTATCCACAGAGTTAGTCACAGGCTAGCGGATGTGTATAAATCAGGGGAAAACTCATCTCACGGACAGGTAAAACTCACATGAATCAGAGTCTGCTGGTTACAAAACGCGATGGCAGCCAAGAGCGCATCAATCTGGATAAAATTCATCGGGTACTCGACTGGGCCGCTGAGGGTCTGAACAACGTCTCCGTTTCCCAGGTTGAGCTGCGTTCCCATATCCAGTTTTACGACGGCATCAAGACTTCTGACATTCATGAAACCATCATCAAGGCCGCAGCCGATCTGATCTCCCGTGACGCACCGGATTATCAGTACCTCGCCGCTCGCCTGGCAATTTTCCACCTGCGTAAAAAAGCTTACGGCCAGTTTGAGCCACCGAAGCTTTACGATCAGGTTGTGAAAATGGTTGAGATGGGTAAATACGATCGTCACCTGCTGGAAGACTACACGGAAGAAGAGTTCGAGCAGATGAACGATTTCATCGATCACTGGCGTGACATGAACTTCTCTTACGCGGCGGTGAAGCAGCTCGAAGGTAAATACCTCGTGCAGAACCGCGTCTCCGGTGAAATCTACGAAAGCGCGCAGTTCCTCTATATTCTGGTCGCCGCCTGCCTGTTCTCCGGCTACCCGCGTGAAACCCGTCTCAGCTACGTGAAACGTTTCTACGACGCGGTGTCCACCTTCAAGATTTCCCTGCCTACGCCAATCATGTCCGGCGTGCGCACCCCGACCCGTCAGTTTAGCTCCTGCGTACTGATCGAGTGCGGCGACAGCCTGGATTCTATCAACGCCACCTCCAGCGCGATCGTGAAATACGTTTCCCAGCGCGCTGGCATCGGTATCAACGCCGGCCGCATTCGTGCACTGGGCAGCCCGATTCGCGGTGGTGAAGCGTTCCACACCGGCTGTATCCCGTTCTATAAGCACTTCCAGACTGCGGTGAAGTCCTGCTCCCAGGGCGGCGTGCGCGGCGGGGCGGCAACGCTGTTCTACCCGATGTGGCATCTGGAAGTAGAAAGCCTGCTGGTGCTGAAAAACAACCGTGGTGTGGAAGGCAACCGCGTGCGCCACATGGACTACGGCGTACAGATCAACAAGCTGATGTACACCCGCCTGCTGAAGGGCGAAGAGATCACCCTGTTCAGCCCGTCTGACGTGCCGGGACTGTACGACGCTTTCTTCGCAGACCAGGACGAGTTCGAACGCCTGTACACCAAGTACGAGAAAGACGACAGCATCCGTAAACAGCGCGTGAAAGCGGTGGAACTGTTCTCCCTGATGATGCAGGAACGTGCCTCCACCGGCCGTATCTACATCCAGAACGTTGACCACTGCAACACCCACAGCCCGTTCGACCCGGCGATTGCCCCGGTGCGCCAGTCCAACCTGTGTCTGGAAATCGCCCTGCCGACCAAACCGCTGGACGACGTCAACGATGAAAACGGCGAAATCGCCCTGTGTACGCTGTCCGCGTTCAACCTTGGCGTGATTGACGGCCTGGACGATCTGGAAGAGATGGCCGTGCTGGCCGTTCGCGCGCTCGACGCCCTGCTCGACTACCAGGATTACCCAATTCTGGCGGCAAAACGCGGCGCCATGGGCCGTCGTACCCTGGGTATCGGCGTGATTAACTTTGCCTATTATCTGGCGAAGCACGGCGTACGTTACTCCGACGGCAGCGCAAACAACCTGACGCACAAGACTTTCGAAGCCATTCAGTACTACCTGCTGAAAGCGTCAAACGAGCTGGCGAAAGAGCAAGGTGCCTGCCCGTGGTTCAATGAAACCACCTATGCAAAAGGCATCCTGCCAATCGACACCTATAAGAAAGATCTGGATGCCATCAGCAACGAGCCGCTGCATCTGGACTGGGAAGGCCTGCGTGAGTCCATCAAAACTCACGGCCTGCGCAACTCCACGCTTTCTGCCCTGATGCCGTCCGAGACCTCTTCGCAGATCTCCAACGCCACCAACGGCATCGAGCCGCCGCGCGGCCACATCAGCATTAAAGCGTCCAAAGACGGGATCCTGCGCCAGGTTGTGCCGGATTATGAAGCGCTGAAAAACAACTACGAACTGCTGTGGGAAATGCCGAGCAACGACGGCTATCTGCAGCTGGTTGGCCTGATGCAGAAGTTTATCGACCAGTCGATCTCTGCCAACACCAACTACGACCCAACGCGCTTCCCGTCAGGCAAAGTGCCAATGCAGCAGCTGCTGAAGGATCTGCTCACCGCCTATAAATTCGGCGTGAAGACCCTGTACTATCAAAACACCCGTGACGGCGCGGAAGACACTCAGGATGACCTGGCGCCTTCCATCCAGGACGATGGCTGCGAAAGCGGCGCATGTAAAATCTGATTGTCGTTTTTCCCTCACCTCTGCTTATCCCGGCCCCGTGCCAGTCCCCTCTCCCTTAGGGAGAGGGTCAGGGTGAGGGGAAACAAAATAACGGAATACAAATAATGGCTTACACTACTTTTTCACAGACGAAAAACGATCAGCTCGCCGAGCCTATGTTCTTTGGCCAGTCGGTCAACGTCGCGCGCTACGACCAGCAGAAATACGACATCTTCGAAAAGCTGATTGAAAAGCAGCTCTCCTTCTTCTGGCGCCCGGAAGAAGTAGACGTCTCCCGCGACCGTATCGACTTCCAGGCGCTGCCGGAGCATGAGAAGCACATCTTCATCAGCAACTTGAAGTACCAGACGCTGCTGGATTCCATCCAGGGCCGCAGCCCGAACGTCGCTTTGCTGCCGCTGATCTCCATTCCTGAGCTGGAGACCTGGGTGGAAACCTGGGCGTTTAGCGAGACCATTCACTCTCGTTCTTACACCCATATCATCCGCAACATCGTGAACGATCCGGCGATCGTCTTCGACGATATCGTCACCAATCAGGAAATCCTCAAGCGCGCCAAAGACATCTCTGGCTACTACGACGACCTGATTGAGATGACCAGCTACTGGCACCTGCTGGGCGAAGGCACGCACAACGTGAACGGCAAAACCGTCACCGTGAACCTGCGTGCGCTGAAGCGTCAATTGTACCTCTGCCTGATGAGCGTTAACGCCCTGGAAGCGATTCGCTTCTACGTGAGCTTCGCTTGTTCCTTCGCTTTTGCCGAGCGCGAGCTGATGGAAGGTAACGCCAAAATCATCAAGCTGATCGCCCGTGACGAAGCTCTGCACCTGACCGGCACCCAGCATATGCTGAACCTGATGCGCAGCGGCGAAGACGATCCGGAAATGGCGGAAATCGCCGTTGAATGCCGCCAGGAATGCTACGACCTGTTCGTGCTGGCCGCTCAGCAGGAAAAAGAGTGGGCAGATTACCTGTTCCGCGACGGCTCGATGATCGGCCTGAACAAAGACATCCTCTGCCAGTATGTGGAGTACATCACCAACATCCGCATGCAGGCTGTGGGCCTTGACCTGCCGTTCCAGACTCGCTCTAACCCGATTCCGTGGATCAACGCGTGGCTGGTGTCCGACAACGTTCAGGTTGCGCCGCAGGAAGTGGAAGTCAGCTCCTACCTGGTGGGCCAGATTGACTCGGAAGTCGATACCGACGATCTGAGCAACTTCCAGCTGTAAACAATGGGCCGCATTACGCTCAGCATTACCGGCGCGCAGTTGATGAGCGAAGAGGAACACCCTTCGCTATTGGCGGCGCTGGAGTCACACAAAGTCTGCGTAGAGTATCAGTGCCGGGAAGGCTATTGCGGTTCGTGCCGCACTAAGCTGCTGGCGGGTGAAGTTCAGTGGCTGACCGAGCCGCTGGCGTTTATCCAGCCCGGTGAAATTCTCCCCTGTTGCTGCAAAGCGCGGGGAGATATCGAACTCGAGATGTAGTGATGTAAAAAAGGCCGCAAATGCGGCCTTTTTCATTAGCGATTACGGCTTATTCAGAAACCGCACGGCCTTATCCGGGAAGTCAGTAAACAGCCCATCCACGCCTGCCTGATTATACAGCACGTCGTACAGCTGATTCACATCGCTCACGTAGTCCGGCAGCGCGTCCGCCCTCACCGTATAAGGATGCACGGTCAATTTGCTGGCGTGCGCTTCGGTCACCATGTCGGTGAGCTTCACGTTCCCTTTGGTTGACGCCTTCTCCACCAGCATATGGTAGTCCGGGCCAATGCCGTCGGCATACTGGGCAATCTGCTTCATCGCACCAGGCTTAAACATCCAGTCGTAGCTGTAGTTCACCCATTTGCCGTCCGGCTGTTTTTCCTGAGTCTCATTCCAGTCGGTATAGGCGATAAGCTGCACCAGGTTAAGGTTCATGCCCATCTTCGGCTCAAGCTCGTTTTTAATGCGCTTCAGTTCGGCGGCATCAAAACACTGAAGATAAACCTTATCCTGCTTGCTGGTGTAGCCATACTGCTTCAGCACCTCAAGGGTTTTCGCCGCAATATCCTTACCTTCCTGATGGTGGAACCACGGCGCTTTTATCTCAGGGTAGATGCCAATATTTTTCCCGGTGGAATGGTTCAGCCCCTGAACAAACTCGATCTCTTCTTCAAAGGTGTGCACGCGGAAGTCGGATTTACCCATCGGGAAACGCCCCGGATAAGTCTGCACCTGCTTGCCGTTAACAATGTCGAAGCCCTCGGTGAACTTCAGGGACTTGATTTCCGCCAGCGTAAAGTCGATGGCGTAGTAACGCCCGTCATTACGTGCCCGATCCGGGAAGCGCTTCGCGACGTCGGTCACCCTGTCCAGATAGTGGTCATGCAACACCACCAGTCTGTCGTCTTTGGTCATCACCAGGTCTTGCTCAAGGTAATCCGCGCCCTGAGCATAGGCCATCGCCTTCGCCGGCAGCGTGTGCTCGGGCAGGTAGCCGCTGGCACCCCGGTGGGCAATCACGATTTTGTCCGTCGTCTGGGCGAAGACGCTGCTGGTTGCCACCAGCACCACACCCGCCAGTAAAGATTTTGCCATCAGTTTCATGGTGTTTTCCTTAGCCGTTTTTCAGCATTTTTTCATCGTGGTGTTTACGCTCACCAATCATCACCACAATCAGCAACAGCACGGCCAAAATACTGCCGCCAATCATCACGATAAAGCCGCCGTCCCAGCCGAAGAAGTCCACGGTGTAGCCGACAATCGCGCTGGCCGCGACCGAGCCGCCCAGGTAGCCAAACAGGCCGGTAAAGCCCGCTGCCGTCCCTGCAGCTTTCTTAGGTGCAAGCTCAAGCGCATGCAGGCCAATCAGCATCACCGGGCCGTAAATCAGGAAGCCGATAACGATCATACAGGCCATATCCACGCCCGGATTGCCCGGCGGGTTGAGCCAGTAAACCACGGTGGCAATTGTCACCAGCACCATGAAGAACACGCCTGTCGCGCCGCGGTTACCTTTGAACACCTTGTCCGACATCCAGCCGCACAGCAGCGTGCCGGGAATACCCGCGTATTCATAAAGGAAGTAGGCCCACGAGGATTTATCCAACGCGAAGTGCTTCACTTCTTTCAGGTAAGTTGGCGACCAGTCCAGGATGCCGTAACGCAGCAAATAGACAAACACGTTGGCAATGGCGATGTACCACAGCAGACGGTTAGGGAAGACGTACTTCATGAAGATCTGCTTAGCCGTCAGCTCTTCTTCCGCTTTCTCGCTGTAATCGTCCGGGTAGTCGTTTTTGTACTCTTCAATCGGCGGCAGGCCGCAGGATTGAGGCGTGTCGCGCATTAAACCGAAAGCGATAATCGCCACAATGATGGCGGCGAAAGCGGGCATGTACAGCGCCGCATGCCAGTCGTTAAACCACGCCATCCCCAGCAGGAACAGCAGCGGAGGAATACCGCCGCCGACGTTATGGGCGCAGTTCCAGACGGAAACAATGCCCCCACGCTCCTTCTGCGACCACCAGTGCACCATGGTGCGCCCGCACGGCGGCCATCCCATGCCCTGGAACCAGCCACAGGCAAACAACAGCACAAACATGATTGCGATGCTGGACGTTGCCCACGGCACAAAGCCCATAAACAGCATCACGGCGGCGGCAAGAATCAGCCCGGCGGGTAGAAATACGCGCGGATTAGAGCGATCAGAGACCGAACCCATGATGAATTTCGAAAATCCGTAAGCGATCGAAATCCCGGAAAGTGCAAAACCGAGATCGCCTCGGGAGAAGCCCTGCTCCACCAGATACGGCATCGCAAGGGTAAAGTTTTTCCTCACCAGATAATAAGCGGCATAACCAAAAAAGATGCCCATGAAGATTTGCCAGCGCAGGCGGCGATAGGTCGGGTCTATCTGCTCCTTTGGCAAACGCGCCTGGTGCGCGGCAGGTCTAAAGATACTAAGCATACGAGCCTCCGTGGCCTGGATTTGCGGCGGGAGCAAACGGCTCCTGCCAAATGTTCTTTTGCGAGCGCATGGTAGTTATCTGTGCGCGTATTTACTGTGAAACATCGCACACAATGTTACATTTTTATTACAAAAAGGCGAAATAGTGCATATTTCTATTAATAATTTTCGTTTATTGCTCGAATTTGCTCGCAATCAAACATTCCACACTTTCTTTATGGCTGAATAACGGTAATGAAAAAGGGGATAAAGGAGCGCTATGTGAGCAGAGAAACGGACGTGATAATCATCGGCGGAGGAGCGACCGGGGCTGGCATAGCACGAGACTGCGCCCGCCGCGGGCTAAAAGTTCTGCTGCTTGAACGCCACGACATCGCGACGGGTGCCACCGGCCGCAATCACGGCCTGCTTCACAGCGGCTCACGCTATGCGGTCACCGACGGGGAATCCGCCAAAGAATGCATCGAAGAAAACCGCATTCTGCGGCGAATTGCCCGCCACTGTATCGAGCCCACGGATGGCCTGTTTATCACCCTGCCGGAAGATGATCTGGCGTTCCAAAGCGGGTTTATCGCCGCCTGTCGCCAGGCCGGTATTCCAGCAGAAGCGTTGGATCCCAAAGAGGCATTACGGCTGGAGCCGTCAGCCAATCCATCGCTTCTCGGCGCGGTGCGCGTCCCGGATGGCACGGTCGATCCATTCCGCCTCACCGCCGCTAACATGCTTGATGCCAAAGAACACGGGGCAGAAGTGCTGACGGGTTGCGAAATCACCGGCCTGATTCGTGAAGGCTCCCGCGTTTGCGGCGTGCGCGTCTTCAACCATCTTACCCGCCAGGCAGGTGAATTCCGGGCGCCAATGGTGGTAAATGCCGCAGGGATCTGGGGGCAGCGCATCGCAGAATACGCCGATCTCAGCGTAAAAATGTTCCCGGCCAAAGGAGCATTACTGATCCTCGGCCACCGCATCAACAACATGGTCATCAACCGCTGCCGCAAACCGGCAGACGCCGATATTCTGGTGCCCGGCGATACCATCTCGCTTATCGGAACCACCTCGACACATATCGGCTACGACCAAATCGACAACATGTACGTCACGCCGGATGAAGTGGACACGCTGATTCGTGAAGGGGAAAAACTGGCTCCGGTGCTTGGCCGAACGCGCATTCTTCGGGCCTACGCTGGCGTCCGGCCTCTGGTTGCCAGCGACAACGATCCTACCGGGCGCAGCGTCAGCCGAGGAATTGTGCTGCTGGACCACGCGAAACGCGACGGCATGGATGGCTTCATCACCATTACCGGCGGGAAACTGATGACCTACCGCTTGATGGCGGAGTGGGCAACGGACCTGGTTTGCGAGCGTTTAGGGAACACCATGCCCTGCTCGACGGCTTCGGCGTCGCTGCCGGGCTCCGAGCACACCGCGGAGCAAACGCTGGGGAAAGTTATCTCCTTACCGCCAACAATTCGCGGCTCCGCAGTCTGGCGGCACGGTGACCGCGCAACGCGGCTGCTCAATAACAGCCGACTCAGCAACAGCCTGGTGTGCGAATGCGAAGCCGTCACCACCGGCGAAGTGCGCTATGCCATTGATGCCCTTGGTGTAAAAAACCAGGGAGATTTGCGCCGCAGAACGCGTGTCGGCATGGGCACCTGCCAGGGCGAGCTGTGCGCCTGCCGGGCAGCCGGTCTCCTGCAACGCTTCCAGCTCACTACGCCTGCCCAATCGCTGGAGCAACTCTCTCACTTCCTCAACGAACGCTGGAAGGGCGTTCGGCCTGTCGCCTGGGGGAATGCATTGCGAGAAAGCGAATTTACCGCCTGGGTTTACCAGGGATTGTGCGGCCTGGACAACGGAGAACAGGGATGAAATTTGACACGATTATCATTGGCAGCGGCCTGGCCGGACTGACAGCCGGCATAAAACTGGCGGAGAGCGGCCAGCGTTGCGCCATCGTCAGCCGAGGGCAAAGCGCGCTGCATTTTTCTTCTGGTTCACTGGATTTGCTTTCGACGTTACCGGACGGCACTCCCGTTCACCAACCAGAGGCCGCACTGGAAAACCTGGCCGGGCAAGCGCCTCAGCATCCCTACAGCCTGATGGGCAAAGATAACGTGCTGGCGCTTGCCGCAGAGAGTGAACAACTGCTGGCCAGGGCTGGCATTCCGCTGGTGGGGCATCACCGCCAGAATCACCTCAGAATCACGCCGCTGGGCAAGCAAAGAGCCAGCTGGCTCAGCCCGCCGGAAGTGCCGCAGGCGCCGTTGCCCTGGAAAAAAGTGACGGTGATTAATATTGCTGGCTTCCTGGATTTTCAGGCAGAACTGGTGGCGGGCTCACTGTCTGCCACCGGTTGTAACGTGCACGTCGCCGAGCTTACCCTGCCCGTGCTTGATGTATTACGTAACAACCCAAGCGAGTTTCGGGCCGTAAACATCGCCCGGGTACTGGATCTGCCGGAAAACCTCTCAACGCTGGTGGATGAACTCAGGCTGCTGCTGGGCAGCGGCGAGGCCATGATTCTGCCCGCCTGCCTGGACCTGGAAGCCCAAACGGTGATAGCCGTTGAACAGGCTCTCGGTGTGCCGGTAAAACTCCTGCCAACCCTGCCGCCTTCGGTACTTGGGATGAGGCTACACAATGCGCTCCGCCGCCGTTTTCAGACTCTGGGCGGGCTTATTATGCCCGGTGATGCCGTAACCGGCGCTCAGCTTGAACAAGGCTGCATCCATGCCCTGTTCACCAAAAATCATCGTGAAGTACCGCTGCGGACCCAGCATGTCATCCTGGCCAGCGGCAGCTTTTTCAGCGGCGGGCTGGAGGCTACCCGGCAACACGTCATCGAGCCTATCTTTGGGCTGGACGTGAACATCCAGGCCGAGCGAGCCGCCTGGAGTAAGACAGATTTCTTTACGCCGCAGCCGTGGCTGCAGTTTGGTCTCACCGTGAATAACCACTTCCAGCCGTCTCACCACGGGGAACACACTAAAAATCTCTACGCTATTGGCTCGGTGCTGGGAGGCTTTGATCCTATTCAGCAGGGATGCGGGGCCGGCGTATCGATGCTCACGGCGCTCTGTGTGGCCGATCAAATCCTTGTTGCAGCGGAGGCTTGCCATGAACCTGCTTGATGAAACCAGCTTTGAAAGCTGTATTAAATGCACGGTCTGTACCACCGCCTGCCCGGTCAGCCGCGTTCGCCCGGAATATCCAGGGCCAAAACAGGCCGGGCCCGACGGGGAAAGGCTGCGCCTGAAAGATCCCTCGCTTTATGACGACGCGCTAAAATACTGCACCAACTGCAAGCGCTGTGAAGTCTCCTGCCCGTCCGAGGTCAAAATTGGCGATATTATTCAGCGCGCAAGGGCCAAATATGGCGAACATAAACCTTCGCTGCGGGATGCGATTCTCAGCCATACGGATTTACTCGGTACGCTCTCCACACCTTTCGCTCCGCTGATCAACGCCACTACCGGTATGAAGCCGGTACGCAAGCTGCTGGATAAAACCCTGAAAATTGATTCCCACCGCGAGTTGCCCAAATATTCTTTCGGTACCTTCCGCCAGTGGTATCGACGCCAGGCGGCGCACCAGGCCAGCTTCCCGCAACAGGTTGCTTTCTTCCACGGCTGTTTCGTGAATTACAACCATCCGCAGCTCGGCAAAGACATGGTCAAAGTGCTTAACGCGATGGGCATCGGCGTCCAGTTGTTGCAAAGAGAAAAATGTTGTGGCGTGCCGCTTATCGCCAACGGCTTTATCGAAAAGGCAAAGAAACAGGCAAGGGTAAATGCCAGCTCGCTGGAAGAGGCCGTGATACAGCGCGGGCTGCCGGTCATTGCGTCTTCGTCAACCTGTACCTTCACGCTGCGCGATGAATATCCGCATATTCTTGGCATCGACACAGCTCCGGTTCGCGAACAGATTGAGCTCGCCACGCGTTATATCTGGAAACTGCTGGAAGAGGATGGCAGAACGCTACCGTTAAAAAACACGCCGCTGCGTATCGCTTACCATACGCCTTGCCATATGGAGAAAATGGGCTGGACGCTTTATTCCATTGAGCTGCTGCGCCGCATTCCCGGCGTGGAACTGGTGATGCTGGACTCCCAGTGCTGCGGCATTGCCGGCACCTATGGTTTTAAAAAGGAGAATTACCCAACGTCCCAGCGCATCGGCGCCCCGCTGTTTCAGCAAATTGAAGAGAGCGGCGTAGACCTGGTGGTAACGGACTGCGAAACCTGTAAATGGCAGATAGAAATGTCGACCAGCAAACGCTGCGAGCACCCGATTACGCTGCTGGCCCGGGCGCTCGCCTGAAGTTTAGAGGCTGCCCGACTCTAAGACATTAATCCAGCCGTGCTCGCTTTCCAGCGGCTGGCCGTTGAACCAGCGGCGCAACACATTAAGCGCCATCATGGCGCAGACTTCCTGGCGTATTGCCAGCGCGTGGCGGCTGGTTCCAAACTTCACGCCCAGGCCAAAAGTGCCGTCTGGCGTGGAGAGCGCAAAATTAATCTGCTGCCCTTCTTCGCCAGAAATCACCAGAGCCAGACTGCTCTGTTGGTTCAGTCGCAATTCTGCGCTGGACGCTAACGCCTCAGCCAATGTTTCAGTTGCCTGCGGTAAAACACGGCTCGCCCGAAGTGCGGCCTGCGCCCGGTTTAACTGCAGCGCCAGAAGGCCCCCGGTAAACTGTTCGCTAATCGCGATGGTGAGAGAACGCTCAGCAAGGCGACGTGCTATTTGTGCAGGAAGCCCTTCGGTACCCTCAAAAATCAGACTTTCCCCTGCTACACGGCGAACTTCCGGCCAGACGGCCTCCATCGCTTCACGCTGGCTGGCCGGGCCGGTCAGTTTAAGCTCAATGATGGGCATCGATGAGCGATAACCCATCACCACCCCCTCCGGCAGCGCCAGCGGATCAAGACATTGCGCCAGCTCGCTCTCGGAGCGCCCAAAGGTGGTTAAACGCAGGCATATTGGCGGCTCGGGAAGCGTAAAACGTTCACGCAGCCGGGGCATGATTTGTTTGTCCACCATCGCCTTAAATTCTGACGGTACGCCGGGGGTGAAAAACATCAGGCAGCGGTTTAAGGTCAATGCAAAGCCGCAGGCGGTACCCACGGGATTGTCGATCATTTCACTGTTGGCCGGAATTTGCGCCTGCTTACGGTTGCTCGGTGCCATCACCCGCCCACGCTCGGCAAAAAACTGCTCCATATAGGTTAACCATTCCACGTGCTCAACCAGCTCAACGCCCGCCGCCGTAGCCGCCGCCAGTGCACTTAAATCATCGCTGGTTGGCCCCAGGCCACCGTTAACAATCAGCACATCGGCTTCATGGCTTCGCTCTTTCAGCACGGCAACCAGGTCAGGCAGACTGTCGCCGACCGTATTGCGGCGTGACATGGGTAACCCCTGATTAAAGAAATAGTCGGCAAGCCAGGCCGCATTGGTATCGGTAATTTGCCCATACAGCACTTCATCGCCAGTGGACAGCATTTCTACTTTTAACATCTTTTACTCCGCAGCAGGGGAACGCCCCACTATAGCGCAGGCACCAAAGAACGGCAGGCATAAAAAACGCGGCTAAGCGCCGCGTTGAGGGATTAGAAGCTGGCGCTCACGCCCACATACGGGCCGTCGGCAACGGTATCAGTACGATCGCCGTCTTTGCCGCCGAGGCTAATGTAGCGGTAGCCAACTTGCGCCGAGAACGGACGCATAAAGTTCCAGCTTGCACCGGCGCTGGCCTCTTTGTAGTCCTTCACGCCGCTGGACAGAGAGTCCGGGGAGTAGTAGTAATCGCCAAATACGGCAATATCAGGCGTGATTGGCCATCTCAGACCGCCACCTGCCGCAACCGCATAGCCTTCTTTACGATCTTTCGGATGCAGGTAAACGCCACGACCGCCTACGGTTGCCATCATCGGCCCCAGAGGAATATTAAAACCGAGGCCAAGGCCTACGGCATCACCGTTGTCGTCGTTATGCGCATAGTTACCGGTTACCGCGATGCCGCTGCTTTCGGTGCCAAAACCCACGCCGAGATTAGTGTATTCCTTACCGACTTCAGCACTCACGCCAATTGCGCTGGCACCTGCAGAAACCAGCAGCAAACCCGCGCCGCCGGCTAAAAGTAATTTATTCATTCCTTGGTTCCTGAAAAAGAAAAAGGGCTACCCTCAAAAATGCCATTGGATGGCGTGGCGCATTATCTTATTAACACGCTGGAAAATGCCAATATTTCCTTGATTGTAAGAAAATGAAAAGACACCTTTTTGTGTGACAAGATCAATGCAACCGGGTAGCGCCAAATGACACATTGAGCAGGCGAATAATAAGCACAGTAAAATAACGGATTTAAATAAACGCTTTTTTACTGTGAAACCTGGCTACCAAGGAGGCATTAATGAGCAAGAAAGGATTAACAACCGGCGCAGGCGCACCCGTTGCGAACAACAACAATGTTGCTACCGCAGGCCCACGTGGCCCGATGCTGCTTCAGGACGTCTGGTTCCTTGAAAAACTCGCCCACTTTGACCGCGAAGTGATCCCTGAGCGCCGCATGCACGCTAAAGGCTCTGGCGCATTTGGCCATTTCACCGTCACCCATGATATTACCCGCTACACCCGGGCAAAATTATTTTCAGAAATCGGCAAAAAAACAGAGCTTTTCCTGCGCTTCTCCACCGTGGCAGGTGAGCGCGGCGCGGCGGATGCTGAACGAGATATTCGCGGCTTTTCCATGAAGTTTTATACCGAGGAAGGCAACTGGGATCTGGTGGGCAATAACACGCCGGTGTTCTATCTCCGTGATCCGCTGAAGTTTCCGGACCTGAACCACGTCGTCAAACGCGATCCGCGCACCAACCTGCGTAACCCTACGTATAAATGGGATTTCTTCTCGCATCTGCCAGAAGCCCTTCATCAGCTGACCATTGATTTCAGCGATCGTGGCTTACCGCGCTCTTATCGTCACATCCACGGTTTCGGCAGCCATACCTTCAGCTTTATCAATAGCGACAATCAGCGTTTCTGGGTGAAGTTCCACCTCAAATCCCAGCAGGGCATTGAGAACCTGATGGATGATGAAGCCAGCCGCCTGATCGCAGAAGACCGCGAAAGCTCCCAGCGCGATTTGTACGAATCCATTGAGGCCGGTGACTTCCCTCGCTGGACGCTGTTCGTGCAAATTATGCCGGAAGCCGAAGCATCAAAAACGCCGTACAACCCGTTTGATCTGACCAAAGTCTGGCCTCACGGCGACTATCCATTAATGGAAGTGGGCGTGCTGGAACTGAACCGCAACCCGGAAAACTACTTCTCTGACGTTGAACAGGTGGCGATGTCTCCGGCCAACGTTGTGCCAGGTATTAGCTTCTCGCCGGACCGTATGCTACAGGGCCGCCTGTTCTCCTACGGCGACGCGCATCGCTATCGCCTGGGCGTGAACCACCATCAAATCCCGGTGAACGCGCCAAAATGCCCGTTCCACAACTACCATCGCGACGGTGCTATGCGGGTGGACGGCAACAGCGGCAATGGCGCAACCTACGAGCCAAACAGCTTTAACGTTTTCCAGGAACAGCCAGATTTCAGCGAGCCGCCGTTGAGCCTGGAAGGCGCGGCCGACCACTGGAACCATCGGGAAGATAGCGACTACTTCAGCCAGCCGCGCGCGCTGTATAACCTGCTGAGCGATGAAGAGCATCAGCGTATGTTTGCGCGCATTGCGGGTGATATGAAAGACGTCCCGGAAAGCATTCAGAACCGTCAGATTTGCCTGTTCAGCCAGGTACATCCTGAATACGGTGCCGGGGTGGCAAATGCACTTCAGGCACTGAAGAACAATAAGTAATACCTTGCAGGGGTTATGCCCCTGCAACCCACTCAATCAGCCTGCGGCGGGATATTTTAATCCCGCCCTGTTTTAACTCCTGCGGCAGCGTTAACCAGCGCACGGGCCGCTGAAAACGGGGCAGTTTTCCATCAAGCCAGGCGGCAATGTCGTTAAACTCACATCCTGCACTAATCTCAACCACGGCAACGGGTCGCTGTCCAAATTCAACATCGAAAACCGGTACCACAAACACCTGCTGAACCGCTGGATGCGCGGCAATTACCCGCTCAACCTCTTCCGGCTGGATACCCTCCCCGCCGCTGAAAAATTGGTTATCAAGACGCCCGACGATCGTCAGGCGGCCCGAATGTAAAACGCCCCGATCGCGGGTAGCAAACCAGCCCTGCTCGTTCACCAGAGGAATAAGCTGCCCGTCCCGCCAGTAGCCGCTGGCCAGGCTATCCGCCTGTATCCACACTTCTTCATCGACGATTTTTACCTTACGGCCCGGCAACGGAGCACCTACATCTGGCTGACCGTCGGCGCGTTTGGCGCAAACCGTAGAGGCCAGTTCGGTAAGGCCATAACCACACCAGCAACGCACCCCGCGCGCTTCGGCCTGCTGCGTCAGTTCAACGGGAATGGCTGCCCCGCCAAGGAGCACTTCGCGCAACGCCAGAGGTTCCTGTTTCTCCAGCAACCGCCACAGCTGAGTTGGCACTAAGGAAGCGTGGCTGCATCCACGTAGCGCCTCATTTATCGACTGAGCGGTCGATATCACCAACTGGCCGCCAGCATACAGCCAGCGCCAGAGAATTCCCTGCCCGGAGACATGGAACAGCGGCAAAGACAAAAGCCAGCTATCGTCCTGGCCGTAATCCATCATCGCCAGTACCCCCGCCGCGCTGGCAAGGTGCGCCGAGCATGTATGCACGGCCGCTTTGGGTAACCCGGTTGAACCAGAGGTCAGCGTCATTGAGGCAAAACGCGATGGCAACCAGGTTTCGCGCCAGGGCTCTGCCTCCGCCAGCCGCAGTGGCGTTAATCCCAGCAGCGAAGAGCCATCGGGCAAAGTTAACCCGTAGCTCAGCGTCAGTGACGGTAAAAGCTGCGCCAGCAAACTATCAGGCAGTTGAGGATTTAACGGCAGAATGCGCGCCCCGCACTGCCATAACGCCAGCCAGGCGAGCAGCGTTTGCGGGCCATTTTTCGCTTTAAGCGCAACGCCGTCACCTTCTTTTAGGCCCTGCTGGCGAAAGCCTCCCGCCAGTGCATCCACGCGCTGGCAAAGCGTTTTCCAGGTTAAGAGCTCATCGTCAAGACGAAGCGCAACACTCGTGCCCCTGACGTCGGCCCAGTGACGCCACGGCCAGTCGGGAAAGATCATCGAATACGCTCGAGCTGGTCTGCGGTGACGCAAAGTAGCGGACTACCGGGCCAGCTGCGCTCAAGCTGAGACTGCATCAGGGACAAAGTATCCAGCCCAGGCAAGGTTCCCGGCGTGAGCCAGGCGGCGATGCGGGCCAGTTGAGTCAAACCGAGGCTGGACTCAATGGAGGAACTGATCACCGCTTTCAGCCCCAGACGGTTTGCCGCCGTAACCTGTTCGCGCACTTTGTCCAGGCTACCGGTAAGCGTCGGTTTGATCACCACTGCCGAAACGCCCGGCTCAGCGGTGAAAGTAAAATCCGCCTCCCGCAGGCTTTCGTCCCAGGCAATAGCAATCCCCGTTTCCCGGCTGAACTCTCGGGACTGCTCGCGGGTTTTGCACGGTTCTTCGATAAAATCAATGCGCGAGCGGTGATCCGGGTTGACGTATTTGGCGAACTGCTGCGCCTTGAGCGGCGTCCAGCTGCGGTTAGCATCCAGACGCAGGCGAAGTTCAGGCACGGCTTCAAGCAATAAATTAACCACCATGCCGTCGCGAACGGCTTCGTACAGCCCCACTTTCACCTTCGCGATTTTTTCACCCGGCATTTGGGCCAGCGCCAGGATCAGCTCGTCCGGATCGCCTGTACACAGCGGGGCAGCGCGATAGTCAGCGGCCTGTGGCAGCGTACCTTCAGCCTCAGCCAGCGCACAGCTCAGGCCAAAGGCGGCCGACGGCAATTCGGGCAACGGAGTCGATTCATCTGCCAGCCACTGTTCAAGCCATCGTTCGACCTGCGCCTGAGCCTCCGCGAGTGTTTCCTGGCTAAATCCCGGCAGAGGGGAAATTTCCCCCCATCCGCTACGCTCGCCTGATGTCAGGCGCACCAGCAGCCCATCTCTAAATTTGAGACGCTGGTCGCGAAGCACTACGCCAGCCTCCATCGGGATTTGAAAACGCCACAGCGCCGCGCTACGCATTACGGGTTCCGTTTAAATTTGCTGAAGTCCGGCTGGCGCTTCTGGTTAAACGCGTTGCGCCCTTCCTGGCCTTCTTCGGTCATGTAGAACAGCATCGTGGCGTTCCCGGCCAGTTCCTGCAGCCCGGCCTGACCATCGCAGTCGGCATTCAGCGCCGCTTTGAGGCAACGCAGCGCCATCGGGCTGTTTTGCAGCATTTCGCGGCACCAGCGCACGGTCTCTTTTTCCAGATCGGCAATCGGTACAACGGTATTCACCAGGCCCATATCCAGCGCTTCTTTCGCGTCGTACTGGCGGCACAGGAACCAAATCTCGCGCGCTTTTTTCTGGCCGACAATACGCGCCATGTAGGAAGCGCCCCAGCCACCATCAAATGAACCGACTTTTGGGCCCGTCTGGCCAAACACGGCGTTTTCGGCCGCGATGGTCAGGTCACACATCATGTGCAGCACATGGCCGCCACCGATGGAGAAACCCGCCACCATCGCCACAACTGGTTTAGGGCAGGTGCGAATTTGGCGCTGGAAGTCGAGCACGTTCAGGTGATGCACGCCGCTTGCGTCCTGATAGCCGCCGTAGTCACCACGCACTTTTTGGTCGCCACCCGCACAGAAGGCTTTTTCCCCTTCACCAGTCAGAATAATGGTGCCGATGTTGTCGTCATAGCGAGCATCGGCCAGGGCATTGATCATCTCTTTGACGGTCAGTGGACGAAACGCATTACGAACTTCCGGGCGGTTGATGGTGATTTTGGCGATGCCATCGCTGGATTTGTGGTAGCGAATATCGGTGTAACCTTCGGAGCAATCCAGCCATTCAATCGGGGCATAAAGCATTTGTTCATCAGGATAAATCATGAAAGATCCTTACAGGTCATATTGACGAAAGAGGGTTAACAGAGCGGAACTGAACGCGGCGGGAGCTTCACGATGGGCGTTATGTCCGGCCCTTGAAATCAAGGTCAGAGAACAGCTCAGCTCGGTGGCAACGGCGTGAAACTTTTCGTCTCGTTCACCGCAAATGAAATGAAACGGCACGGCAAGCTGGCCGAGCTGTTCGCGTAAATCGGGTTGCCGGGCAAGCGAAGTCGCTTCCAGCATTCGGGCTAACGCCTGAGGATTGTTTTGTGCACGCAGGGCAACTAAGTCAGTGCGTTGTGCACGGCTGAGAGAACGGAAAACAGGCTGCTGATACCAGTCGTTCAACACGGTCTGGATATCTTCGTGCATCAAACGCTGCGCCCAATGGGCATCGTTCAGCGCTCTCGCCTCGCACTCTGCCCCACTTCTCAGGCCAGGGTGGCTGCCTTCTGCCACCAGGCCACGCAGCCCTTTCGACTCAGGCTGACAGGCGTGATACATCGCGATGCGCCCGCCCAGGGAGTAGCCGACAAGCCAATAGTGATGTATGCCGTGATGTTTGAGGGTATTTCGTAACGCGCTATCAACCTCGGCAAAACTCTGCACGTGAACATCGGTGGAACCACCGTGGCCGGGCAGGTCCACGCACAGCTGCGGCCAGTCGGAAAAGTGCGGCTCAAGCGCCTGCCACTCATGATGGCTACCAAGAAAACCGTGCAGCCAGACTATCCACGGCTGAGTTGAAAGGTGGCCCGAATGCGGCACGGCATGAAGGATCATGCCTGGCTAACCAGGGCCAGCAAATGCTGCAGCGTCTGAGCACCGGCGGTTTCCGGCACGCTAATTTCAATCACCGTCGCCCCAGGGCGCAACCAGGCCCGACGAACGGCCTCTTCAAGCGCCTGCCAGGTTTCAGGGTTTTGATAACCCAACTCAAACATGGCGGCAGCGTGGGAGAAATTCACGTTTTGCGGCATACAGTAAAAACGCTCACGTTCTTCGGCAGGCGTCGGCAAAAGTGAGAAGATCTGGCCACCGTTATTGTTGACCACCAGCAGCACAAACGGCGCAGAGGCGTGGCGCAGCAGTGCCAGGGCATTAAGATCATAAAGCGCCGAAATATCGCCGACTATCGCGAGCGTGGAGCGCGCCGTTGCCCTTTGAACGCCTGCGGCGGTAGACAACAGACCATCAATGCCGCTCGCACCTCGATTGCTATAAACCGGATACCCAACGGGAAGCTGGGCGAAAGCATCGATCAAACGAACAATTAAACTGTTGCCCACAAATAGCTGGCCGCCTTCCGGCAGCAACTGCGGCAGGCGCTGGGCAACCTGCGCCTCGCCAAATTCACGGGTGCCTTGTTCAACCTTTTCCAGCGTCTGCCAGGCCAGAGACGTTAACGCTTCGGCCCAGGGCAGGCGTTTTTCTGCCGGATGTTTTTCCAGCCAGGCTTCGACGCTGGCGACCAGACGGCGACCACGGTGACTGGCAGGATCAAGACGCCCGGGCTGCTTGTCCACCAGCCAGTACTCTTCCGGCCTGCAGGCGGCCTGCCACTGAAGCACCCGTTTTCCAGTCAGGCTGCCGCCAAACTGGATGACAATTTGCGCCTGTTCAAGACAAGTCACGGCCTGGCTATTGCTCAGCCACAGGTCTGCACACGGCAACGGCTGCCCGGTCTGCGAAAGTACATCGCCAATGAGCGGCCAGCCTAGCATTTGCGCCCAGGCCGCAACCTGCTCACCTTCGCTGGCAGAAAGCCTGCCTGCCACCACCACGCCACGCTTTTGCCGCCAGAAGAACCAGTCTCTTTGCTTCGGCACCGCGTTTTCGTGCACTTCACGCAGCCAGGGCGTGTTGCCCTCCCACCAGCCTTCGAGCTGGTTTTGCCAGTCGACGCCGGTATCATCCGGCGCACCATAAAGCGGCTCGGCAAAGGGGCAATTGATATGTAGTGCGCCCCCGTTGAGCTGACCGACGGCGCTGTCAATCGCAGAGACCAGCCAGCTGGCGGGAATATCATGCGTTGGACGAGGCAGGTTAAGTACAGCGGAAGGATGGGAGCTAAACAGCCCCGGCTGGCGAATCGCCTGGTTTGCACCGCAATCAATCAGTTCGGGCGGGCGATCGGCCGTCAGTAGAATCAGCTTTTCGCCGGTCAGCCCGGCTTCTATCACGGCAGGATAAAGATTGGCCACGGCGGTACCGGAGGTCACGATGATTGCCACCGGCTCGCCGTTGGCCTTCGCCAGCCCAAGCGCCAGATGGCCCAGGCCGCGTTCATCAAAGTGAGTATGGCAAATGAAACTGCGGTTTTCCGCCGCGCTGAGCGTCAGCGGCGTGGAGCGGGAGCCGGGCGCGATACACACATGTCGTACCCCATGTCGGGTTAATGCTTCGAGTATGACGCCCGCCCAGCGGCGGTTAAATGAGCTTATCGACATAATATTGTCCGCAGTCAATTTCGACTATCGATTATAAATACTATGGCAAGGGTTAAATTGATTTGCGTCGTGAATAGCTTATTCAGTTATCACTGCCGATCAGCAACGTCTTCAAACCGGCCGCTTTATTTTCAATTTCCTGCCACTCTTCTGCGGCAACCGAGCCGGCGACAATGCCCGCCCCGGCATAAAGGCGAACGCCGGTATGCCTCACTTTTGCCGAGCGCAGGGCCACACAAAACTCCGTTTGATGGCGGGACAGATAACCCGCCGAACCGGCGTACCATTCACGCTCAAAAGGCTCATTCTCGGCAATAAATTCCCGAGCCAGCTCACGCGGTAACCCCGCCACGGCGGCGGTGGGCTGCAGCTGTTTAAGGCAAAGCGCATCGTCCTGACGCTTGAGCTGCGTCCAGATGCAGCGACGCAAATGCTGAACTTTGCGCAGCCGCATAACCTGCGGCGGCAGCACATCCAGTGCACCAACCGCAGCCTGCAAGCGCTGGCAGATATCTTCGACCACCAGCATATTTTCACGCTGGTTTTTGTCATCTTTCAGCAGCCACTGGCCTAGTTTAGCGGCCTGAGCATCATCAGGATGGTTTGCCACCGTTCCGGCCAGAGCTTCCGTTCGCAGCGCATCGTCGATTCTTCGCCACAGGCGCTCCGGGCTGGAGCCAAGAAAGGCATTTCTCGCATCAAACGCCATCAGGAAATGGTAGCAGTTCAGGTTAATCCGGCGGCTGGCGGCCATAAACCCTGCGGCAGAAACCGGGGAGGAGAACGCCAGATCGGTGGCCCGGGCGAGCACGACTTTATCCAGCGCTTTCTGGCTGATGGCGCTGACCACCTGATCCACCAGGCGGTGCCATTCAGGCTGCTCCGGCAGATGGGTTTCACCGAGACATTTGAGATTGAGCTGCGGGAGCAATTTCGCCGGCAGGAGTTGCTCAATAAACGCGGCAGCCGCTATCGCATCCTGCTTCAGTGAAGTTTCGCTGTACAGATGCAGCCAAAGAAACGCCTCCCCGCCTACACGCCGCCATTCCAGGCGGGAGAGAAACAGAAAACCGTGGGACGGATCGAAGGCATTTAATCCCCAGACGCGCAGAAAAGGTTGTTCCGGGTGAGACTGCAGAAAAGTCTGGGCATCTTCCAGCGCAGAAAAACGCAATAATGCGCCCAGCGCAGCAACTTCTTCGTTACCGTTGCGCTGCTGCCAGTAAAATTGGGGATACCGTGACTGGGCCGTGAGCCAGGCGAGAGGATCGGAGGCGTCACTCAGCGTGACCGGCACACACAGGCGCTGAAGGCCCGGCTTATCCGCAAATTCCCCTGCTAATTCCTGCTGCATTTGCTGCAGTGCGACGGCTACTGAATTCACGTTTACCTCACGCTCCGTAAAAACCCCTGATTATACGTGGTCGTTACCACAAAAAAAAATCCTACCCAGGGGGTAAGATTCTTTATTTGCCATTTTCAGGCGCGGTCAAGATTATCGACGGAGCAAAAGCCCAATCACCAGTCCGACGGCAGCGCCGATGCCAATACCCTGCCAGGGCTTTTCATGCACATAATCATCGGCACGGTAGACCGCTTTTTTGGTGCGGTAATAGTAAGTGTCGGAAGCATTGCTGATACGCGCTTTGACCTCATTCAGCGCCTGTTCGGCCTTTTCCTTTAGCTCAATGTATTTTTGGTCCGCCGGGTCGCCGGAGGCGCGAAGCACTTCTTCAAGCGTGTCGCTCAAGAGCGCAAGGTCATCATCGAGACGAGATTCATACGGTTGCATCACTGTTCTCCGTGTTAAAAAATTTCTCGTCCGCTAACTATAGACAACATCAACAGGTTTCGCCCGCCTTGCTGTTGGCCATCCCAATATGGGGGATGCCATCTTCGTCATACACTTCGGTGACCGGTTGGAAACCAAACTGGGCATAAAAAGCCTGCAAATGCGCCTGAGCGCCCAGGTAAATTGCACGGTCAGGCCACTGGCGCTGGCAGGCCGCAAGCGCCTGGGTCATGAGCTGTTGCCCAAGCTTTTCACCTCGTACCGACGCATCAACAATAACCCGGCCAATAACTACCGGCTCCAGCTCGTTATCACTTTTAAGAATGCGGGCATAGGCAATCAGTTTGCCGTCCCGCCAGCCCAGGAGATGGCGGTTCTCCCCCACCAAATCCTCGCCATCAACATCCAGATACGCACAGCGCTGCTCGACAATAAAGACTTCGCAGCGCAGGGCCAAAAGAGCATAGAGATCGGTGGCGCTCAGTTCAGAATGGTGTAAATCCTGCCAGTTAAGCATTGAAAAACTCCTTTTGATTCAGGCGCCACCTGCGGGTTACTGGTGCCGCTCAAGCAACTGTTTTAGCACAGTTTCCAGAGGCGTGGCACCTTTCACCGTGTCGCCGGTGAAATCAATCCAGCCTTCGTTAAAGCCGTCCAACATCCTCATGCGTGGGAGCGGGTTTTTCATGCCCTGAGCAAGGAAATCTGCCTCCCAGTTTGCACGCGGAACGGCTTTGACCGTTACCGGCTGCCCCAGAACTTGAGAGAACGCTTCGGCTGCCAGCTGCGGGCTGTAGCGCTGCGGGCCTTCCAGCTCCACAATGCGGGTTCCTGGTTCTGGCTGAGTCAATAATTCGGCGGCAAGCTGGCCAATATCGACGGTAGCAATCATCGGGATAACACGCTCCAGCGGCTGCAGATGGCTGTAGATAGTCCCGGTCTCTTTGGCACTTTCCACATCCCAGAGGAAGTTCTCCATAAACCAGCCCGCGCGGAGGAACACGACGGAATCACAAACATCCGTGAGCTCTTTTTCCATCAACCCCAGTGCATTCAGCAGGTTTGGCTGCGTGGCCTGCGCCCCGATGGTAGAAAGACAGACTACGTGCTGCGGGCGCACAGTAAGCAATGCATGTCTGATGGCCGCGATATGGGCTCTTGGTTCAGCCATATTCCCTGAAGGATCGAATACCGGCGGCAGCAGGATAAAGACCGCTTCGGCCCCAGTGAAGGCTTCTGCCAGCGCTTCGCCATCGTGCATTTCAGCCAGCGCAACACCTGCGCCCTGCTGTGCCCAGGGTTGTCCCTTAGCTTCAGAGCGGACGATGGCCCGAATCTCATGTCCTTGAGCAAGCAATGCTTCTGCCAGTGCGCCGCCAACTTGTCCGGTAATACCTGTAATTGCGAACATAATGTTTCTCCAGTTTGAGATCCCACCACAGGGTGTGGACGGCATTATGCGGATGCAGCTATGTTGTATCGATAGCACCATAGACAATTCACTGATGACTGCGGAGCACTAATATGATTTTCAACGATCGGACCTTTGATGGTCTGTCCGTGTTTACCGCCGTAGTGGAAAGCGGCACGTTTGCCGCCGCCGCGGAAGTGATCAATATGTCCCCACCGGGGGTCAGTCGGGCAATTGCCAGACTGGAGAAACGCCTCGGTATCCGCCTTTTCGACCGCACCACCCGAGCGGTGGCATTAACCGTAGAAGGCAAAGAGTTTTATCGTCAGATCCTGCCGCTGCTGGCTGCGCTGGAGGACGTGACCAGTTCCGCATCGCTCTCAACGAAGGCTATTACCGGCAGACTTCGGGTCAACATCGATCCGTTCTTCTCCAGCTTGATTCTGGGGCCTCAACTGGAAACGTTTATGTCCCGCTATCCCGATCTTGAACTCGATCTGGTAACAAGCGATCGGCTGGGGGATATGATTGGCGATGGTTTCGATCTCGCTATTCGCTTTGGTGTGCCCCGGAATAGCACGCTGGTAGCACGCAAGCTGCTGGAGACTCGCATCATGACGGTTGCCACCTCCGCCTATCTGGCGCGGCACGGAAGGCCTGAAACACCGCAAGCGTTATTGGGGCATACCTGCATTCATTTCCGCGATCCGGAAACCGGCAGGCCGTTTGAATGGGAGTTTCATCGCAAAGGAGAAGTGATCAAAGTCCCGGTCAGCGGACGCCTGACGCTGAATGATGCCCGCACTTTGCACGAAGCCTGCCTGAGCGGGCACGCGATTGCCCAGATGATGACGTTTGGCTCCGGCGATTTGGTAAAGAAAGGACAGCTGGTAGATTTGTTTCCCGACTGGCCGGACGAGCGTTTTCCGCTTTATGCTTACTACCCTTCACGCATCAATCCCGCCGCACGCACCCGCTGTTTTCTGGATTTTATCCTTGAACTGGCCAAAAGCTAAGCTCATAAAAAAACCGCCAGCAAGTGGCGGTTTTTGAACGGTTTTGTTAACCCGATTACATCAGCGGCTGCGCTAACTGCACCAGGCTGATAAGCGGCTGCGGATAAACACCCAGCAGCAGCACCAACAGGGCGGAGATCAGCACCACCACGCCGCCCGCAGTCAGCGCCCAGTTAGATGGGGTGTCGCGGTTAAGCTGCTGAGGCGCGCTCAGATACAGGCTCACGGTCACACGCAGGTAGTAGTACAGGCCGATGGCGCTGCCCAGAACCACTGCGCCGGTCAGCCACCACAGATGAGCCTGAACGCCCACGGCAATGATGTAGAACTTACCGATGAAGCCCAGGGTCATTGGGATACCCGCCAGGGAAAGCATCATCACGGTCATCACTGCCGAAAGCACCGGCTTGTGCCAGAACAGGCCACGGTAGGAGAACAGTGAGTCGGCATCCGGGCCACGGTACGGGCTGGACATCAGGCTAACTACGCCGAACGCGCCCAGGCTGCTGAACAGGTAAGCGGCCAGATAAACGCCTACCGCTTCCATCGACATATTGCCGGTTTGCAGCGCAATCAGCGCCACCAGCAGGTAGCCAAGGTGAGCGATTGACGAATAACCCAGCAGACGCTTGATGTTGGACTGGTTCAGCGCCATCAGGTTACCGAACAGGATTGACGCGAAGGCGATAATTCCCAGCACGACGCGTACTGCTTCGCTATTACCCACTGGTGCGTAGAGGAACAGACGCATCACCACGCCAAAGATAGCGATTTTGCTGGCGGTTGCCAGGAAGGTGGAAACCGGCGCAGGTGCGCCCTGGTATACGTCTGGCGTCCACAGGTGGAACGGCACCAGAGAGAGCTTGAAGCCAAGACCAACAATCATCAGGCCCAGACCCGCCAGCAGCAGAGGTTCGTGCAGCATGTTATCCGCCAGGCTCTTACCGAGGCTAACAAACGACAGGCTACCGGAATCAGCGTATACCAGCGCCATACCGAACAGCAGGAAGGACGAAGCCGCCGCTGACAGAATGGTGTACTTGATGCTCGCTTCCAGAGAACGCTTCTGGCGGAATGCGTAGCCGACCAGGCCGAACAGCGGCAGAGAGATCAGCTCAATGCCGAGGAACAGCGCCGCGAGGTGGTTCGCATTAGCCAGCAGAATACCGCCCAGGGCAGCAATCAGAACCAGCAGATAGAACTCTTCGCGGTTGTCGGTATAGCCCTGCAGCCACGGATAAGCAAAGGTACAGGTTGCCAGGCTCGCCAGCAGCACCAGGCCGGTGTAAAGCATGGCGTAGCCGTCAACGCGCATCAGTGGGGTGACATCCATCGCCCCTGCCTGACCGACAAACCACAGTGAAATCAGCGCGGCGTTAAGGCCGATAACCGACAGCGTAGCATTCAGAAAATGGTCGCGTCGCCACGCAATGGAGAGCATCACAACCACCACCGTCAATCCGACGATCAACAGCGGTAGCAGCGCGATCAAATGTTGAGGAGTTATTGTCATGGCGAATTACGGCCTTGTAGTAGAAAGTGAACTGGTAAACCACTGCTGAATATTGCTCATCGCAGAATGCGAGGTATCCAGAATCGGCTGCGGGAAGAAGCCCAGCAGAACTAACAGCACCACCAGCAACAGAATGATAAAGAACTCGCGCATGGACATGCCAGGCAGTTGTTTATCGCTGATTTCGCTCTTAGCTTTCCCGAAGTAAGCACGGTGCAGCATCGCCAGGGAGTAAACCGAGGCAAAGACCAGACCGAAGGTTGAAATCACCGTAATGACCGGCACAACGTGGAAGCTGCCGAACAGGATCATGAATTCACCGACGAAGTTACCGGTCCCTGGCATACCCAGCGTGGCAACAGCGAAGAACATCGACAGACCCGGCAGCCATTTAATTTTGTTCCACAGGCCGCCCATCATGCGCATGTCACGCGTGTGCAGACGCTCATAAAGCTGACCGCAGATGATGAACATACCCGCTGCGGACAGACCGTGAGCGATCATCTGAATCACCGCGCCCTGGTAAGCCAGCTGGTTGCCGGTGTAGATAGCAATCAGCACGAAGCCCATGTGGGAAACGGAGGTATAGGCAATCAGGCGTTTAATGTCGGTCTGTGCAAAGGCCATCCACGCGCCGTAGAAGATGCCGATGACACCCAGCCACATGGCGATTGGTGCAAACTCAGCGGACGCTTCAGGGAACAGCGGCAAAGAGAAACGCAGCAGGCCGTAGGCCGCGGTTTTCAACAAGATACCCGCGAGGTCAACGGAACCCGCCGTTGGTGCCTGGGAGTGCGCATCCGGCAGCCAACCGTGAAGAGGAACCACCGGCATTTTTACCGCGAAAGCGATAAAGAAGCCCAGCATCAGCAGCCACTGTACGCCGTGGGACATAGGCGTTTTCAGCAGCAGCTCATAGTTGAAGGTCCATACGCCGGTCGCATTGTAGTGCACAAACACCAGACCCAGGATAGCAATCAACATCACCAGGCCGCTTGCCTGGGTATAGATGAAGAACTTGGTTGCAGCGGTAATACGCGTCTTCCCGTCGGAGGCTTTGTGGCCCCACAGCGCAATCAGGAAGTACATCGGCACCAGCATCATTTCCCAGAAAAAGAAGAACAGGAACATGTCGATGGCAAGGAACACACCGATAACGCCACCGAGGATCCACATCAGGTTGAGGTGGAAGAAGCCCTGATATTTTTCGATTTCATTCCAGGAACAGAGTACCGCCAGCACGCCGAGCAGGCCGGTCAGTACCACCATCAGCAGCGACAGACCGTCGAGCGCCAGGTGAATATTAATGCCAAAACGTGGGATCCATTTCAGAATGAATTCTGACTGCCACTGCGGCAAGCCCGCCGACTGCGTCAGAGAATAGCCACCCTGCAACCACAATTGCAGAGACAGTGCCAGTGTCAGCCCCATGGTGATCAGCGCAATCCAGCGTGGCACTTTCACGCCGAAGCGTTCGGTCTGCCAGCAGAAGAAGCCGCCGATAAAGGGGATTAGTATTAGCCAGGGTAATAGCATGGCGTTTGAGTCCCTAAGTCAAAATAATTCTTAAACATCGCTCACTTCCCAGGGCCAGAGGAGGTTTTAAACCTCGCTCCGACCCTCTCTCTCGCGAGAGAGGGGGATGGAAGAAATCCTGTTAACGCAGAACCAGCAGCAGGCCGAGAACCACAACGGCACCGATACTCATGGACGCAACATACCAGCGCAGGTAACCGTTCTCGCTCACCAGCAGGCCGCGGCCTGCGAAGCGGGAGAGAACTGCCGGAATGTTCATCAAAGCATTCAGCGGGTCACGGCGCAGCAGCCACGCAATACCGAGGAACGGCTTGACGAAAATCATGTCGTACAGCCAGTCGAAGCCCCAGGCATTGAACCACCAGGTACCGAAGAAACGCCCCAGTGCGCTGTTCGCAAGCGACGTCACCAGAGTACGTTTGCCCAGCCACAGGAAAGCGGCAATCAGGATACCGGCAATGGCGACGACGCCGGAGATGATCTCCAGGGTCAGCACGCTGCCGTGCGCAAGTTCAGTTGTTTCCGGCAGGACGCCGCGCAGCGGTGGCACAATCATTGCGCCAACGAAGGTGGACAGCACCAGCAGAACAACCAGCGGCAGGTGGTGGGTAATCCCCTTCCCTGCGTGAGCGTGAATTTTTTCTTCACCGTGGAACGTAATGAAAATCATGCGGAAGGTGTAGAGCGAGGTCATAAACGCCCCGACCAGGCCCGCAACCATCAGGTTGATGTGGCCGTTCGCCATCGCACCGGCAAGAATTTCATCTTTACTGAAGAAGCCTGCGGTAATCAACGGCAGAGCGGACAGCGCCGCGCCCCCAACCAGGAAGCAGACATATACCAGCGGAATGGACTTACGAAGACCACCCATTTTGAAGATATTTTGTTCGTGATGGCACGCCAGAATCACCGAACCGGATGACAGGAACAGCAGCGCTTTAAAGAACGCGTGGGTCATCAGGTGGAAGATTGCCGCATCCCACGCCTGCACGCCCAGCGCCAGGAACATGTAGCCAATCTGGCTCATGGTGGAGTAAGCGAGTACGCGTTTGATGTCAGTCTGTACCAGCGCGGCAAAGCCTGCCAGCACCAGCGTAACGGCACCAACGATACCGACCAGATGCAGAATTTCCGGGGTCATCAGGAACAGACCATGGGTACGGGCAATCAGATAGACGCCCGCGGTAACCATGGTGGCCGCGTGAATCAGTGCAGAAACCGGGGTTGGACCCGCCATCGCATCCGCAAGCCATGTTTGCAGCGGAAGCTGTGCAGATTTACCGACCGCACCGCCTAACAGCATCAGGGTTGCCCAGGTCAGCATCTGGTTACCGGCAGCGAAGTGCTGCGGTGCCAGCTCGACCATTTCGCGGAAGTTCAGCGTGCCCAGTTCGTTGTAGAGGATGAACAGGCCGAAGGCCAGGAACACGTCCCCAACACGAGTCACCACGAACGCTTTCATTGCCGCCACGTTGTTCTTCGGATCGGTGTAATAGAAGCCGATCAGCAGGTAAGAACAGAGGCCCACGCCTTCCCAACCGAGGTACATCAGCAGCAGGTTGTCGGCAAGGACCAGAACCACCATGCTGGCGATGAACAGGTTGGTGTAGGCGAAGAAGCGGGAGTAACCCTCTTCACCGCGCATGTACCAGGAAGCGAACATGTGGATCAGGAAGCCGACGCCAGTAACCACAGAAAGCATGGTCAGGGACAGGCCGTCCAGCACCAGGTTGAAGCCGATGTTAAAATCACCGACCGCCATCCAGGTCCACAGCGGCTGAGTGAACGCCTGCTGCCCGTTGTTAAAGAAATCAACCCCGGCAATGGCGGTGACAACCGCCGCCAGACCTACAGAGCCCATCCCGATGGTGGCAGACAGGTTTTCTGACCAGCGGCCGCGGGAAAATGCCAACAGTAAAAAGCCAATCAATGGCAGAACAATGGTTAACCAGAGAAGGTTCATCCACGCATCTCACTTACTGAATCGATATTCAGATTCTGGCGACGACGATGGAGCTGCAGTAACAGCGCGAGGCCAATACTGGCTTCGGCAGCAGCTAAGCTAATCGCGAGTATATACATCACCTGACCGTCAGCCTGGCCCCAGTAGCTGCCGGCAACCACGAAGGCCAGCGCGGCGGCATTAATCATCACTTCCAGGCTGATCAGCATGAACAGCAGGTTGCGACGGATGACCAGACCGGTCAGTCCCAGCACGAACAGAATGGCGGCGAGGATCAGTCCATGTTGCAGCGGGATCATACGTTCTCCTCCGTTTTTCTTCTCACGGCCATGTCAGCAGGGCGATTGCTCAGCACCTCACCGGCACGGTCTTCACGACCCAGGTGGAACGCAACGACCAGGCCTGCCAGCAGCAGCATGGAGGCCAGCTCCACCGCCAGAACGTAAGGCCCGAACAGCGCGATACCGACCTGCTTAGCATCGATGGAAGTGCCATCAATACCCTGGTCGTTAACGGTGCGGATGGCGTAAATCAGAACCACCAACAGAACTGCAGACAGGACGCCAGGCCCGATCCACAGTTGCGGCTTCAGCCACTCGCGCTCCTGCTGCTGAACCGCGTTACCGAGGTTAAGCATCATCACCACGAAGACGAACAGCACCATGATAGCCCCGGCGTACACGATGATCTCCAGCGCACCGGCGAAGTATGCCCCGAGGGAGAAAAACACCCCGGAGATCGCCAACAGCGAGATGATCAGGTACAGCAGCGCATGTACCGGATTGGTGTGAGTAATCGTCCGAAGGGTCGTCAGGACGGCCACAATGGCGCAGATATAAAAAGCGAATTCCATTCCTGACTCCTTAAGGTAACAGGCCTTTGACGTCGATAGGCTTGGCTTCGTTTTCCGCTTCGCCCTTATCTTTGCCGTCGATTGCCATACCTGCCATCCGGTAGAAGTTATATTCCGGGTATTTGCCCGGACCGGAGATCAGCAGATCCTCTTTCTCGTACACCAGATCTTGGCGCTTGTACTCACCCAGTTCGAAGTCCGGGGTAAGCTGAATCGCGGTGGTTGGGCACGCTTCTTCACACAGGCCACAGAAGATGCAGCGTGAGAAGTTGATGCGGAAGAACTCCGGATACCAACGACCGTCTTTCATCTCGGCTTTCTGCAGAGAAATACAGCCTACCGGGCAGGCTACCGCACACAGGTTACAGGCAACGCAGCGCTCTTCACCGTCCGGGTCGCGCGTCAGTACGATACGGCCACGGTAGCGCGGCGGCAGATACACTGGTTCTTCCGGATACATGCGGGTTTCGCGTTTGGCGAAAGCGTGCATGCCGATCATCCAGATACTGCGTACCTGGGTGCCGAAACCAACCACTAACTCTTTCAATGTCATGGTTTATTCACCCCTTATGGTGCCTGGTAAAGAATGACCGCGGCGGTCACCAGCAAGTTGATAAGCGTCAGCGGCAGGCAAACTTTCCAGCCGAAGGACATCACCTGGTCATAACGCGGACGAGGTAGTGCGGCGCGAATCAAAATGAACATCATCATGAAGAACGCGGTTTTCAGCGCGAACCAGATGAACGGTGGTAACCACGGGCCATGCCAGCCACCAAAGAACAGCGTCACGATCAGTGCAGAAACGGTGACGATGCCGATGTATTCCCCGACGAAGAACAGACCGAACTTCATACCGGAATATTCGATGTGATAACCATCGGCCAGTTCCTGCTCGGCTTCCGGTTGGTCAAACGGGTGACGGTGGCAAACCGCAACGCCGGCAATCGCGAAGGTCACGAAGCCGAAGAACTGCGGAATGATGTTCCACAGATGTGCCTGGTTGTTGACGATGTCGGCCATATTAAAGGAACCGGCCTGCGCCACCACGCCCATCAGGGAAAGCCCCAGGAACACTTCATAACTCAGGGTCTGCGCGGAAGCACGCATCGCACCAAGCAGGGAGTATTTGTTATTACTGGACCAGCCAGCGAACAGCACGGCGTACACCGCCAGGCCAGCCAGCATCAGGAAGAACAGGATCCCAATGTTAAGGTCTGCAACCACCCAGCTTGGACTGACCGGCACAATAGCAAAGGCCAGCAGCAGCGAGGTGAAGGCGATCATTGGTGCAAGCGTAAAGATTACGCGGTCAGAGAACTTAGGGATCCAGTCCTCTTTAAAGAACATCTTGATCATGTCCGCAACCAGCTGGAGCGAACCACCCCAGCCTACGCGGTTCGGTCCGTAGCGGTTCTGGAACAGACCGAGCAGGCGACGTTCGCCGAAGCTCATGAATGCCCCACAGGTCACCACGACCAGCAGAATGACAACCGCTTTGAGGATGCTCAGCAGAATGTCGATAACTTCCGGTGTCAGCCAGCTCATTGCGCAGCCTCCTGCAGATTTTCAAGACGAGCACCGGCAAGCACTGGCGCAATTCCCGGCATCCCCATCGGCAGACCAACCTGCCCTGCAACCAGACCTTCGGACAGCTGGAGTGGCAGACTCAGCGTCTGGCCTTCGTAGCTGAAGGAGATCAGGCTTCCGGCGTTAACGCCAAGCTTCGCGGCATCGGCCGGGTTCAACTTGATGTAAGGCTCAACCATACGCTTCTGGAACACAGGAGAACGCTGGGACATCTCGTCGCTACCAAACAGGTGGTAGTACGGCGCGATACGCCATTTGCCCTCTTCCGCATGGAAGGTATCCGGCACGGAAGTGAAGTAGTCCAGACCCGTTTCAGAAGCTTCGATCAGACGTACGCCAGGATCGCCATGGCGCAGATGACCGCCCACTTCAGCCTGGAATTTGTTCCATGCCTGCGGGGAGTTCCAGCCTGGTGCCCAGGCAAACGGAATCTGCTGACGGTCGGCTAGCGGACTGTTGTTCCCTTCCATAGAGAAGGCAAACATCGTGTCTTTATCCTGCGGCTGACGCGGTTCGTGCACGCTGATATTGGCGCGCATGGCGGTACGTCCGCTCGAACGGATAGGAGAACGGGACAGTTTCTGGCCTTTAATGCGGAAGGAAGCATCCGGCGCGGCATCTTTGATACCGGCCAGTTGAGGCAATACCTTCACGCAGGCGTCAATCACATGGTCAAGCTGCGTCCAGTCAACGTCACGGCTTTGCACGGTGCTGTGCAGGGAGTGCAGCCAGCGCCAGCTTTCGAACATCGTCACGCTGGTGTCGTAGTAAGCCGGGTCATAAACCTGGAAGAAACGCTGGGCGCGACCTTCGTTGTTAATCACCGTGCCGTCGCTTTCTGCAAAGCTTGCCGCGGAAAGCACCAGGTGCGCTTTGTCCATGATGGCCGTACGCTGGTGGTCAATAACCATTACCAGAGGGGCTTTGCTCAGAGCCGCATCTACGCGGGCAGAGGAAGCATGGCGATGGAGGTCGTTTTCCAGCACCACTACCGCATCGGCAGCGCCGCTTTCCAGCTCGCTCAAGGCCTCTTCCAGAGAACCGCCGCCAATCATGCCGAGGCCAACGCTGTTAACCGCGCGAGCAATCATGGTCACGCCGACGTCTGCGCCACGGCCTTTCAGCGCTTTAGCCACGTTGGCTGCAGCCTGAATCACCGCTTCACTACCGGCATTCGTCCCGGAAACAATCAGCGGTTTCTTCGCACCGGCCAGCGCCTGCACGATAACGTCCACTTTGTTTTTCAGGTCACGATCCAGTTCAACCGCCGGAGAATTGCTGTCCAGTGCATTGGCAATCGCAAAACCAAGACGAGCCTGATCTTCAACCGGCGCACGGTAAGTCCATGCGGCGATATCGTCCAGGCGGGTACTGTCCACGTTGGTCACAAACAGCGGATGTTTAGCATTCTGACCGATGTTCAGGATTGCGGCGATCTGCCAGTCAGCCACTTTCTGAGCCGCTGCCATTTCACGCGCTTTCCCTTTCACTGCCTGGCGAATGGCCAGAGCAGCACGAGCGCCGGTCTGGGTAACATCTTCACCCAGGATCAGCACCGCATCGTAAGATTCGATTTCACGCAGCGCAGGCGTATGAATGCCGCTGTCACGCAGTACTTTCAGCATCAGCTGCAGACGAGCCTGCTCACCTGCTGCAATACCGGTGTAGAAGTTTTCGGCGCCAACCAGCTCGCGCAGAGCAAAGTTGCTTTCCACGCTCGCGCGCGGAGAACCGATGCCGATCACTTTCTTCGACTGGCGCAGGATATCCGCCGCACCCTGCATTGCCTGTTCGGCGTTCAGGGTAATGAGGTCATCGCCACGGCGCTGAATTGGCTGACGCGGACGGTCTTTCAGGTTCACATAGCCATAACCGAAACGGCCGCGGTCGCACAGGAAGTAGTGGTTCACGGTACCGTTGTAGCGGTTTTCGATACGACGCAGTTCGCCGTAACGTTCACCCGGGCTGGTGTTACAGCCCAGCGAGCACTGCTGGCAGATGCTCGGTGCGAACTGCATATCCCACTTACGGTTGTAGCGTTCGGAGTGCGTTTTGTCGGTGAATACGCCGGTCGGGCAAATCTCTACCAGGTTACCGGAGAACTCGCTTTCCAGCGTGCCGTCTTCCGGGCGACCGAAGTAGACGTTGTCGTGCGCGCCGTAAACGCCCAGATCTTTACCGTCTGCATAGTCTTTGTAGTAACGAACACAGCGGTAACAGGCGATACAGCGGTTCATTTCGTGAGAGATGAACGGACCGAGATCCTGATTGCGGTGAGTACGCTTGGTAAAGCGGTAGCGACGGAAGCTATGACCGGTCATCACGGTCATATCCTGCAGGTGGCAGTTACCGCCCTCTTCACAGACCGGACAGTCGTGCGGGTGGTTAGTCATCAACCATTCCACAACGCTTTCACGGAACTGTTTCGCTTCGCCATCATCAATAGAGATGAAGGTCCCGTCGGAGGCCGGTGTCATACAGGACATCACCAGGCGACCGCGAGTGTCTTCCGCGTTCTGATATTGCTTCACCGCACACTGGCGGCAAGCACCGACGCTGCCCAGCGCCGGATGCCAGCAAAAATAAGGAATATCAAGACCGAGGGAGAGACAAGCTTCCAGCAAGTTGTCTGCTCCGTTGACCTCGTATTCTTTGCCGTCTACATGAATCGTAGCCATAGTCAGCATGCTTCCAGTTGGCCTGAATAACTTCAGGCGTTAATCAAAAATTCTTGTGCGAACCACCTTCGCCCTCACCCCGGCCCTCTCCCCCAGGAGAGGGGGAAAATCACCGGTCTATCCTCTCTCCCTCAGGGAGAGGGTTAGGGTGAGGGTGAAAAGCTGTCTATCACCAGCGCGTTTTTAACAGGTTCGGCTGAATACCATTAATGGCACGCAGATTTCCGTAATCCTGTTTGGCAATGCCTGCTTCGAATTCGTCGCGGAAATATTTAATCGCACTCTGCAATGGCTCAACGGCACCCGGCGCGTGGGCACAGAAGGTTTTACCTGGACCCAGATGGCGGCAAAGCTGCTCCAGGGTTTCGATATCCCCCGGCTGTCCTTCGCCACGCTCAAGCGCGCGCAGGATTTTTACGCTCCACGGCAGACCATCGCGGCATGGTGTACACCAGCCGCAGGATTCACGGGCAAAGAACTCTTCCAGGTTACGCACCAGCGGCACCATACCGATCTCATGGTCTACCGCCATTGCCAGCGCCGTACCGAGACGGCTGCCTGCTTTACCAATACTTTCAAATTCCATCGGCAGGTCGAGGTGTGCTTCCGTCAGGAAGTCGGTCCCCGCCCCGCCCGGCTGCCAGGCTTTAAATTTCAGGCCATCACGCATGCCGCCGGCGTATTCTTCCAGGATCTCACGGGCGGTTGTGCCGAAAGGCAGTTCCCAGACGCCAGGATTTTTCACACGGCCAGAGAAGCCCATCAGCTTGGTGCCGGCATCTTTACTCATGCCGCCGCCAATGCCCTGATACCACTCCACGCCGTTCGCCAGAATCGCCGGGACGTTACACAGGGTTTCGACGTTGTTTACACAGGTCGGTTTACCCCAAACGCCGCTTGATGCCGGGAACGGTGGCTTAGAACGTGGGTTCGCACGGCGGCCTTCCAGGGAGTTAATCAGTGCAGTTTCTTCCCCGCAGATATAACGCCCGGCGCCGGTGTGTACGATAAGCTCGAAGTCAAAACCGGAACCCAGAATGTTTTTACCCAGCAGGCCCGCTTCGGTGGCTTCAGCGATTGCGCGGCGCAAATGCGCGGCCGCTTCAATGTACTCGCCGCGCAGGAAGATGTAGCCGCGGTAAGCTTTGAGTGCAAAAGCGGAAATCAGCATGCCTTCCACCAGCAGGTGCGGCAGCTGTTCCATCAGCAGGCGGTCTTTGTAGGTGCCCGGTTCCATTTCATCGGCGTTACACAGCAGGTAACGGATGTTCATGGATTCGTCTTTCGGCATCAGGCTCCACTTCAAACCGGTGGAAAAGCCTGCACCGCCGCGCCCTTTCAGGCCAGCGTCTTTAACCGCAGTCACGATTTCATCCGGTGCCATGCCGGTCAGCGCTTTACGCGCGCCTTCATAGCCGTTTTTGCTACGGTATTCGTCAAGCCAGACCGGCTGTTTGTCATCGCGCAGACGCCAGGTCAGCGGATGGGTTTCGGCAGTACGAATAATCGTCTTCATTTATACTGCTCCAGCAAGTCAGGGATGGCTTCCGGCGTCAGATGACTGTGAGTGTCCTCATCAATCATCATGGTCGGCCCCTTGTCGCAGTTCCCGAGGCAGCAGGTTGGCAGCAGGGTAAAGCGACCGTCAAACGTAGTCTGGCCCGGCTTGATGTTCAGTTTGGCTTCGATAGCAGACTGAATGCCCTGGTAGCCGGTGATATGGCAAACCACGCTGTCGCAGTAGCGAATCACGTGGCGGCCAACCGGCTGGCGGAAGATTTGGCTATAGAAAGTGGCCACACCTTCTACGTCACTTGCCGGGATACCCAGCACGTCAGCAATCGCGTAGATGGCACCATCTGGTACCCAGCCGCGCTGTTTCTGGACGATTTTCAGCGCTTCGATAGAGGCTGCTCGGGCATCTTCGTAGTGGTGTTTCTCGTGCTCAATCGCCTCACGCTCTGCCGCACTCAGCTCAAAAGCTTCAGCCTGGTTTTGTTGGTTATCGTGCATAGTTAGCGATCCACATCAGACATTACAAAATCGATACTACCCAGATAGACAATCAGGTCAGAAACCAGGCTGCCGCGGATCGCCGCCGGAATTTGCTGCAGGTGCGCAAAGCTCGGGGTGCGAATACGGGTACGGTAGCTCATGGTGCTAGCGTCACTGGTCAGGTAGTAACTGTTAATCCCTTTCGTTGCCTCAATCATCTGGAAGGATTCATTGGCCGGCATGACCGGGCCCCAGGAAACCTGCAGGAAGTGAGTGATCAGGGTTTCGATATGCTGCAGCGTGCGCTCTTTCGGCGGCGGCGTGGTCAGCGGGTGATCCGCTTTGAACGGGCCAGCTGGCATATTTTTCAGGCACTGCTCAAGGATGCGCAGGCTCTGGCGAAGTTCTTCAACTTTCAACATAACGCGGGTGTAGCAGTCGCTGATGCCGCCGCCAACCGGGACTTCGAAGTCAAAGTTCTGGTAGCCGGAGTAAGGGCGAGCTTTACGCACGTCGAAGTCAATACCGGTGGCGCGCAGGCCAGCACCTGTGGTGCCCCACTCCAGCGCTTCTTTCGCGGTATAGGCTGCAACGCCCTGAGAACGGCCTTTCAGAATGGTGTTGCGCAGCGCGGCTTTCTCATAAGAATCCAGGCGCTTCGGCATCCACTCGAGGAATTCTTTCAGCAAGCGTTCCCAGCCCTTCGGCAGGTCGTGTGCAACGCCGCCGATACGGAACCAGGCCGGGTGCATACGGAAACCGGTAATCGCTTCCACCAGATCGTAGATTTTCTGACGATCGGTAAAGGCGAAGAAGACCGGCGTCATGGCGCCCACGTCCTGAATAAAGGTGGAAATGTACAGCAGGTGGCTGTTGATACGGAATAGCTCTGAGAGCATCACGCGGATAACTTCAACGCGCTCCGGCACGACGATGCCAGCCAGCTTTTCAACCGCCAGCACGTAAGGCATTTCGTTCACGCAGCCGCCGAGGTACTCGATACGGTCGGTATACGGAATGTAGCTGTGCCATGACTGACGCTCACCCATTTTCTCAGCCCCACGGTGGTGGTAGCCGATATCCGGCACGCAGTCGACGATCTCTTCGCCGTCCAGCTGCAGGATGATACGGAAAGCACCGTGTGCGGAGGGGTGGTTCGGCCCCAGGTTCAGGAACATGAAGTCTTCATGCTCGCTGCTGCGCTTCATGCCCCACTCTTCAGGCTTGAAGGTCAGCGCCTCCATTTCCAGATCTTCTTTCTGTTTAGTCAGGATAAACGGATCGAATTCGGTGGCGCGCGCCGGGTAGTCTTTACGCAGCGGGTGGCCTTCCCAGGTCGGCGGCATCATGATGCGCGTCAGGTGCGGGTGACCATTAAAGGTGATGCCAAACATCTCCCAGGTTTCACGCTCGTACCAGTTGGCGTTCGGGAAGAGTTTTGTCAGCGTCGGCAGGTTAAGATCGTTTTCAGACAACGCCACCTTGAGCATGATATCGCGATTGCGTTCAATGGAAATCAGGTGGTAGAAAACGGAAAAATCCGCAGCCGGTAAACCGTTGCGGTGTGTGCGGAGACGCTCATCCATGCCATGCAGGTCGAACAGCATAACGTAGGGTTTTGGTGATTTCTTGAGGAAATCGACCACTTCCAGTAACTGTTCGCGCTTAACCCAAACGACGGGCACCCCGGTGCGGGTTGGCTGAACGGTAAAGGCATCCGGCCCAAAACGGTTACGCAATTCGCCAATGACCGGATCATCCAGGTGATCCCTTGTCTGCCAGGCTGGCATAGCGGCGTCTTGCGCGGTTAAATCGGTCATAGTTCTCACCATTGCAAATGGTTCTGTGGTGACTGCGCTCAGTGCCTTTGCTTTTATAGTATTGATATACAAAGACGCTTACTGACCGCAGGCGCTAATTAAATCTCGTCCGGCGTCCGCAGATTGGTTACCGCGATACGCTCGCCGCGCTTACGCTCGCGCTCGGACTGCATGTTGGCGCGGTAAACGCCCTGATCGCCAACAACCCACGACAGCGGGCGACGCTCTTTTCCGATAGACTCTTGCAGCAGCATCAGCGCCTGCATGTAGGCTTCCGGACGAGGTGGGCAACCAGGGATGTAAACATCAACCGGGATAAATTTATCGACACCCTGCACAACGGAATAGATGTCGTACATGCCGCCAGAGTTAGCGCAGGCACCCATGGAAATCACCCATTTAGGTTCCAGCATCTGATCGTAGAGGCGCTGAATTACCGGAGCCATTTTGGTGAAGCAGGTACCGGCTACTACCATCAGGTCAGCCTGACGAGGAGAAGCACGTAAAACTTCTGCACCGAAACGCGCCACGTCATGTACAGCGGTAAACGAGGTCACCATCTCTACATAGCAGCAAGAAAGGCCAAAGTTGTATGGCCAGATTGAGTTTTTACGACCCCAGTTCACCACGTCGTGCATGGCATGCTCGAGCTTGCCCATGTAAACGCTGCGGTTGATCTCTTGTTCGAGGGGATCGGTTACGATCTCCTGCTTTTGCAGGGGATAACGGTCATTCTCACCGTTGGGGTCTATGCGGGTGAGCGTATAGTCCATCTTATTGCCTCGCTTTTACTGCGTATGACGGTTAGTGAGACTGTCTGTTTCCGGGTTGATTTTCTCACGACGCGAACGCGCAGGAGTCCAATCCAGAGCGCCAATACGCACCAGATAAACCAGACCAGCCAGTAGCACTAAAATGAAAATTGCGGCCTCGACGAAGCCAATCCAGCCGCTTTCACGGATAGAAGTTGACCACGCGTAGAGATACAAGGCTTCCACGTCAAAGATAACGAAGAACATGGCGACCAGGTAAAACTTGGCGGAGAGACGTAGACGCGCCGTACCAACGGAGTCGATGCCCGACTCGAAGGGGGTGTTTTTGTGCCGTGCCTTAGCTCTTCCGCCAAGGAACCAGCCCCCGACAAGCATCAAACAGCACAGGCCAATGGCGACAATAAGAAAGACAGCGAACGCCCAGTGATGAGCGATAACTTCAGTGGATGTTGACATACTCATTGCTTACTCATCAAAAGTGGCGCCAAATTCTCTGCTCTTGTTGGCAGATGAACGCCACATCGATTCATGGGGAGGAACAATCAACCGTACAATAACTACCGGAAATAATGCGTAGGCAGCCAATTGATGGGGTTTTTTACTCCTTTCTATAACCTTTTGTCAACTTTAACAAAAGTATCCACACATTAATTTACACCGACAGCAATTCATTAACATTTAATGCGTTAAAACTCATCAACACTCGCGTAAAGACCAGATTTAGATGAGGGTGAATCGTGTCCGTTCCGTGTGAAAAGATAAACAGCCCCTATATTTTGGCAGGAAATCTCAACTATTCCTCCCCCCAAGAGGGAGTATTTTCTTGATCTGAGACACGCTTTTGTTAATCCACTTCAAAAAGAAGCAACATTGTTATGTGTTTTTTAACATTAGTCCGCCTTTAATCGAAATTATTGCTTATAAAACGAACAAAAAAAGACACACAGCCAACACATTGAATTTGTTATAAAAGATGAGCAACCTCGCGATTCCATGAAAATCAGGCATAAAAAATGGGCCGTTGGCGTAAAAAAAACCACCAATGACCCATTTTTCATCTTTAATATTTTGTTACGAACTAGTCGACCTGCTGCTACTCAAAATCCCCTTCGACCAGCAACGTGTCGTCCCCTTCACTTCCCGCCGTGTTATAGCGGTAAGGGTTCTCTGGCGTCGCCAGCGCACTGAAAATAGCCTGCGCCAGCTCATTACCACTTTCAGGGTTTTTACACAGCAGATAGCGAGTTTCAGGTAGAACTGGCAGCCCCTCTGACGCCCCCAGAACACGAAGTTCCGGACTCATCATCTCAACCGGCCTGGCCGTGACGCCTAACCCAGCTTTTACGGCTGCACGAACTGCAGCAAGCGTGGAGGCAACATAAGAAATACGCCATGGCGTCTGGCTGGCATCAAGATGTTCGAGCATCATATCGCGGTACGGGCTTGGATCGTCCAGCATAACCAGCGGCAGCGCTTCCCCACTTTGAAAGACATAATCTGCAGCACAGTACCAAAGCGTAGGTGATGTCCGCAGGGCAATGGCATCAAAGTTAGAAGGGTTTGATGTGGTCACTACCAGATCGACCTCATGCTGATTAAGCATTTCGATCATGAATGGATTGCGTTTGACCCGAACATCCAGCGCCAGCTTGGGATATACCGAACTGATACGGTTTAACAGGAACGGCAAGATGGTATCTGCCGTTTCATCAGAGGCACCAAGGGTAAGCGAGCCTTGCAGGTTGTTAAACATCAGTGAAGAGCACGCTTCATCATTGAAGCGAAGGATTTTACGCGCATAGCCCAGCAGTTGAATGCCGTGCTCGGTGAGCAGTTTATTACGGCCGTGTCGGGCAAAAAGCTCTTTCCCGACTAATTGCTCAAGGCGCTGCATCTGTTGGCTTACAGCGGATTGAGTACGGCACACTGCCGCTGCCGCGGCCGCAAAGGTATTGAGATCGGCTACCGCAACGAATGTCCTCAGCAGATCGAGGTCGAGGTTCAGTATCGGACGATTTGCGTTAATCATAATTTATTCACTAATAGGTTGCTCTTTCGAGTCTGCCCTGGTTGTATTGCTATGATTTATCAAAGAGATAAAGCAATTCCTTTTACCGAATGTCTCCGGTAGTCTTGGCCGCATACGTTAGCGACGCTTCTGTTTGTTATTTTTGTATTCCCCGGCATGTCACAATTATCAGAAACACGCCCTAACGGGATATTATGCAGGTCAGGATAAGAAAAAACTCACTCACTCATCCTACCAGTCAGCTATTTTAAACCTGAGTTATAAAGGTAAATCAGCTCCGAAAAACGACTTTTAATAAGCTTTTATATGATTATTTAACGGGCTGGAGTACAGCGGCAGGCTTAAACCGACCAACACACACAACCAGTTGAATAATAATAAAAATATTTTAATTGGCCGACTTGACCACGCCGTTAGCGCAGCCATTGGCACCCAAAACCTACCATTTTTCGTAGCCCATCTTACAGTAAAACATGATGTTTTATAACACTTATTACGAATTATCTGATCTTATTCTCTTTTTGTGGTTTCCACCTTGTTGATTATTTACAGCGTTTTTTGAAGTCAGCCACAGACTATAATAAAAGACACTTAATTATTGCCGAGGTATTTATCTATTACATTAACCAATCTTTTGATATACATCTCTTTAACTACCTTTTCATTAATTTCTTAATGTTCCCGGCATGAATATTAATTTTTCCTTATGTTTGGCGACAACACATTTACATCCACAGAACCTCTCGCTTAGTACAGCGTGTCAAGCAGAGAGTAATATTACATCAAAACAATAATGTAGATTTTTAATCTAACATAAAATAAAAAATAAGATTATTTAACCATCAAAACTTTAAAGATCGCATTGCAGCTTATACATTCTGCTACAGAGATAAATTACGTTTCTTAAAGTCTCATCCTTCAAATCTTGCTGCAGCAGGAGTACATTGTGGCGGTGCGCTTCCACGGCAGGACGCGAAATTAACAACAAAGGTCGAAGCTTCATGTCCCCCATCGAAAAATCCAGCAAACTTGATAATGTCTGTTATGACATCCGTGGCCCGGTACTCAAAGAGGCAAAACGCCTTGAAGAAGAAGGCAACAAAGTGCTTAAACTCAACATCGGTAACCCCGCGCCGTTCGGTTTCGAAGCGCCGGATGAGATCCTTGTTGATGTGATCCGTAATCTTCCGACAGCCCAGGGATATTGCGACTCCAAAGGGCTATTCTCTGCCCGTAAAGCCATCATGCAGCACTATCAGGCGCGCGGGATGCGAGATGTCACTACGGAAGATATCTATATTGGGAACGGTGTTTCCGAGCTGATCGTTCAGTCTATGCAGGCGCTGCTAAACAGCGGGGATGAAATGCTGGTTCCCGCGCCGGATTACCCGCTTTGGACAGCGGCCGTTTCTTTGTCCAGTGGCAAAGCCGTGCATTACCTGTGTGACGAAAGTTCAGACTGGTTCCCGGATCTCGACGATATCCGCGCTAAAATCACTCCGCGCACGCGTGGCATTGTGATTATCAACCCAAACAACCCTACCGGCGCCGTTTACTCGAAAGAACTGCTGCTAGAGATTGTAGAAATTGCGCGCCAGCATAACCTGATCATCTTTGCCGATGAGATCTACGACAAGATTCTCTATGACGATGCCGAGCATCACTCGATCGCAGCCCTGGCACCGGATCTGCTGACCATTACCTTCAACGGTCTGTCAAAAACCTACCGTGTTGCCGGTTTCCGTCAGGGCTGGATGGTGCTTAACGGGCCGAAGAAACACGCGAAAGGCTATATAGAAGGCCTGGAAATGTTGGCCTCAATGCGCCTGTGCGCCAACGTCCCTGCCCAACATGCTATTCAGACAGCGCTGGGGGGATACCAAAGCATTAGCGAGTTTATCGTGCCGGGTGGCCGTCTATACGAACAGCGTAACCGTGCCTGGGAACTGATCAACGAAATCCCTGGCGTCTCCTGCGTTAAGCCGCGTGGGGCGTTGTATATGTTCCCGAAAATTGACGCAAAGCGTTTTAATATCCATGACGACCAGAAAATGGTGCTGGACTTCCTGCTGCAGGAAAAGGTGCTGCTGGTTCAGGGCACAGCATTTAACTGGCCGTGGCCGGATCACGTGCGTATTGTGACTCTGCCGCGCATTGATGACCTTGAAATGTCGATAGCCAAGCTGGGCCGCTTCCTCGGTCATTATCATCAGTAAGCCGTTCGGGGGGCATTTGCAATGTCCCCCTTCTCCCCTCACAATGACGTCACCGAGTTGTAACCGCGAGAACGTCATGAGTCAGAGCCATTTCTTTGCCCACCTCTCCCGCCTGAAACTGATTAACCGCTGGCCACTGATGCGCAACGTCCGCACCGAGAATGTGTCCGAACACAGCTTACAGGTCGCCATGGTTGCCCATGCCCTCGCCGCTATCAAAAATCGTAAGTTTAACGGCAACGTTAACGCTGAAAGAATCGCGCTGCTGGCGATGTACCACGACGCCAGTGAAGTGCTGACCGGGGATTTACCCACGCCGGTAAAATACTTCAATTCGCAAATCGCACACGAATACAAAGCCATTGAAAAGATTGCGCAGCAGAAGCTGATCGACATGGTGCCGGAAGAGCTTCGCGATATCTGGGCGCCGCTGATCGATGAGCATAACTACACTGAAGAAGAGAAAGCGCTGGTGAAGCAGGCCGATGCGTTATGCGCTTATCTGAAATGCCTGGAGGAGCTGTCGGCAGGAAACAACGAGTTTCTGCTGGCTAAGAGCCGCCTGGAAAAAACGCTGGCCGACCGCCACAGCGCGGAAATGGATTATTTTATGCAGGTCTTTGTACCGAGTTTCCAGCTCTCGCTGGATGAAATCAGCCAGGATTCGCCGCTTTAAACACTTCCCTCTGCCGAAGCGAAATCAGGATAATGTTTTCTCCTTCTCCCTTACAGGGAGAAGGCCGGGATGAGGGTAAATATCAGAACGGGAACAGCATCGGTACCATCACCACGCTCACGATCATCACAATCACGGTAAACGGTACGCCGAGCTTCACGAAGTCGCTGAACTTGTAGTTTCCAGGCCCCAGTACCAGCGTGTTTACCGGTGAAGATACCGGCGTCATAAACGCCGCAGAAGCCGCCATCGCCACAATCATCGCAAACGGATAAGGTGAGACGCCCATTGATTTCGCCGCCGCCAGCGCAATAGGCGCCATCAATACGGCCGTGGCGGTATTAGAAATAAATAACCCGATAGCCGCACACATCACAAACAGGCACACCAGCATGATATACGGGCCGTAGCCGCCGCCAAACTCCATCAGCCCATGAACGATCAAATCCACCCCGCCGGTTTTCTGCAGCGCCAAAGCAAAAGGCATCATCCCGACAATCAAAATAATGCTCGGCCAGTGAATTGCCTTATAGGCGCTTTCCATATCAATACAGCGGAACTTGCCCATCAGCAGGCAGGCGATAATCGCGGCGATGGGATTCGGTATTTCGTCGGTCAGCATCAGCGCCACCATCAGCGCCAGGCAGAAAATCGCATGAGGTGCCTGGCTGTGTGCCGGGGAAGCATCCCGCTCTTCCACCGGCAGATTGAGCACCAGGAAATCACGGTTTTGCTGTGAAAGCTGGTTGATAAGCTTCCAGTCGCCGACCACCAGCATAATGTCACCCAGTTGAACAGGTTCATCCACAAGTAGTCCTTCCATTGCCTTACCGTCTCGACGCAGGCCAACAACATTGAGACCGTAGCGGGTTCGGAAGGCGATTTCTCGCAAAGTCTGCCCAGTGAGCCCGGACTCTGGCAGCAGAGAAACTTCTGCCATCCCCACATCCAGCGCCTGATCGGAGAAATACTCGCCGCGCAGAATCATCGGCTCCAGCATTTGCTCCCTGCAAAACTCTCGCAAATCAACGTCTGAGGCGGACATATCGATCAGCAGAACGTCACGCGCGCGGAACTCAGTCACGCCGGTCACATTAACGATAACACGGCGGAACTTGCGCCACCGTTCAAGACCGATAACGTTAGCCCCGTAGCGCTCGCGTAGTTTCAAATCATCGAGTCGGTGGCCGACCATCGGCGAACCTGGGCGAATAGCCAGCCGTCGCGCCCGCCCGGTCAGGCGATACTCTTTAATCAAGTCACGAAATGAACGGCGCTTCCAGCTCTCTTTTCCTGCTTCATCGCCCTGCCCTTTGAGAGCAAAGCGCACCACCAGCATATAAAGGATGCCGAGCACCAACACCGCAAGGCCAATCGGCGTCACGCTAAAGAACTGGAACCCCTCCAGCCCTTCACGCAGCAGCTCGCTGTTGATAACCAGATTAGGTGGTGTCGCGACCAGCGTCATCATGCCGCTTATCAGCCCGGCAAAGCTGAGCGGCATCATCAGTCTGGAAGGAGAGATTTTCATGCGCATAGAAACGCTGAGCACCACCGGAATAAAAATGGCCACCACGCCGGTAGAACTCATGAAGGCACCTAATCCGGCCACCGTCACCATCAGCAGGACCAGCATTTTGGTTTCGCTACTGCCCGCCACGTCCACCAGCCAGCTTCCCATTTTGGTGGCTACGCCGGTACGTACCAACCCGTCACCAATAATGAACAACGCGGCAATCAGGATAACGTTGGGATCGCTAAAGCCGGAAAACGCTTCGCTGAGGCTTAATGTTCCGCTAAGCACAAAAGCAACAATCACCAAGAGCGCTACCGCATCCATACGCATCTTTCCGGTCGCGAACAGCAGGACGGCAATCCCCAGCAACGACAACACCCAAATGAGTTCCGAATTCAAAACGAGTCCCTGAATGGCTGAATATTGGTGAATTGAATGTAGACGAGAATGCCATAAAAAAACCCCGCAAATGCGGGGTTAAATCATGGGATTAGTGTTTTCTTAACACTTCGACTATTCCGTCCGGCGATTTCTGAACAAGCAATTCGGTGAGGGAAGTCAGAACGTAATCTACGTGCTCAAGTCGGGGGGTATCCGCCGGGGCATTAACGGCTATCACGTGGCAGCCAGCGGCAAGTCCGGAAAGCACGCCAGCGGGCGCATCTTCAACAACCACGCACTCTTCCGGCTCCAGGCCAAGCAGCTGCGCGCCCAGCAAATAGGCATCCGGTTCTGGTTTACCGCGTGCGACCCGTTCCGCGGTCACAAACACTTCCGGTTCTGGCAGCCCACCGGCCAGGCGACGGGCGGATGCCACCGGCACGGAACCTGAGGTCACTATGGCCCACGGAATCCCCGCTTCGTTAAGATGAGCCAACAGCTCTGCAGCACCCGGCAGCGCGACAATGCCGTCGGTATCTTCAGACTCAAGTTTCTCCAGACGCAGGAATTCCTGCTGAATCTCTTCCTCAGAAGCACCGGCCATAAAGTGGCGCAGTGAGGTAATCGCCTGCTTGCCGTGGATGAAGCCCAATACTTCTTCCGGGGAAATATTAAAACGCTTTGCCCAGTTTACCCACGCGCGCTCAACGGCAGGAAGGGAGTCAACCAGCGTACCATCCAAATCAAACAAGAAACCTTTACACTTCACTCCGCGTCTCTCCTCAGGCGTTAATGATCTGCGCAATCTCGTTGGCGCTTAAGTGATACTGACGTGGGCAAGCGTGCCACACTTTCAGCATTCGTTGGTATTTGTCCCACATCGGGGTTTGGGCGTTGAAACCGTGAGTACCGGCATCAAAATGGGTATATCGGCCTTCAATACTCACCATAAAGCGAACATAGCCGAGGAAGCGGGCTTCAGTGGCTGCATCAAACCCCATAAACGTGACGCGGCGCTCATCGATTTCTTTGCTGTCTTTCAGGTTGGTCCAGGAGACATGCATCGCGTGATACATTTCCATGATGTCGATAACGATGCGGCATGTTTCCTCTTTTAGCTCGCCAAACTCGCGATCCAGCTCGCGCATTTGCAGGCCATAGCCGCGTTCGATGATGGTCTGCAGACGACGATAGCGTTCGGCGTTATCCGGGTCCATCATCGTCATCATCTTATACTGGTTAGATAAAATCAGACGTTGCGCGTGGGTCATTTCCATTTCCTGGCTCCTTTGGTACATGGAAAAATTCAGGTTACGGCTAGGATAACCTGTAAGAAAGTGTGCCTTCCTTTATATGCGCAACCGCAGGGTAATTACAAATCATCCAGGAAAGTTTTATCCAGCTGTTTGAACGCGCGCTTCAGCACATCCGCCAGCGCCTGGTAATCTGGCTTGCCTTCCACCGGTGCCAGGGCCTGCCCGGCTTCCTGAAGCTTCATGCGGACGTCATAAAACCACTGTAACGTCGACGGTGGTAAAGGCGTGACCGAGCGTTTGCCCAACCACCACAACCCTTGCATCGGCAGGCTACAGGCAAAGAGTGCCGTCGCCACCGCCGGGCCAAGCTGGCCACCCAACGCGATTTGCCACGTCAGGGTAAATACCGCCAGCGGCGGCATAAAGCGGATGGCATAGCGGGTGGCACGTATCACGCGGTTTTCGATAAATACCGGCGCCAGACGCTTATCCAGCGGCCAGGTCTTTGAGTAGTGTTGCCCACGTCCGAACAGGCTAAACCAGCTTACATGGCTATTCTGGGGTGTCGACATGGCTCATACCTCAACTCTACGTATAAAAAATAAAATAATACTGTAACTCAACAACTCTAAATGACATCGTTCAAAAAATTTTGTCTTTCCGAGCCGCTATCTGCTACCCTGTGCCGGCCTTTGATGGCCGTAGTTGGGAAACCACAAGCTGTCAAACATTCTTTTACATCGCCGTGACCTGCAGCTTCAGGAATATGGCGTAAACTCTGAGTAATTTTATTCGCCATGCCGAAAAACGCTTCCGGCATGACGTTAATCATAAATGTCGGCGTCATCATGCGCTACGCTGATAGACTCACTGACGTTTTTTTAGCCACGTATCAAAAATAGGTACTTCCATGTCGAGTAAGCTAGTACTGGTTCTGAACTGCGGTAGCTCATCACTGAAATTCGCAATTATCGATGCTGTAAACGGTGAAGAGTACCTTTCTGGTTTAGCAGAGTGTTTCCACCTTCCTGAAGCCCGTATCAAGTGGAAGCTGGACGGCGCTAAACAAGAAGCGGCTCTGGGTGCAGGTGCCGCTCACAGCGAAGCTCTTAACTTCATCGTTAATAAAATTCTGGCAGAAAAACCAGAATTGTCCGCTCAGCTGACCGCAATTGGTCACCGTATCGTACACGGCGGTGAAAAATACACCAGCTCCGTTGTTATCGATGATTCTGTGATTCAGGGTATCAAAGATTCAGCCTCTTTTGCACCGCTGCATAACCCGGCTCACCTGATCGGTATCGCTGAAGCCCTGAAATCCTTCCCTAACCTGGCTGATAAAAACGTTGCCGTGTTCGACACCGCGTTCCATCAGACCATGCCGGAAGAATCTTTCCTCTACGCTCTGCCGTACAAACTGTACAAAGAGCACGGCGTTCGTCGCTACGGCGCACACGGCACCAGCCACTTCTACGTGACTCAGGAAGCCGCAAAAATGCTGAACAAGCCGGTTGATGAACTGAATATCATCACCTGCCACCTGGGCAACGGCGGTTCCGTTTCTGCTATCCGTAACGGCAAATGTGTTGATACCTCCATGGGTCTGACCCCACTGGAAGGTCTGGTGATGGGTACCCGTTCCGGTGACATCGACCCGGCTATCATCTTCCACCTGCACGATGCCCTGGGCATGAGCGTAGAAGACATCAACAAAATGCTGACCAAAGAGTCCGGCCTGCTGGGTCTGACCGAAGTGACCAGCGACTGCCGTTACGTTGAAGACAACTACGCAACTAAAGAAGACGCTAAACGTGCAATGGACGTTTACTGCCACCGTCTGGCGAAATACATCGGTTCTTACACCGCGCTGATGGATGGTCGTCTGGACGCCGTTGTCTTCACCGGCGGTATCGGTGAAAACGCCGCGATGGTGCGCGAGCTGTCTCTGGGCAAACTGGGCGTACTGGGCTTCGATGTTGATCACGAGCGCAACCTGGCTGCACGTTTCGGCAAGTCTGGCTTCATCAACAAGGAAGGCACCCGCCCTGCGGTGGTTATCACCACCAACGAAGAGCTGGTCATCGCTCAGGATGCATCCCGCCTGACCGCCTGATTCCCTCACCGCCAGCCTTAGCTGGCGGTGTTGTTTTCTGAGTCGAGTGAGCATATCTGCTCGCGAAAACGAAAGAGGTTATACCGTGTCCCGTACTATTATGCTGATCCCTACCGGAACCAGCGTCGGCCTTACCAGCGTAAGCCTTGGCGTTATCCGTGCTATGGAACAAAAAGGCGTTCGCCTGAGCGTGTTCAAACCTATCGCCCAGCCGCGTACCGGTGGCGATACGCCGGACCAAACCACCAGCATCATCCGTGCTAACTCCACCATCCCGGCCGCTGAGCCGCTGCACATGAGCCACGTTGAGTCTCTGCTGTCCAGCAACCAGCAGGACGTGCTGATGGAAGAGATCATCGCCAACTACCACAACAGCAGCAAAGATGCTGAAGTAGTGCTGGTTGAAGGTCTGGTGCCAACCCGCAAGCACCAGTTTGCGCAGGCGCTGAACTATGAAATCGCCAAAACCCTGAACGCAGAAATCGTCTTCGTGATGTCTCTGGGCAATGACTCTCCAGAGCAGCTGAAAGAGCGTATCGAACTGACTCGCAGCAGCTTCGGCGGCAGCAAAAATACCAACATCACCGGCGTGATCATCAACAAGCTAAATGCCCCGGTTGATGAGCAGGGCCGCACCCGCCCGGATCTGTCCGAAATCTTCGACGATTCCAGCAAAGCAAGCATCGCGAACATCGATCCTAAGCAGCTGTTTGCCGACAGCCCGCTGCCGGTTCTGGGCTGCGTGCCGTGGAGCTTCGAGCTGATTGCCACCCGTGCAATCGATATGGCTCGTCACCTGAACGCGACCATCGTCAACGAAGGCGATATCAATACCCGCCGCGTGAAGTCTGTGACCTTCTGTGCGCGCAGCATTCCGCACATGCTGGAACACTTCCGCCCAGGCTCTCTGCTGGTTACCTCCGCAGACCGCCCGGACGTGCTGGTTGCTGCCTGCCTGGCCGCTATGAATGGCGTGGAAATCGGCGCTATCCTGCTGACCGGTGGTTACGAAATGGACCCACGCATCAGCAAGCTGTGCGAACGTGCTTTCGCCACCGGCCTGCCGCTGTTCATGGTCGAAACCAACACCTGGCAGACCTCCCTGAGCCTGCAGAGCTTCAACCTGGAAGTCCCAACCGACGACCATCAGCGTATCGAAAAAGTGCAGGAATATGTGGCCAGCCACATCGATGCTAACTGGATCGAATCCCTGACCGCGACCTCCGAGCGCAGCCGTCGTCTGTCTCCTCCAGCGTTCCGTTACCAGCTGACCGAACTGGCTCGCAAAGCCGGTAAACGCGTCGTGCTGCCGGAAGGCGACGAACCGCGTACCGTTAAAGCGGCAGCTATCTGCGCTGAGCGCGGTATCGCTACCTGTGTGCTGCTGGGTAACCCGGATGAAATCACCCGTGTTGCTGCGGCGCAGGGCGTTGAGCTGGGCGCAGGCATCGAAATCGTTGATCCAGAAGTGGTTCGCGAGAGCTACGTGGCCCGCCTGGTTGAGCTGCGCAAGAGCAAAGGCATGACCGAAGCCGTTGCCCGTGAGCAACTGGAAGACAACGTTGTGCTGGGCACCCTGATGCTTGAGCAGGACGAAGTTGACGGCCTGGTTTCCGGCGCGGTTCACACCACCGCCAACACCATCCGTCCACCGCTGCAGCTGATCAAAACCGCACCGGGCAGTTCTCTGGTCTCTTCCGTGTTCTTCATGCTGCTGCCTGAACAGGTTTACGTTTACGGTGACTGTGCGATCAACCCGGATCCAACCGCAGAACAGCTGGCAGAAATCGCGATTCAGTCTGCTGACTCCGCTGCCGCTTTCGGTATCGACCCACGCGTTGCCATGCTCTCCTATTCCACCGGTAACTCCGGCGCGGGTAGCGACGTTGAGAAAGTGCGTGAAGCAACCCGTATCGCTCAGGAAAAACGCCCTGATCTGGTCATCGATGGTCCACTGCAGTATGACGCTGCGGTTATGGCTGACGTGGCTAAGTCTAAGGCACCAAACTCTCCTGTTGCGGGCCGTGCGACCGTGTTCATCTTCCCTGACCTGAACACCGGTAACACCACTTACAAAGCGGTACAGCGTTCTGCAGACCTGATCTCCATCGGGCCAATGCTGCAGGGTATGCGCAAGCCGGTTAACGACCTGTCTCGTGGCGCACTGGTGGACGATATCGTCTACACCATCGCTCTGACCGCGATTCAGTCCGCTCAGCAAGCGTAAGCTGACTGAGATACAAAAAAGGCAGCCATCTGGCCGCCTTTTCTTTTTCTGTCACCTTTAACCGCTACAGCAGTTCTTTCGCCGCTTTCACGATATCTGCCGCCGTCAGGCCATATTCCTGCTGCAGGAAATCCTGAGTCCCGACCTGGCCGTAACGCTCCTTCACGCCGACTCTGCGCATCGGCACCGGGCAGGTTTCCACCAGCACTTCCGCCACCGCCGACCCCAGCCCGTTGTGAATACTGTGGTTTTCACAGGTCACAATTCGGCCGGTTTTTTCGGCGTAATTCTTCACCAGCATGCGGTCGATAGGCTTGAGGGTGAACATGTCAATGACCGCCGCGCTAACCCCTTCCTGCTCCAGCTGCTGAGCCGCTTTTACCGCTTCGGCAACCATAATACCGTTGGCGATCAGCGTGATATCCGTTCCCTCACGCAGCACATTACCTTTGCCAATGGTGAACGTTGAACCTTCCTCATACACCGTCGCCGCCTGCTTGCGAATAGTCCGCACCCAGTAGAAGCCTTCCAGCTCGATCAGCTGACGCAGAATATCTTTAAACATCACCGCATCAGTCACTTCCAGTACAACAGAATGCGCCAGCCCGCGAACAATGCCCATATCTTCAAACGACATATGGGTCCCACCGTTATGGCAGGCCGTCACCCCGGCGTCGGAAGCAATCACCTTGACGTTATTCCGCTGGTAATCCAGCGACATAAACAGCTGGTCAAAGCAGCGGCGGCTGGCGAAGGCGGTAAAGGTGTGGACGAACGGCTTGCGCCCGGTCAGTGACAGACCCGCCGCCACGCCAATCACGTTGGCTTCCATGATGCCGCAGTTAATCACATGCTGCGGGTTATCTCGCTGCACGCCATCCATCGCCATCGAACTCATCAGGTCAGCTTCCAGCGCGATGATCCCGGTGCCTTCGCCAATCTGCTGCTGAACAAACCCGGCGTAGACTTTACGCATCTCTACGGCGTCCTGGCCGCCGCTCTGACTTACCTTAATCATGTGCCGCCTCCAGTTGCGCGATGGCCTGCTCCAGCGCCTGTTTTGACTGCTCCGTCAGGCGGAGATGGTGTGAGTTCCCCAGTTGCTCAAGATACGGCACCCCTTGCCCTTTAATGCTGTCGAGGATCACCAGCAAAGGACGCTGTTCGCTGCTGCGAACGGGTTTTACCGCCGCCAGCAAACCGGCAATGTCATCGCCTTTCACCTGCACCACGTCAAACCCGAAGGCGCTAAACTTCTCTGCCAGATCGAAAGCACAGATGATTTCGTCCAGCTCGCCGTCCAGCTGCTGTTTGTTCCAGTCCACGAACACCGTCAGATTGTTAAGACGATGATGAGCAATAAACTGGAAAGCCTCCCAGCACTGCCCCTCGTTCAGCTCGCCGTCGCCAACGATGCTGAATACCCGGTTGCGACGCTGTGCCAGCTTGTGGGACAGCGCCATACCGGCAGCAATAGAAATCCCCTGCCCCAGTGAACCGGTGGTCGCATCCACGCCGCGCGTTTTCAGGCGATCGGGGTGGCTAGGCAGGCTGGTACCGTTCTGGTTCAGCGTGGCCAATTGCTCCACCGGAAAATAGCCTTTCATCGCCAGCGTGCTGTACAGCGCCGGGCCAGCATGCCCCTTCGACAGCACAAAGTAGTCGCGTTCAGCCCAGTCAGGGTCGCCCGGATCGATATTCATCACGTCGCCGTACAGCACAGCCAGCGTCTCAACCACCGACATGCTGCCGCCGTAATGGCCAAACCCCAGTTGGGTGAGCGCTTTCAACGTCTCTACCCGGATGTCGCGCGCAAACCGCGTGACGTCTGCCAGTTCATTCATTATTTAGCCCCCGTATTGTCTTCAGTGTGTACGGCAGGAGTGCCTTTTCCTTTGCCCAGATAGTTGAACCCGACCAGTACCGCAAATACGGCCACCACCACTGCGGTAATCGCCGCAGGTGACAGGAAGCGTGCAAGATTGCCGAGGATAATCCCCACCACGCCGAAATCAGCGTCGGAGAAAGTTGTGTTGGCGAAGCCCAGCGCACCCAGGACAGGCAGCAGCAGCACTGGCAGGAAGGTGATCAGCAGCCCGTTGGCAAAAGCCCCCACCATCGCGCCACGACGGCCGCCGGTAGCGTTACCAAACACGCCCGCTGTCGCCCCGGTAAAGAAGTGAGGCACCACACCCGGCAAAATCAGCACCAGCTTCATCTGCCCCAGCAGGAACAGGCCCACCAGGCCGCCGAGGAAGCTGAACAGGAAGCCCACCAGCACGGCATTTGGCGCATAGGGGTAAACCACCGGGCAGTCCAGCGCCGGGCGAGCATTAGGCACCAGTTTCTCGGAGAAACCGGTAAATGCCGGGACGATTTCTGCCAGAATCAAGCGCACACCCTGCAGGATGATGAACACCCCCGCCGCAAAGGTAATCGCCTGAATAATGGAGTAAACCAGGAAGTTCTGGCCGCCGCTAAGCTTCTCTTCTACATAAGCCTGGCCTGCACAAATCGCGAGGATCATGTAGATAACAATCATGGTCAGGGAAATAGAGATTGAGCTGTCACGCAGGAAGCTGAGGTTCTTCGGCAGGTTCATCTCTTCCGTTGAGCGCGAACCTTTGCCGCACTTGCTGCCGATCCAGCCGGACAGCACGTAGCCCAGCGTACCGAAGTGGCCAAAGCCGATATCGTCGGTGCCGGTGATGCGGCGCATATAGCGCTGCGCAATGGCCGGGAAGAACGCCATGATCAGGCCAAGGATCAGCGAGCCGGTAAACACCAGCGCCACGCCTTCAAAGCCCGCCACGGTCAGGATGACGCTTATCATGCACGCCATGTAGAACGTGTGGTGCCCGGTCAGGAAGATGTACTTCAGGCGGGTAAAGCGAGCCACAATAATGTTCGCCACCATCCCGAAGGCCATGATCAGCGCCGTGGATGCCCCGTATTTCTCCAGCGCGATAGAAACAATCGCCTCATTATTAGGAATAATACCCTGAATATTAAAGGCGTGTTCAAACATACCGCCCAGTGGATTCAAAGACCCCACTAATACGGTGGCACCGCCGCCCATAACAATAAAACCTAATACGGTTTTAATTGATCCTTTTACCACATCAGAAAATGACTTCTTTTGCGCAACAAGGCCAATTAATGCTATCAGCCCGACAAGAATGGCCGGGACCTTCAAAATATCAACAATAAAATTCAGCGTGCCAAGGATAAACATATCCGCCTCCGCTCATATCCGTCATACTTCGAACCACAGGTGCGTTGACTGCACTCACTCCTCCCAGTCATTTACTTGGTGTAAACTCCTGAGATGCCTGAGCTTGTCGCCTGCCTACAATTCGAATTATTTTGGCTATATATTATTATGATTAACGACCCGCAAAATAAGCGCTCAGCTTATTTTCCAGCTCATTGATGTCGATGATGTTGTTGATCACCACCAGCTGACTGTCCGGCAGGCGCGCACTAGCGGCAATATCTTTCGCCATCACAAACACATCTGCCGCGTCCGGGGTGGCGGAGGATAAATCCGAGTGTTCGACCTCTGCCTCAATATTGAGTTTTTTAAGCACTTTTTTAATATTCATTTCGACCATAAAACTACTGCCGAGACCGGAACCGCAGATTGCCATTATCTTCATCTTGTGTACCTTATACTTTTAGTAGAGTAAGAGCGCATCGCATTTTTCAATGCAACGTAAAAACCTATGGTGTTAAATTAAAAAATCAGAATCGATTAATTATTTTTTGTATTTCCTCCAGGTTATTGGCCTGATGCAGTAACGCCATATCTTCGTCGCTGGAAAATAGCTCAGCGAGCGCGGAAATCATTTCAATGTGACTATGGCTGTCCGGGGCCGCCAGCATAATAATGACGTCCACCGGGTCGTTCCTCTCAGAATGAAAGCTAACGCCCTGCCTCAGCTTCAACAGTGAGAGGCCAAGCCCGGTCGCCCCCTCTTCCGGACGTGCATGCGGCATTGCCAGGCCCGGCGCCAGCACATAGTACGGCCCCAGTTTTTGATGCTGCTGCATAATGGCCGTCAGGTAATGGGGGGCGATAATCCCCGCGTCCAGCAGTGGCCGGGCGCTAATCTCCAGCGCCTGCTGCCAGTTTGCGACCTCGTCATGAAGCTGAATAGTCTGCGGATGCAGCCATTGGTTGAGCACGATAACCTCTCGAAATCGACATGGATGATGGGCAAACTTTATTCAACGGCCCTGGGTTTAACTGTGATTGATATCACAAAGATAGCGCTACCAATAACTATCACTCGATTTTGTGATAGCGCTATCAAATTGCAATCATTGTGTTAAATCGCATTAAGGCGCACGATTTCAGGCGTATACTTGAACGATATTTCCCCTTCTTTTTCAGGGGCCAACGTCAGCCTGGCGTTTTTCAGGTCGAGAATCAGGAATCACAATGTCCATAACCCGAAAGCGGCGAAGTACCGGTAAGGTGACGCTTGCAGATGTGGCTCAGCTCGCCGGCGTCGGTACCATGACCGTTTCGCGAGCGCTAAGAACCCCGGAGCAGGTTTCCGACAAATTACGCGAAAAAATCGAAGCGGCGGTTTCAGAGCTGGGTTACATGCCCAACCTTGCGGCAAGCGCACTGGCCTCAGCCTCCTCGTACACCATTGCGATGGTGGTCCCAAGTCTGGCGGAATCCGGCTGCAGTGAAATGTTTGCCGGCCTGCAGCAGGTGCTGCAGCCTGCGGGGTATCAGATAGTCCTTGCGGAGTCCCAGCACCGGCTGGAACAGGAAGAGAAGCTGCTGGAAACGCTGCTGGCCTCCAACATTGCCGCGGCGATCCTACTGAGCGTTGAACACAGCGACACGGTGCGAGGCTGGCTGAAGCACGCCAGCATTCCTGTGCTCGAAATAGGTGCCACCCGCGTCGATCCGCTGGACATGAACATCGGCATTGATAACGTCGCCGCCATGTTTGAACTGACGGAAATGCTCATCCACCGCGGCTATCAGAACATCGGGCTGCTGTGCGCGAACCAGGAACAGTGGATTTTCCAGCAGCACCTTCAGGGCTGGTACAAGGCGATGCTGCGCCACCATATGTCGCCCAACAGGGTAATCAACGCTGCCGCCCCGCCGACTTTCTCCACCGGGGCCGCACAGCTACCTGAGTTTCTGTTGGCCTGGCCGGAGCTGGATGCGCTGGTCTGCGTATCGGATGAACTGGCCTGCGGCGCGCTGTACGAGTGCCAGCGCAGGCGTATCAAAGTTCCTGACGACTTAGCCATCGTTGGGTTTGGCGACAGTGACGTAAGCCGCGTCTGCCAGCCTGCGCTGACCACCATTGCGGTACCGCATCGTAAGATTGGGATTGAAGCCGGACGGGCGCTGCTGGCAAGAATTAACGAAGAAGAGTGGGACAGAAGCCCGACTATCGCGTCATCGCTGTGTATGCGGGACAGTTGCTGATTTTCCCTCACCCAGGTCCCTTCCTGGTCGGAAGAGGATCGGGGTGAGGGTAAAAACTACTCGCTCTCTTCGCTTTGCGGTTGTGACTCATTTTTGGCATTGCGGGTCATCCACAGCGCCAGCGCCTTCAGCGAATCAGGGGTAAATTCGTCGCAGCGCGCGGTGATCTCTTCCGGGGACATCCAACTCACTTCACTGACTTCTTCTTCCTGCAGTGCGAAAGGCCCGTGGGACACGCAGCTAAAAAGCCCGCCCCAAACGCGGCAGCTATCGTCTTCGAAGTAGAACTGCCCGTGTTCCGCGAACGGTACGCCGGCAATACCCAGCTCTTCTTCCGCCTCGCGGCGAGCTGACTCCAGCATTTGTTCATCCGCCTGTACGACGCCGCCTGCGGTAGCATCCAGCATGCCCGGCATGAAATCTTTAATTTCGGTGCGACGCTGCACCAGAATTTTGCCCATGCCATCGTGAACAACAATATAGGTCGCGCGATGACGCAGCCGCTGCGCACGCATTTGCTCGCGGCTTGCCTGTGCGATGACCTCATTGTCCTCATTCACAATATCTACCCATTCCGTGCCGACAAAATGACTCTGTTCCACCATCAGGGAAACCTTATTCAGGGGCGCTCTTACGGCGCGTTATTGGATTAACCTGTCAACGTTACGGGGTAATACGCACCTGTGCAATAACCCCATCACTCTCCAGCGTGCGAACGGTCAGAACGCCATCATCCAGCATCCCGTAACTGGCCTCAAAACCGCCCTTCGGTATGCTGACAGAGCCTGGATTAAACAAATAGATCTGTTCGTGCTTTTCTGCAACCGGAAGATGCGTATGGCCGAAAATCAGAACATCGCCAGCGGACAGCGGTGGCAAATGCCCAGGATGATAGAGATGCCCGTGGGTCAGGAAAAGCCGCTGCTGCACCAGCAAAACCTGCTGCCAGGGGGCGGTAATCGGAAACTGGAGCAGCATCTGGTCCACTTCGCTGTCGCAGTTTCCGCGCACCGCGATAATCTTATCGGCAACGCTATTCAGGCACTGCGCCACCGCCGGGGGATTGTAGCCTTCGGGCAGCGCGTTCCGAGGGCCGTGATTCAGTAAGTCGCCCAGAATAACCAGCCATTTCGCGCCGCTGCGCGCGAAACGTTCCAGAACTTTTTCCGTGGCGGGTAGCGAACCGTGAAGGTCCGAAGCAAACATCAGTTTCATTTATCCCTGGCTCCAGTAATGACAATCCGCCAATGATAACGAATTCCCTGCCCGCTATCAGCCCGCGTTTTTGGCCGACTGCGCCAGCCAAAGCTGTACCGACGCGCGCTGCCACTGGAAGCTGGCATACTCTTTCAGCCGCGCAGGGACTTCATCTCCGTTCAGAATCAGACGGTTGAGCATCAGCGCCAGGTCGGTGTCGGCGATAGACCATTCACCAAACAAATTCTGCTGCCCTTGCGGGAGCAAATGCTCTGCGGTAGCGATCAACTTCTCTGCAGCCTGAAGACCCGCCGGGCTTAGCGCTGGTTTCTTCTCGCCGGCAAAGACCACGGCGGTAGAGCGCTCTTCCCGAATAGGCATTAAGTCACTGCGCAGCCACGCCTGCACCTGCCGCGCCCGGGCGCGTTTTTCAATATCGTGAGGATAGATACGTTCCCACGTCGGAGGCGCAAAGCGCTCTTCCAGATACTCATCAATAGCGGAGGATTCGCTGAGCACAAAATCGCCGACCGCCAGTACCGGCACCCGGCGAGTCAGATCAAACCCTTTCCAGCCCGGCTTTAAATTCTGGCCGCTGGCGAGGTCGACAGTTTGCAAAGCAAAGGCGAGGCCTTTTTCTTTCAGCGCAACAAAAACGGAAAGCACATAGGGGCTGAAACACTGGCTATCGGTCCACAACGTAATGGCAGGCTGGCTCATCATATCCTCACTTATTCGCGCGACAGGTTATTGAACATAGAGCGAAAAAATCGTTTTGTCATCCGCTTAAAACGCACCATTCCGGTGCAGAAATAGCAATAACTTCTATACTCGAAACATTTGCCAAAATGGACTAAACCCTGGAGTGACCATGATCGAACTTTATTATGCGCCTACCCCAAACGGCCATAAAATTACCCTGTTTCTTGAAGAGGCTGGCCTGGAGTACAAAATCCACCGGGTCGATATCGGCAAAGGCGAACAGTTTCGCCCGGATTTTCTGACTATCTCACCGAATAATAAAATTCCTGCCATCGTGGATAACAAACCAGCCGACGGCGGCGAGCCTCTAAGCCTCTTTGAGTCCGGCGAAATTTTGCTTTATCTGGCGGACAAAACCGGGTTACTCCTCAGCAAAGAACTGCGCGCCCGCAACGCCACGCTGCAGTGGCTTTTCTGGCAGGTCGGCGGCTTCGGCCCGATGCTGGGCCAGAACCATCATTTCAACCACTTTGCTCCGCAGCCCGTCCCTTATGCTATCGAGCGCTATCAGGTCGAAACCCAGCGCCTTTACGGCGTACTCAATAAGCAACTCGAGAAAGCCCCGTGGCTTGGCGGCCATGATTACAGCATTGCGGATATCGCGACGTATCCCTGGGTGGTGTCCCATGAGCGCCAGCGCGTTGATCTCGCCAATTTCCCGGCGGTAAGGAACTGGTTTGAGCGGATCCGCACCCGACCTGCCACCGTGAAGGCTTACCAGCGGGCAGAGAAGGCGTAATCCCCGGTTCAGGTTTTTTCCCGCACTGGTGTATCCTGTGGCGGGAAAAGACTAATAAGGAACCTGCAATGTCATCCATGCAACCAGACGCCATTATTCGCATTAAAAACCTGCGCCTGCGGACTTTTATTGGTATCAAAGAAGAAGAGATCGCCAACCGGCAGGATGTCGTGATTAACGTCGTCCTCCACTACCCTGCGGGCAAAGCCAGGGAGAGCGAGGACATCAACGACGCGCTGAACTACCGCACCGTGACCAAAGAAATCATCCAGTTGGTTGAGAATAACCGCTTCTCCCTGCTGGAAAAATTAACTCAGGATGTGCTGAACATCGCATGCGCCCACCCATGGGTGACATATGCTGAAGTAGAGATCGATAAACTTCACGCGCTCCGCTACGCCGACTCGGTATCCATGACCCTGAGCTGGCGGCGATAAGCGCGTCCAGTGGGAGAAAAGTATGGAGATCCTGATTACCGGCGGCAGTGGGCTGATTGGCCGCCACCTGACAGCTCGCCTGCTCGAGCTCGGCCATACTGTTTCGGTCGTCACGCGCGCGCCGGAAAAGGCCCGCAAGCGGCTGGATAATCGCGTTGCGCTGCTCAAAGGGCTCGACGGCTTACAGAATCTCGACACCTTTGACGCGGTCATCAACCTGGCCGGAGAGCCGATCGCCGATAAACGCTGGAGCGAGGAGCAAAAGCAGCGCCTGTGCCAGAGCCGCTGGCAAATCACCGAGCGGCTGGTCGAGCTGTTTAAGGCCAGCCAGCAACCACCCAAAGTCTTCATTTCCGGTTCAGCCACCGGCTATTACGGCGACCTTGGCGAAGTGGTCGTCACCGAAGACGAACCTCCCCACAACGAATTCACCCACAAGCTTTGCGCCCGCTGGGAGCAAATTGCCTGCGGCGCGCAAAGTGAAGCTACGCGAGTTTGCCTGTTACGCACCGGCGTTGTATTAGCCCCCAAAGGCGGGATTCTGGCCAAAATGCTGCCGCTGTTCCGGCTGGGGCTGGGCGGCCCCATTGGCAATGGTAGACAGTACCTGGCATGGGTCCACATCGACGATATGGTGAACGGTATTCTCTGGCTGCTGGATAACGACCTGCGCGGGCCGTTTAATATGGTTTCCCCTTACCCGGTTCGCAACGAACAGTTTTCCCATGCTCTCGGCCATGCCCTCAAGCGCCCGGCGATACTTCGCGCCCCGGCTACGGCGATTCGCCTGCTAATGGGGGAATCTTCCGTGTTAGTGCTCGGCGGACAACGTGCGCTGCCTAAACGGCTGGAAGAGTCAGGCTTTGGTTTCCGCTGGTTTGACTTAGACGAAGCGCTGGCGGATGTAATTCGCTGACAGCAAAAAGTCGGGTAATTACCCGACTTTTTCATTTTACTGCTCCACGGGGCTCATTTTCCCCGCGTCAGCTTTATCCTTCACCCGTTTCGGCTGCGGGACTTTGATGATAAACGTCAGCACACCCGCGAACAGATACAGCCCTGTGTACGCCCAAACTACGCCCACAATGTCGAAAAACGGCAGAATCAGTGACGCAATAGCCGGTGCCACAAAGTTGCTCATCCCCGCAGACAGGTTATAAATGGAAATGGCCGCTCCGCGATGATGGGGTTCCAGCGTTGGAAACACCGCTGTCATTGGCACAAACGCCGCCACAAAGGTGCCGAGCATGACAGCCGGGATCAGCGCGACCCAGAAGTTATGCCCCACCCACACCGGCAGGTAGTAAAACGTCAGGCTGGAAATCGCCATACCTAAACAGCCAAACCAGCGTACCTGGCGGATCCAGCCGATGTACTCCCCCATAATTCCCCAAAAGATATTGGTGAAAATGGTGACAAAGAAGAACACCGCCCAGATTTGCAGCCATTCTGAAATCGTGAAACCGAGACGGTCAACAAACAACAGCGGCATCACTATCGCAAAGCCAAACAGCGACAGCGTATTAATAATGCGGATAAGACAGGCGTAAAACACGTCACGGTTGCTGAACAGAATGGTCACCGCCCGCGACATCTCCGTCATTTTCTCGCGCAGCGGCAGATTGACCCGCGAGCGGTCAACCGGCACATTACGCAGGCTGAAGAAAGCAATCAGCCCCCCTCCCGTTACCCAGGCAATGGCCATCCACAGCGTCCCCGTTTCGCCAAATGCCGGGATAGTCAGGCTTGGCAGATAACTCCCCACCACGCCGATACCGATAGAGTACATCGCCCAGAACCAGCCGGTCGCCGCCGCCAGCCTCTCACGCGGTACCACCTGCACCAGCATCAACATGAAGGAGTAGATAAACAGCGGATAGGCCAGGCCGCGAATGCCGTAGAACAGCAGCATCAGTGGGTAGTTACGCATCCCGAGGCCGAGCGTCATAAACAATGCGTGCATCACTACCCAGGTCACAAAACCAATCAGCATCGCTTTTTGCGGGGTGATAAGCTCAGCGACTACGCCGGAAGCCCAGGCCGCCAGGCCTGCCGCAAGACCATACAGGGTAAACACCATCGCCGATTCCGCAGGCGTAAAGCCCATGTCGGTAATGTGCTTAGACAAAAACGCCATTTCGAAACCATCGCCGCTCATAAAAATAGCGATGGCGATAAATCCCCACAGCAGATGTTTAGGTAAACCAAACCAGTAGTGTTTAGATTGCATAACACTCTTCCTCGTTCTCGGGTACAGGGTTCCCGGCAGCGGAAAGGCCGCCGGGAGGGCGGTCAGGGCAGCAGCTTACGAGCGGCTTTTTGTTGTTGGTAAAGCAGGTGGAACACGGACAAACGCTGTTGCAGCACCTTCTGTACGGCTTTGCGCGGTGTGAAACGCTGCTGGACGGGAGGCTTGCGGCAAACCACTTCTTCCACACCGCCGTCGGCCAGCCAGCCAAGACGAGCTGCGCCGAGCGCGCCGGAGGAACTCGCCGGATGCGTCACAATCGGCACATCCAGCACGTCGGCAATCAGCTGCGCCCAGATGGCGCTGCGCGCCCCTCCGCCGGTCAGGCTGCATTGGGTAATCTGGCTGCGGGACGTCTCCAGCACCGCCATGCCGTCCGCCAGGCCAAAGGTCACGCCCTCAATCACCGAATACCCCAGCAAGGCACGGCTGGTTTCATGGTTTAGCGCAAAGAAACTCCCCATGGCGTGAGCATCGTTGTGCGGCGTGCGCTCCCCTGACAGATAAGGCAGGAAAACAGGCGCATGCTTTTTCTGCTCGTCGCTCAGCCCGGCCATCTCCTCCATGAGCTGGCTTTCAGTGACCGACAGCAGATTACACACCCAGCGCAAACAGCTGGCGGCGCTGAGCATCACGCTCATCTGGTGCCAGCGCTGAGGTAAAGCGTGGCAAAAGGCATGCACGCCGGATTCAGGGCGGGTTTGCAGCTCGTCGTTAACCACAAAGATAACGCCGGACGTGCCGAGCGAAATAAACGCGTCGCCGTTTTTCACCGCACCAACGCCTACTGCCGAGGTAGCGTTATCGCCCCCGCCGCCGGCGATTTTGACACCGGAGCTAAGCCCCCACTCAGTTGCCAGAGCGGAACGTAAAACGGCACTGGCTTCGCTGCCCTCTACCAGACGTGGCATCTGGCTGCGAGTCAGCCCAGTCGCCGCCAGCAATTTGTCTGACCAGTCGCGCTTTGCCACGTCCAGCCACAGAGTTCCGGCGGCGTCTGACGGGTCAGAGACAAACTCACCGCTCAACCTCCAGCGAAGGTAGTCTTTCGGCAGCAGCACCTTATCCACGCGGGAAAAGATTTCCGGTTCATGCTCCGCCACCCACCGTAGCTTCGGGGCGGTAAAACCGGGCATCACCAGATTGCCGCTGATGGTCAGAAATTCAGGGTGTTCTGCAGTGAGCCGAGCGCATTGCCCGGCGCTGCGCGTGTCGTTCCACAGAATGCAGGGGCGCAGCACTTTTCCCTGGTTGTCCAGCAGCACCGCACCGTGCATCTGCCCGGACAAGCCAATAGCACGAATTTGCGCCCAGGCCTCAGGCATTTGCTGGCGCAGCGTAGAGACGACCTGCTGCGTCGCCTGCCACCAGGCCTCAGGATCCTGCTCGGCCCAGTGCAAATGCGGGCGCTGAACGGTTAATGCCGCATGAGCAGAGCCTAAAATTTCGCCCTGCCCGTCAATCAGCAAAGCCTTTAGTTCAGAGGTGCCGATATCGATGCCAAGATACATAGTGCCTCCTTAAGCAGCAGCCAGAGGTGATTGCGGAGACTTGATCCACGTCTCAAGGCGAGTGACCGTACGAGCCATCAGTTCATGGAAAGCGGAGGAATGAGCGAGTTCGGCAAACAAAGTTTCGTCGCTGACAAAGGCCTTGAGCGGCTCAGGCGCGGCGAACAAAGCCCGAATCGCGTCGTCTTGCATGACGCCGTCCTGGTACTCATAAGGCAGTTGGCCGTTCGCCCAGCGCTGCAGGAACAGGAAAAACAGCGCGGGCAGAACCGCCGTTGCCGCTGGCTCCTCACCTCGCTGATAGCACTCGATCAGCGTCGGGGTAATAAAGCCAGGGATCTTGGACAAGCCGTCGGCCACCACGCGCTGGTTGGTATCTTTGATATACGGATTCCTAAAGCGGGCCAGGACCACATCACGATACTCAGCCAGGTCCAGCGGGCTCGGCGATAGCGAAGGAATGACATCCTCCGTGACGTAATCCCACGCCATCTGCCTAATCGGCTGCTGCACGGTGCTTTCATCGATGTAACTCAAGCCGGTCAGCGTCCCCGCCCAGGCAATACAGCTATGGCTGGCGTTCAGAATGCGGATTTTTGCCTCTTCATAGGGCAGCACGGATTTCACCATTTCGACACCAACGTTCTCAAGCGGCGGGCGACCGTTGATAAAGTTGTCCTCGATAACCCACTGAATAAACGATTCCCCCATCACCGGCACCTTGTCGTCGAACCCGGTAGCCGCTTTCACCCGTGGGGCAATATCCGCAGTAGGGCGAGGAGTAATACGGTCAACCATGGTGTTAGGCGACACGGTGTGGGTGGTCACCCAGTCAAACAGAGCGTGGTCGCCCTTCGCCTTCAGGAACGACAGAAAACCGTGGCGGAAGCGTTCGCCGTTGTGGCGCAGGTTATCGCAGTTGAGCAGCGTTACCGGCTCACCGCCGTTGCTCATACGCTGGTGCAGAATGCGGCTGAGCGCGCCGTAAAGCGTCGTCATTCCTCCGGTAAGATCGGCTTTGACATCAGGCTGATGAACGTCCAGCTCGTGCTGCGGCGTCAGGTAATACCCGGCTTCGGTGACGGTAAAGCCAATCACGCGGGTCGAGGCTTTGGCGCCCTCTTCAACCAGAGCACTGATCTCTTTATCCCACGGCAGCACTTTGCGTATAGAAGCGATCTTTTCGTAGGCACGCTCGCCTTCCGGTGTGACGGTTTCCAGCACATATTCGCCACGCTGTGCCGCCAGTTGATTCAGCAGCTCACCGGCATCATTACGGATATTTCCCAGCGAAATACTCCAGCCGTCATCGCCCTGCTTGTGCAGCTGATTGAGATACCACGCCTGATGGGCACGGTGGAAAGAGCCTGCGCCAATATGCATCCATACCGATTTCGTCGTCATGATTCACCTCATATTTAAGCATTTGTCATTTTTTAGGGCATTTGCCCGTTTGTTATAGTCTAGTTGCGGCAGGCGCCGTCTTTCTGAGATCAAACTCACACAGACAACATTTGCCCATAAAAATGACTTTTGCCCAATTACCAACAAATCACGCACGGAGTAGAATGCACTTCAAAGAGTCATAAGGTGTCGCCATGAGCAGAGAAGAGAAAAAACAAGAACAAGCCGCGCGCGTTGCCTGGATGTATTACGTAGCGGGCATGACACAACAGGATATCGCCCGTGAACTGGGGATTTCCCGTCAGGTCGCCCAGCGGCTGGTTTCTTCCGCACGCGAGCAGGGTATGGTGACGGTCAAAATTGCCCATCCGGTTGCCCGCTGCCTGAAGCTGGCGCAGCAGGTTCGGGAACGTTTCGGCCTGGAAATCTGCCGCGTAGTGCCCTCGGAAGGGCTGGATGACGAAGCCATTCAGCAGATGCTGGCGGTGGAAGGTGCCGAAGTCATGTCGCAGTTTATCGCCGACGAGCAGCCTCAGGTTTTCGGCATTGGCTCCGGCAAAACGCTGCGCTCAATCATCGACGTCCTGCCGTGGGTCGAACGTCCGCAGCACCACTGCGTATCCATGATTGGGGCGATTGCGCGTGATGACTCTGGTACGCGCTATGACATGCCGCTAAAAATGGCGGAAAAAATGCAGGGAAAATACTTTTTTATCCCGGCCCCGCTGTATGCCGATAGCGAAGAAGACCGCGACATGTGGTGTCGCCACAAAGTATACCAGCGCGTGACCGACCGGGCGCTGGCGGCCAATGTCGCGTTCCTCGGTGTTGGTGAGGTGGACATCGGCTGCCCGCTGAATGCCGAAGGATTCATTACCGACGAACAGGTCAGCATGCTGCACGCTCAGGGGGTTGCGGGTGAAATGTTGGGACATTTCTTCGACCATAGCGGCCAGCGCGTCTACAGCGAGCTTGATGCTCTGCTCACCAGCGTGCCGCTACAGAGTGATAACCCGCGTAAGATCATCGCTTTTTCCGGTGGAATGCGAAAGTTTGCCGCCATCAAAGCGGCATTGACCGGCCGCTGGATGTCAGGCCTGGTAACGGATGAGAGTACAGCGGTGAGATTGTTGGGTGAGGAATGAGGCGTTATTTACCCTCACCCCGGCCCTCTCCCGGAGGGAGAGGGGGAAACAGCTGACGTGGAATCATGTTTATTCCCTCTCCCTTTGGGAGAGGGTTAGGGTGAGGGATTACTTCAGCGAACCAGAAAGGAACTGCTGCAGGCGAGCGCTCTTCGGGCTGCCAAACAGCTCGGCTGGAGGCCCTTCTTCCTCAATGCGCCCCTGATGCAGGAAGATAACGTGGCTGGAAACATGCCGGGCAAAATCCATCTCGTGGGTGACCACGACCATGGTTTTCCCCTCTTCCGCCAGCTTCTGCATAATGCGCAGGACTTCGCCCACCAACTCCGGGTCGAGCGCCGAGGTGGGTTCATCAAACAGCAGCACTTCCGGCTCCATCGCCAGCGCACGGGCAATGGAAACACGCTGCTGCTGGCCGCCGGACAGATGCACCGGGTATTTCACGTACTGACGCTCGTCGATGCCGACTTTAGCCAGGTACTTAATCGCCCGCTCTTTTGATTCCTGCTTGCTCAGCCCGAGCACCTGAATAGGCGCTTCCATCACGTTTTCCAGCACCGTCATATGGCTCCACAGATTGAAGTGCTGGAATACCATCGTCAGACGAATGCGCAGCAGGCGCAGCTGATTTTTGTCGGCCACTTTGAGCTGGCCGTCTTTGTCCCGCACCAGATTGATGTTCTGGTTGCTGACCACAATCGTGCCTTCGCTGGGTTTTTCAAGGAAGTTAATGCAGCGCAAAAAGGTACTTTTGCCCGAGCCAGACGAACCGATAATACTGATCACGTCCCCGGCGTTAGCCTTCAGAGACACCCCTTTGAGCACTTCATGTTCGCCGTAGCGTTTGTGCAGATCCGTTACGTTTAATTTAATTTCAGCCATCAGAAGTCACTCAGTGCGAAGCGGGTTTAACGTGCTGCAGCCAGCGTTTTTCCGCTTTGCGGAACAGGCTTATCAGCACATAAGAGATAATCAAATACAGCACGGCCGCGATGCCAAACGCGGTAAACGGCTGGTAGGTTGCGGAGTTGATATCACGGGCAATCTTGAGCAGGTCCGGCACCGTGGCGGTAAACGCCAGCGCCGTAGAGTGCAGCATCAGGATCACTTCGTTGCTGTAGGCCGGCAGCGCGATACGCAGCGCGGACGGCAGAATAATACAGCGGTACATTTTCACTTTTGAGAAGCCGTAAGCGCGCGCCGCCTCAATATCACCGTGCGGAACCGAGCGAATGGCACCGGCGAAAATCTCCGTGGTGTAGGCGCAGGTGTTCAGCGTCAGCGCCAGCACGGTACAGTTCAGGCCGCTGCGGAAGAATGCGTTCAGCAACTCAGTCCCTTTCACAATCTCCAGCGTGTACATCCCGGAATAAAACACCAGCAACTGCACGTAAAGCGGCGTGCCGCGGAATATGTAGGTAAAGAGCCAGATGGGGAACGAAATAAATTTGTTGCTGGAGACCCGCCCGATGGCGAGGAACAGCGCCAGAATCCCGCCCATCACTACGGACGTAATCAGCAGCCAGAGCGTAATGGCGACGCCCGTAAAGCGATAACCGTCCGTCCACAGCAGCGACTGCCAGTAGTCGTGAATAATATCGATCATAGCTCGGCCCTCTTCACGCCAACGGAATAGCGGCGTTCAAGCCAGAGCAACACTCCGTTTGAAACCGTGGTAAAAACCAGGTAGATAATCCCGGCGACAATCGCGAAGTAGAATGGCTGCCAGGTGCTTTTCCCGGCGAGCTGCGTGGCTTTTACCACGTCTTCCAGGCCAAGCAGAGAAACCAGCGCGGTGGCTTTCAGGATAACCTGCCAGTTGTTGCCTATGCCCGGCAGCGCATAGCGCATCATGGCCGGGAACAGAATACGGCGGAAAGTTTGTGAACCGGTGAAGCCAAAGGCGGTGGCCGCCTCAATATGGCCCTTCGGCACGGCAAGATAGGCGCCACGGAAGGTTTCGGTGAAATAAGCCCCGTAGATAAAACCGAGCGTAATGATCCCGGCGATCATTGGGTCGATATCAAACTGCGCCATCCCCAACGCGTCGGTAATGCTGTTGAGCAGCATCTGCAGCCCGTAGAAAATTAACAGCATCAGCACCAGGTCAGGCACGCCGCGAATCAGCGTGGTGTAGCCTTCAAACAGCAAAGCGAGCGGGCGATTTTTGGACAGTTTTGCGCCGGCTCCGGCAAGCCCAATCAGCACGGAAAGGACAACCGAGGCGAGCGCCAGCTCAAGCGTAACCAGAGCCCCTTTGAAAATTACTTCGGAAAAGCCATACAACATGGTGCGTATCCTGTCGTCAGTGTTTGCTGCTACTTATTGGGCCCCGTCTGACGCGGGGCCTTTATCACCGGTAAGGCTTATTCACCATACACATTAAAATCAAAGTACGGCTTCGCTAACTTGTCGTAGGTGCCGTCTTTACGCATCTCCGCGAACGCCTTATTCAGCGCCTCACGCAGTTCGTTATCTTCTTTACGCAGGCCCATGCCGGTCCCCACGCCAAACAGCTTGTCGTCTTTGATGGACGGGCCACCGAACTGATAGTTTTTGCCCACCGGCTGTTTCAGGAAACCTTCGCTGGCGGCGACTTCATCCTGGAACGCGGCATCAATACGTCCGGCAGCCAGGTCGGCGTAAATGGAGTCCTGCCCCTGATAGGAGACAATTTCGATGCCTTTTGGCGCCCAGTGCTCGTTGCCGTAGGTTTCCTGAGTCGTCCCCTGCAGCACGCCGACGCGTTTGCCTTTCAGCGACTCAATGGTCGGCTGAATCGGGGAACCTTTGGCTACAACCAGGCGAGAGTCAGCCGCGTACAGCTTGTCGGTAAACGCGATTTCCTGCTGGCGCTTCTCGGTGATGGACAACGAAGACATGATGGCGTCGATCTTCTTCGCTTTTAGCGACGGGATTAGCGCATCCAATGGGTTTTCAACGAAGGTACATTGGGTGTTAATGCGTTTGCAGAGTTCTTTCGCCAAATCGATGTCAAAACCGATCAGCTGGCCCTGAGCATTTTTGGATTCGAATGGCGCATAGGTTGGGTCCGTGCCAATCCGCAGAGTTTTCGGAATGGCGGCGAATGCTGTGGTCACGCTGGAAAACGCCAGCACCAGAGAAAGAGACAAAACCAGCTTTTTCATAATTATCCTCAATAGACTGTCCGTTACTTAAGGCTCACACCCACTACAAACAGGGAAAACTTACGCAACCCGTTGCGAACAAAGCGTTTTCGCACCATAAAGGTGCAGCCGGAACGGGGCCGCACCACTGCATAGTTATCCTGCCCGGTTAAGAATATATTCAAAACCGGGCTACAGACTAAGGGATAAACTTATTCGCCGTAAACATTAAAGTCGAAGTACTTTTTCGCCAGTTTGTCGTAAGTGCCGTCTTTACGCATTTCGGCCAGCGCTTTGTCGAATGCGGCTTTCAGCTCGGTGTCATCTTTACGCAGGCCGATCCCGGTTCCGTCACCAAAGTATTTTTTGTCCTTCACTGATGGGCCAGCAAAGGCATAATCTTTCCCTGCAGGCTGTTTCAGGAAGCCTTCGCTCCCGGCAACTTCATCCTGGAAAGCCGCATCCAGGCGCCCTGCTGCGAGGTCAGAGTAGATCAAATCCTGGTTGGCGTAGGCCACCACATCAACGCCTTTCGGGCGCCATTCCGCATTGCCGTAGGTCTCCTGAATAGAGCCCTGCAGCACCCCAACGTGCTTGCCTTTCAGCGATTCGAGCGTCGGCTGAATCGGGGAGCCTTTGGCCGCGATCAGGCGGGAATCCGCCGCGTACAGTTTGTCGGAGAAAAGGATCTCCTGCTGGCGTTTTTCGGTGATCGACAGAGACGAGATGATGGCGTCAATTTTCTTCGCTTTCAGCGACGGGATCAGGGAGTCAAAGTCGCTGCCAACCCACGTACATTTGGTCTGAATGCGCTTGCAAAGTTCGTTACCCAGATCGATATCAAACCCAACAAAATCCCCTTTCGCGTCTTTCGAGGAGAATGGCGCGTAGGTCGCGTCGGTACCAATGCGGACGTTTTGCGGAATCGCTGCAAACACGCTGGCTGCGCTGGACAGGCCGAGCAGTAAAGACAGTGCAAGAACCGACTTCTTCATACGATACCCTCAAGTTTGGCTTTCTTATTTGTGATGTCTTGTTGTGTGGTAATGCCTTTGCATACGGAGAGTTGCAGTTCTCATGCCACTTTTCCCTGCGTGGAAAAAAGCCGCTGATTTATGTTAATAAAACGTTGCAACTTCGCGCTAGTTTGAAAGATAGCAGGTCTGGGAAGCGGGACTAGAGGGGAAGGCGGTTTTCGAGGATTAAATCTTCTAAAAGCGATCGGCGTTGCAGAATTGCCCCATAATGAGGCAATCATTTTGTGATGCACCGCAGCAGTGCATCACTTATGTTCGCCCCAGCGGATGAACAGGTCTTCAGGCAGCTCGAGGTCAAACTGATCCAGCACCCGGTTGACCGTCTGGTCGACAATATCCTGCAGCGTTTGTGGGCGATGATAAAACGCCGGCACCGGCGGCATGATCACCGCGCCCAGTTCAGACGCCTGGGTCATCAGGCGCAGGTGCCCGAGGTGCAGCGGCGTTTCACGAATGCAAAGCACCAGCGGGCGGCGCTCTTTAAGCACCACGTCCGCCGCACGGGTCAGCAGCCCGTCCGTATAGCTGTGTACGATGCCGGACAGCGTTTTAATCGAGCACGGCAGAACCGCCATCCCCATGGTCTTAAACGAGCCAGAGGAGATGCTGGCGGCAATATCACGAGAGTCATGCACGACATCTGCCAGCGCCTGAACATCGCGCAACGAGTAATCGGTTTCCAGCGCCAGCGTCTGACGCGCCGCATTGCTCATCACCAGGTGGCTTTCTACCTCGGGCAACTGCTGCAGGATTTGCAGTAAACGCACCCCATAAATGGCGCCACTGGCTCCGGAAATACCGACGATCAGTCGTTTCATTGAATTTGCCCCTAAGAATATCTGGGCTGACTTTGCCGCAAGATGAGACGGGATGCAAGGCTGGCCGGGCGGGGAGGTGAAGGAAGAACGTGCCTCTCCCCTTTGCAGGAGAGAGGCTAAGGCTGATTAGCCTTCGTTGTGCATCTCTAAGTTTTCCACTTCGTTCTGACGCGCCAGCGCTTTGGAGTCGTCGTTACGCAGGGATTCGAGATACTGCAGGTATTTGTGGTCAACGTCTTTTGTCACGTAGATGCCGTTAAAGACGGAGCATTCGAACTGGGTGATATCCGGGTTTTCCACGCGTACCGCTTCGATCAGATCGTCCAGATCCTGGAAAATCAGGCCGTCGGCGCCGATGATCTGGCGAATTTCATCCACTTCGCGACCGTGAGCAATCAGCTCATTGGCGCTTGGCATGTCGATGCCGTACACGTTAGGGAAGCGAATTTCCGGCGCCGCAGATGCCAGGTAAACTTTTTTGGCCCCAGCTTCACGCGCCATCTCGATAATCTGCTCCGAGGTGGTGCCACGCACGATGGAGTCATCCACCAGCAGCACGTTCTTGTCGCGGAATTCAGCGCGGTTGGCGTTCAGCTTACGGCGCACGGATTTACGGCGCAGCTGCTGGCCCGGCATGATAAACGTGCGGCCCACGTAGCGGTTTTTCACAAACCCCTGGCGGTACGGTTTCTCAAGAATGCGGGCGATTTCCAGCGCGATGTCGCAGGAGGTTTCTGGAATCGGAATGACCACGTCGATATCCAGGTCTTCCCATTCGCGGGCAATTTTCTCGCCAAGTTTTTTACCCATCTCAACGCGCGCGCTGTAGACGGAGATCTTGTCGATAAAGGAGTCCGGGCGAGCAAAGTACACGTACTCGAACAGGCAAGGATTGCTGACCGGGTTGTCGGCGCACTGGCGGGTGAACAGCTGGCCTTTCTCGGTAATGTAGACCGCTTCGCCCGGCGCGATATCACGCAGGAATTCAAAGCCCAGGGTGTCCAGCGCCACGCTCTCGGAGGCTACCATGTATTCGGTGCGGCCATCGCCCAGATCGCGTTTGCCGATCACCAGCGGGCGGATACCGTTCGGGTCGCGGAAGGCGACCATGCCGTGGCCGATAATCATCGCTACGCAGGCGTAAGCGCCGCGAATCTGGCGGTTAGTGGCTGCGATAGCGGCAAAAATGTTGTCGGCTTCCAGCGGATAATGACGGAAGTTATCCAGCTCACTGGCAAAGATATTGAGCAGGATTTCAGAATCAGAGGTGGTGTTAATGTGGCGGCGCTTTTCTTCAAACAGCTTTTTGCGCAGCTCGTGGGCATTGGTCAGATTACCGTTATGCGCCAGCGTAATCCCGTAAGGCGAGTTGACGTAGAAAGGCTGAGCTTCAGAAGCGCTGGAACTGCCGGCGGTGGGGTAACGCACGTGGCCAATACCCATATTCCCCTGCAGACGCTGCATGTGACGGGCTTCAAACACATCGCTCACCAGGCCATTCGCTTTACGCAGACGGAAGCAATTTAACGCGTCGATGGTGACGATGCCTGCGGCATCCTGGCCACGGTGCTGAAGCACCGTTAACGCATCATAAATCGACTGGTTTACCGGCATGAAACCGGCGATACCGACAATACCGCACATGTTGTCTTTTCCTCATTAAGCCACACCCCCCGCTACGATTAGCGGGGCAAGAAACTTGACGAGCTTTGCAGATAGTCAAAGAACCATCTGATGATGAAACTGAATTGCGGGATAAGCTGCGACTTTTGCCAGTCATCGCTTTTTGAAAAACCGGTAAAGGTATCCAGGAAGAACAGAATGGCGGAGACGATCAGTACGCCACGCAAGGCGCCAAAGCAGATCCCCAACACCCTGTCTGTACCCGACAGGCCGGTTTTTTGCACCAGTGCGCTAATCACATAATTGACTATCGCACCGACAATCAGCGTCGCGATAAACAGCACCGCGATAGCTATCCCATTACGTACCAGTTCGTCTTCAAAGCCAGTGAACCAGACTGACAGATAAGTGTAGTAATGACTGGCGACAAAGAAAGCACATCCCCAGGTCACAAGCGATAACGCTTCCTTCACAAACCCACGTATTACGCTTACCAGACAAGAAAAACCGATAACCGCAATGATGGCGTAATCTATCCAGACCATGAAAAAATCTCGTGATAAATTGCCCTGACGTCCAGTTCGGGGCGAATTCTAACAGAAAAAGAAAACGTTTGCGTAGGGATTTCCTTCCCCCGCGTAAATAAATAATGGCGTTGAAAAAAGCATCAACGCCATTAAAAAAGTGCCTGTTTTGCCTTCACTCCAGTGGAGAGAAGCGACGATGTGCCGTCGTTTTTCCCCTCACCCTAACCCTCTCCCCAGAGGGGCGAGGGAACAGCATGGTGCGATATTTTTCCCTTCACCCGAACCCTCTCCCAAAAGGGGTGAGGGAATAGCTCAGTGCAATCTCTTTCCCCCTCTCCCTTCCAGGGAGAGGGCCGGGGTGAGGGTCAGGCCACTAGCGCGGCGAGTAATTCATCACCACGCCGTTCAGGCCAGAAAGCGAATTCAGCTCGCCCAGCGAAGACTTCAGCTTATCCTTCGAGGCATCCGGCCCGACCAGAATACGGGTAATTTTCCCCTGCACAGGCGTGGTCGGCGAGGTGTAAACCTTGAACCCGGCCCCGCGCAGTTTACCAACAATTTCATTCACTTTGTCCGCATTTTTCAATGCGCCAAGCTGCACCACATAGGCTTGCCCGGTCGGTGCTTTGTCGGCTGGTTTTTCCGTCTTCGTCGGTTGTTCTGAGGCCATGGCAAGCTGCTGCCCGGTGTTATCATTGGCGGCAGGTTTAGGCTGCGGTTTTTCCACCGGCTTAGGCTTTGGTTTTTCCTGCACGGGCTGCGGCTTAGGCTGTTCGCGCGCGACAGGCACTTCGTCAACGCCCGCCGAGCCTTCATTCGGGATAGCCCCGCTGTTCAGCCCTGGCGGTACCGAAGCGCCCGCCCTTACCTCTTCCGCCGCGCCTTCCGGCGGCTGCGCTGGCAGAGCCTGAGTAGCCGCTGGCAGCATATCTGGCTCGTCACTGTCCCCTGGTTTTGGCACCAAAGGAATGGCGGCGAACTCGTCCTGATAATGTTTTTTCTGCCCGTCCAACAGACCCGGCAGCACAATAACGCCCAGTGCGACCAGAATAATGGTTCCGACTAATCGGTTTTGAAACTTACTCGCCACCTGCTCTCCCCGCGTCCAGTACTTCCATTACATGGGCCACCGTGTGGAACGAACCACACACCAGCACGGTATCTTCGGCCGTCGCTTCCGCCATGGCTGCATGCCATGCATCCGCCACGGTTGCAAATGTTCTGCCGTGACCAAGATGAGCCATAAGCTGCTCTGCGCTTGCGCCTCGCGGCCCTTCCAGCGGAGCACAATACCAGCTATCGACCTGAGGCGACAAACAGGCAAGCGTTCCGGCTATGTCTTTATCGTGTAGCATGCCAATCACCGCCAGCACGCGTCCCTGTTTTGGTAACACTGCCAGGCGACCCGCAAGATAAGCCGCCGCATGAGGATTATGGGCAACATCAAGAATCACGCGTGGTGCCTGAGACACAATCTGGAAGCGCCCCGGCAGCGTGGCATGCTCAATGCCATAGCGTATCGCGTTTTCACTCACGTTCAGTTTGCTGGCACGTAAAGCAGCCAGCGCCGTGGCGGCATTGGGCTGAGGAACCAACGGCAGCGGCAGGTTTTTCAGCTCGCCATGTCCGTCCCGGAATGTCCAGCCAGTGGCACTCACCTCATAATCCCAGTCAACGCCGCGACGCATTAGCTGTGCGCCCTTCTCCCGCGCCACATCGGCAATTGTCTGCGGCATATCCGGCTCACCCACAATCGCCGGATTATCTCGACGGAAAACGCCGGCTTTTTCGCGGCCAATGCTCTCACGATCCGGGCCAAGCCAGTCGGTGTGATCGAGCGCGATGCTGGTCACCACGGCCACATCGGAATCCACAATATTGGTGGCATCCAGACGCCCGCCAAGGCCGACCTCAAGAATTACCACGTCTACCGCCTGCTGTTTAAACAATAGCAAGGCCGAGAGCGTTCCGTATTCAAAATAAGTTAAGGAAATATCTTCGCGAGCGGCCTCTATTTCGGCAAACGAAGCGGTATGCAGGCCTTCAGGCAACTCTTCGCCCTGAATGCGAACGCGCTCGGTGTAACGCACCAGATGCGGGGAACTATAAACCCCTACGCGATAGCCATCGGCCATCAGCACGGTTTCAAGCGTACGGCAGGTTGTGCCTTTCCCGTTCGTACCCGCCACGGTGAAAACAGTAGGCGCAGGTTTCAGGACATCGAGCTTGCGCGCAACGTTGCTGATGCGCTCAAGGCCCATATCGATAGTGGTGGAATGAAGGTTTTCAAGATAGCAAAGCCACGTGGCCAGGGGCGACGTGGCTTGAGGAATAAGGTCTTTGTCCATGATGCCCACTTAACATGCACATAAAGAAAAGGGCAGAACCTGCTGGCCTGCCCTTAGTTGCGAATCAGGCCTCTTGACCCTGTTCCGGTGCTGGCGGAACCACAATCGGTTCACGCGGGGCTTCCGGATTTGGCGCCGGCAGATTCATAAACTTCGCCAGAATGCTCGCCAGTTTCAGGCGCATTTCCGGACGACGAACGATCATGTCGATAGCACCTTTTTCGATCAGGAACTCACTGCGCTGGAAGCCCGGCGGCAGTTTCTCACGAACGGTCTGCTCAATAACGCGTGGACCAGCAAAGCCAATCAGCGCTTTCGGCTCGGCGATGTTCAGGTCACCCAGCATCGCGAAGCTTGCGGAAACGCCGCCCATGGTTGGGTCAGTCAGCACGGAGATGTATGGCAGACCGCGTTCCTGCATTTTTGCCAGCGCAGCGCTGGTTTTCGCCATCTGCATCAGCGACATCAGCGCTTCCTGCATACGCGCCCCGCCGGAAGCGGAGAAGCAGACCATCGGGCAGTTGTCTTCCAGCGCCTGCTCAACGGCACGAACAAAACGCGCGCCAACTACGGAGCCCATTGAACCGCCCATAAAGGCGAACTCGAAGGCCGCAGCCACAACTGGCATACCGTGCAGGGTGCCTTTCATGACAACCAGCGCGTCTTTCTCGCCGGTCTCTTTCTGTGCGCTAACCAGACGATCTTTGTACTTCTTGGAGTCACGGAACTTCAGCAAATCTTTTGGCTCAAGCTCGCTCCCCAATTCCACCATTGTGCCTTCATCTAACAGGCTATGCAGGCGATCGCGGGCCGACATACGCATGTGGTGATCGCACTTAGGGCAGACGCCAAGATTGCGTTCCAGCTCGGCGCGGTACAGGACCTGGCCGCAGCTGTCGCACTTGGTCCACACCCCTTCAGGGATGCTCGCCTTGCGGGTGGGAGTAATATTGCTCTTATTGAGAATTCGTTCAATCCAGCTCATTGATGACCTTTCTGCTTGAACCTGGTCGATACCAGCTTTTCTGCGGCAGTTTTCCCTGCCCCAGACCATAAATGGTGCTCATTAAAACACAACGGCCCGCGACTTTGGATAAAAAAGTGGTCGAACCGCTGCCACGTATTATTTTGACTGCCGCGACGCCGCGCGTTTGTGGCGGATAACCTCCACCACGCCAGGCAGTATCGACACCACGATAATTGCCACAATCAGCAGCTTCAGGTTTTCCTGTACCACCGGCAGGTTACCGAACAGGTAGCCCGCGTAGGTGAACAGCAAGACCCACAGCAGTGCGCCGACGACGTTATAGATCGCAAAATGGCGATAGGACATATGCCCCATCCCGGCGACAAACGGTGCGAAGGTTCGCACAATCGGCACGAAGCGCGCGAGGATAATCGTTTTTCCGCCGTAACGCTCGTAAAATGCGTGAGTTTTATCGAGATAACTGCGGCGGAAGATTTTGGAATTCGGATTACTGAACAACTTCTCGCCAAACAGCCGCCCGATAGTGTAGTTCACCGCATCGCCGATGATGGCGGCAATCACCATCAAAATGACCATGTAATGCACGTTAAGGTCGTTGGTTTCCAGCGACGCCAGCGCACCCGCCACAAACAGCAGTGAATCACCCGGTAAGAACGGCGTCACCACCAGCCCGGTTTCGCAGAACAAAATCAGGAACAGAATAGCGTAAACCCAGACGCCGTATTGTGCCACCAGCTCGGCCAGATGCACGTCGATATGCAAAATGAAGTCGATGATAAAACGGATGAAATCCATCAAAGTTTCCTTTCTTAAGCAGCAATCAATCGGCTAAAAAAAGCGGCCCCATCGGCAGACACGGCAGCGCAAAGTGGTCGGGGTAATCCACCGACACCAGGTACAGCCCTTCCGCCTTCGCGGTGGCAGCGGCCTTAGTGCGGTCTTTCATTGCCAGCAAATCGGCCATCCAGGTTTCTGCCTGGTTGCCACAGCCGACTTCCATCAGGCTGCCGACGATATTACGCACCATATGGTGCACAAAAGCGTTGGCCTTAATGTCCACCACGATGTAAGAACCATAGCGGTTCACCGTAATGTGCATCATATTGCGCCATGGGGTGCGGGACTGGCACTGCACCGCACGGAACGAGGTAAAGTCATTTTCCCCCAGCAGGCTCTGCGCGGCGCGGTGCATTTTATCCGCATCCAGAGGCAGGTGAAAATGGGTTACGCCCTGCTGCAAAACGGCCGGACGCAGGCGATGATTATAAATCACGTAGCGATAGCGGCGGGCTGTGGCGCTAAACCGGGCATGGAACTCAGACGGCACATCTTTTACCCAGCGCACGGCGATGTCGCCAGGCAAATTCGTATTTACACCCATCGTCCAGGCCGCATCTTTACGCACGGCGCTGGTTTCAAAATGCACTACCTGGCCCGTGGCATGAACGCCCGCATCTGTGCGCCCTGCGCAGAACACGTTAATCGGCTCATTGGCTACCTGAGACAGCGCTTTTTCCAGCTTTTCCTGCACGCTGCGCACTTCGTTCTGGCGCTGCCAGCCGTAATATTTACTGCCGTCGTACTCAATGCCGAGCGCGATTTTATGATGCGGAATTTCGCTTAGCACTTCGGACATCAGTACATATACTCCTGCACCAGTTTCTCAGCGGTTTTGATCGCCATCAGCGCGCCGCCAAAGCGAACGTTGTCGGCGACCGACCAGAACTGGATTTGCTCCGGCATGCCATAATCGTTGTGCACGCAACCAATAGAAAGATGGCCACTGCCGGATGCATCCGCCACCTGAGTCGGGAATTCGCCCTCTTCAGACAGCTCAATATCTTCTGCCTGAGCAAACGCATCGCGGGCTTCTTCTGCCGCCAGCGGGCGCAGCGCTTCAAAGTTGACGATTTGCGCATGGCCGTAGAACACCGGTGACTGCACAAGGCTGGCGGAGATCATCAAGCCGTCGTCCTGCAGCACTTTACGCACTTCATTCACCAGGCGACGCTCTTCCCGCACGCTGCCTTCGGCGTCCGGCACCAGCGGCAACATGTTGAACGCCAGCTGGCGGCCAAACAGATCTTCTTCATCAATAGGAATGCCGTTCAGCAGACGGGCGCTTTGCCCGGCCAGCGCATCGACGGCCACTTTACCGCGCGCAGAAGCAGACAGCAGGCTGGTTACCTGAATACGCGACAGGCCACCCTGCTCAATCAGCGGTTTTAACGCGCTCAGTAGCTGGCTGGTCAGGCTGTCCGCCACGGCCACCAGATTACGGTTACGGTAATCGCCCAGCACGAACGGGTTCACATCCGGCACAACCAGCGGCACGTCCGGCTCGAGCGAGAAAAGACCGCTGGAGTCAATCACCAGACAGCCCGCGTTGGTCGCTTCTTCCACATAGCGAGCGGAGGCTTCAACGCCCGCGACGAAGAACGCCAGTTGAGCCTGCGTCCAGTCAAACTCTGCCGCGTCCTGGACCAGGATGGTTTTGCCTTCATAACGCAGGTTTTCACCGGCGCTCTCGCCGCGCGCCAGGGCATACAATTCACCAACCGGGAACTGACGTTCAGCAAGCAGTTCAAGCAAAGCTGAGCCTACGGCACCGGTGGCGCCTAAAACGGCAATATTCCAGCCTTCGGACATGTTGGTTTACTCCAGAAAATAGAACAGATGCTCCCCAGGACATCGCCCAGGGAGCCAGAAGATATTGCTTAGCGAAGCGGGTGATGTGCCGCGCTAAAGCCAAGTTTTTGCAGCATGCTTGCCGCGTCAGCATCATCACACTGCACGTACAGCGATGACCACTCGCGACGCTCCAGATAGTTTTTACGCAGCTTGTCGAATTCGCCAGGCTGACCGGCTACCTTCCGCAGCGGCGCGTCATCGCGGCGCACATCATACACCAGATGCACCAGTCTTTTGAGCGTGGGCTGATCGAGCGGGCCTGCCAGCGTAATGCGGCCAAACTCCGGCGCGGGCAGCAGTGAATCCAGCGCCACTTTCTGAGACTGGCCGATAAAATCGCTAAAGGCTTCAAAGACCTGAGTGGTACCACGAGCCTTACCTTCAAGCGTGTAGCCCGCAATGTGCGCCGTGCCAATATCTACCTTGTCGAGCAACTCGACGTTGAGATCCGGCTCCGGCTCCCAGACGTCCAGCACAACGCTGAGATTCTGACCTGCTTTTAAGCATTTCAGCAATGCGTTGTTGTCCACCACCGGGCCACGACAGGCATTAATCAGAATAGCGCCAGACTTCAGGCGGCTAATCAGCGCCTCGTCCGCCAGATGCAGCGTTTTGTACTCGCCGGATTTAAACAGCGGCGTATGGAAGGTGATGACGTCTGCTTCCTGCACCAGGGTTTCCAGCGAAACGAAATTGCCTTCGTCACCGCGATCGGCGCGCGGCGGATCGCACAGTAAGGTGCGCACGCCCCAGGCTTCCAGACGCGCCTGAAGACGGGAACCCACGTTACCGACGCCGACGATGCCGACTGTCCTGTCTTTCAGCTCAAAACCATCTCGTTCGGCAAGCATCAATAAGGAGGAGAACACATACTCAACCACGGCAATCGCGTTGCATCCTGGAGCGGCAGAGAAAGCGACTCCTGCGCTTTGCAAATACGCTTCATCAACGTGATCGGTTCCGGCCGTAGCCGTCCCGACAAATTTGATCCCTTTACCGTCCAGCAGTTCGGCATTCACTTTGGTGACCGAACGAACCATCAACGCGTCAGCATCCGTTAACGCATCCACCGGAATCGGACGCCCCGGCACGGCAGTCACCTCGCCCAGGCGGCTGAAAAGTTCGCGGGCGTAGGGCATATTTTCATCAACGAGGATTTTCACCTGAGTACCTGTCTGTTAATCGTCGAGATAAGGCCGGATAGTGTGCCATAATCTGACGTCCGGGCATAACGAACTACTTGCGAATGTTTTGTCGCACTTAAGGATCATTTAATAATGCAACCCATTCAGGGCGCCACGCCGCGTCCTCCGGGGGAACCTCCCTCCGCCCCTTCCGCCGCCGGCGAACAGCCGCTTTCCACCCAGCAACGTACCGTGCTGGAGCGTTTGATCACCCGGATCATTGCACTTAGCCAGCAGCAGAGCGCTGAAGTGTGGGCGGGCCTTAAGCACGATCTGGGCCTCAAAAGCGAGACACCGCTGCTGTCCCGGCATTTTCCTGCCGCTGAGCAAAACCTGAATCAGCGCCTGACCAACGCGCAAACCACGCTGGCAACGCGTCAGATCATTCAGCAACTGAGCGATTTGCTGCCTCAGGGCAATAACCGCCAGGCGGTGAGCGACTTTATCCGCCAGCAGTTTGGCCAGACGGCGCTGAGCCAGCTCACGCCGGACCAGCTCAAAACAGTGCTGACGCTGCTGCAAAACAACCAGCTAGCTATTCCTCAGCCGCAGCAGCGCCCGGCCACCGACCGCCCGCTCCTGCCTGCCGAGCACAACAGCCTGAACCAGCTTGTCACCAAACTAGCCGCAGCAACGGGCGAGTCCGGCAAGCAAATCTGGCAGTCAATGCTGGAACTTTCCGGCGTGAAAACCGGCGAACTCATTCCGGCTAAGCATTTTGCTTTGCTGACAACCTGGCTCCAGGCCAGGCAAACGCTTAGCCAGCAGTCCACCCCTACTTTGCACAGCGTACAGGCTGCACTGAAGCAGCCGCTTGAGCCGCAGGAGTGGAAAGAGATGGTGGATTACAGCCAGCAGCGCTTCCAGGCCACGCCGCAAACGGTACTGACGACCGCGCAGGTGCAGGACATTCTCAATCAGGTGTTTTTAAAACGTGCCGAGCGTCAGCCAGCCACGATTGAAGTGCGTGATATTCAGCCAATCTACAACCCGATGTTTAGCGCAATTATCGAGCCGATTAAGGCGCTAAGCGCGAGACCGGGCCTGGCGTTAATTGCGCTGGTCGTGGTGATGATTTTGCTCTGGCTGGTGATCTAAATGCGAGGGAGAAAACAAAAGCCATTGGAAACATTGTTTATTCCCTCTCCCTTACAGGGAGAGGGTACTTAAAGCTACTTCCTGAACGCCACCAGCGTCACGGCAATCCCCAGAACCGCAGAAATTGCCCCGGCCATAAATACCGACGAATAGCCCATAGACGTTGCCAGAATTCCGGCCAGCGGCCCGGTGACACCGTATGAAATATCCTGGAAAGCGGCATAGCCGCCCAGCGCCGTGCCGCGTACCTGAGGCGGAACACGTTTAACCACTTCAACGCCAAGCGCGGGGAATATAAGCGAACAGCCACAGCCGGTCAGCGCCGCACCCAGCAGCGCGGTCCAGGCTCCAGGCGCGTGCCAGAGTAGCAGCAAGCCCACGGTTTCAACCGCAAGGGAAAACAGCGCCACGCGCACGCCGCCGTAGCGATCGGGCATCCAGCCAAACAACACACGCACCAGCACAAAAGCGCCGCCGAAAGCCGTCAATGTGAAGCCTGCATGGGCCCAGCCGTTTGCGGCAAAATAGAGTGAAACAAAGGTGCCGATAACCGCAAAGCCGACGCCCTGCAGCGCGAGACCCAGCCCAGGCTGCCAGATAAGCCCGATCACGGTCAGTAACGAAGGCCGATCACCTTTATGGGCGGGAACGGGTTTCACGGTGCCGTTAAACAGCAACCCAATCAGCGGCAAAGCAATGGTTGTCACGCCCAGAGCCACAAACCCCCACTGGCTGTTAAGCATCAGACCCAGCGGTGCACCAGCAGCCAGCGCGCCGTAAATCGCCATCCCGTTCCAGGACATCACCTTGCCCGAACGCCCCGGGCCAACCAGCCCTAATCCCCAGGTCAGGTTACCTGTCAGCAGCTGGCTTTCACCAAAGCCAAGAATCAGTCGCCCAACGATCAGCAAGACAAACTTCACCGCTGGCTCTACCGGCAATAGCGCGGCGAGCAGGTAGGCTGCGCCCGCAAGTCCGCAGGCAAACATCCCTTGCAGGACGGAACGTTTAGCCCCCATCTGGTCAGCGAGTCGCCCCGCGTAACCCCGGGTTAATACGGTGGCGAGAAACTGAATGCCCACAGCCACGCCAACCATCATGTTGCCGTAGCCCAGCTGCTGGTGAACAAAAAGCGGAATAACGGGCAGCGGCAGGCCAACCGTCATATAGGTCAGAAAGACCGCAAAGGTAATTCTGAAAAGCGATGTATTTGCCGATTTCGACGTTTTAAGACTGGAATCAGGTACTGCAGACATACTGCTTACTCCATAAATTCAGAGCAAGGCGCAAGTTAACCCGCGCCCTTGCCTCTGAGTGTTCAGATGACAGGGTGCGTTGGTTAACGTTAAACGCTTACGCATTATCAATAATGATAATGGAGGGGAATGCATAGTGCCTTCCGGTTAATCGGCTGTCAATGCTGAACAATGGGCAAAAAAATGGGGCACCCGCAGGCACCCCATTCTGAATCATTGTGGTAATTAAGCGTTAAGCTTACGCATCACCAACGTGGCGTTAGTGCCGCCGAAACCGAAGCTGTTGGACATCACGGTGGTCAGCGTTGCATCGGTCGCTTTAGTGACGATGTTCAGGCCTGCGGCCTGCTCGTCCAGCTCTTCCACGTTGATGCTTGGCGCGATGAAACCGTGCTCCAGCATCAGCAGAGAATAGATGGCTTCCTGTACGCCCGCGGCACCCAGAGAGTGGCCGGTCATAGCTTTGGTCGCGGAAATCGCCGGGCTGTGGTCAGCGAACACTTCACGAATCGCACCCAGCTCTTTCACGTCGCCTACCGGAGTAGAAGTACCGTGGGAGTTCAGATAGTCGATTGGGGTATCAACGCCGTGCATCGCCATCTTCATGCAGCGCACCGCGCCTTCGCCGGATGGGGCAACCATGTCTGCGCCGTCTGACGTTGCGCCGTAGCCAACGATCTCAGCGTAGATGTGCGCGCCACGAGCCAGCGCGTGCTCCAGTTCTTCAACCACAACCATACCGCCGCCGCCCGCGATGACGAAGCCGTCACGGTGCGCGTCATAGGTACGGGAAGCTTTTTCTGGCGTTTCGTTGTACTTGGTGGACAGCGCGCCCATCGCATCGAACTCACACGCCATTTCCCAGCCCAGCTCTTCGCCGCCGCCGGCAAAGACGATGTCTTGTTTGCCAAGCTGAATCTGCTCTACTGCGTTACCGATGCAGTGGGCGGAAGTCGCACAAGCGGAGCTGATGGAGTAGTTCACACCGTGAATTTTGAATGGGGTTGCCAGGCAAGCAGAAACTGCGGAGCCCATGGCTTTGGTCACCACGTAAGGCCCCACGGCTTTCAGACCGCGTGGGCTACGCATAGCGTCAGCACCAAAGACCTGTGCTTTAGAAGAGCCGCCGGAACCGGCAATCAGACCAACGCGTGGGTTGTTCTGATAAACCTCTTCGCTCAGGCCAGCATCGGCAATCGCTTCACGCATAGAAAGATAGGCATAGATAGAGGCATCGTTCATGAAACGAACCACTTTACGGTCGATCAAACCGGTGGTATCCAGCTTGACGTTACCCCAGATGTGGCTACGCATTCCCGCGTCTTTAAACTCTTCCGAGAAAGTGATCCCTGAGCGTCCTTCTCGCAGAGATGCCAGGACTTCCTGCTGGTTATTACCAATGCTGGAAACAATGCCCAGGCCAGTAATCACTGCACGTTTCATTCAAATACCTCGTTCACTGCACTATGTAGGATTTCGTGTCGCACAATAGCGTACAGTTGTAAGCCGAACAAGTCCGATCAGCCAAATTGTGCGGAAATTTGCGCCGCTCCGCTCGCACCGTTATGATCGAGCCACTGCCTGTCAGACGAGCAACTTACGTGAAACATTCCCCTATACAATCCGCCAACCTCGGTTTTAACGAAGAAGGTACACCTGTATCCCGAGATTTTGACGACGTTTACTTCTCTAACGATAACGGACTGGAAGAGACGCGTTACGTGTTCCTCGGCGGAAACCATCTCCCTGAACGCTTTGCAACCCACGAAAGACCGCTTTTTGTGGTGGCGGAAAGTGGGTTTGGCACCGGCCTTAACTTTTTGACTTTATGGCAGGCGTTCGATGAATTTTGTGTGAAACATGAAGATGCCTGCTTAAAACGGCTGCATTTTATCAGTTTTGAAAAATTTCCCCTGACCGCCGCCGATCTGACGCTGGCCCATCAGCACTGGCCAGAACTAAGTCGCTTCGCCACCGAGCTTCAGCAACAATGGCCGCTGCCGATTCCCGGCTGCCACCGCCTTCTGCTGGACAACGGCCGCATCACGCTTGACCTGTGGTTTGGCGATATTAACGAGCTGATATCTCAGTTAGATGACACCCTTAATCAGCAGGTCGATGCCTGGTTCCTGGATGGCTTCGCACCCTCTAAAAACCCGGATATGTGGACGCCACAGCTCTTTCAGGCCATGGTTCGCATGGCTCGCCCCGGCGGCACGCTGGCGACCTTTACCTCCGCAGGCTTTGTGCGCCGTGGGTTGATTGAAGCGGGCTTCACCGTGACACGCAGCAAAGGGTTTGGGCGAAAACGCGAAATGCTCGTAGGTTCTTTACAGCACCCCGTGGATACCCCTGACCGCACGCCCTGGTACGCTCGCCCTGGCACAAGTGAACGTGAAACCGCGATTGTTGGCGGCGGCATTGCCAGTGCCCTGCTCGCCCTGGCGCTGCTGCGTCGAGGCTGGAAAATCACCCTGTATTGCGAGGATGAAGCTCCAGCCCAGGGCGCTTCCGGCAACCGCCAGGGGGCACTTTACCCACTGCTAACCGCGCATGATGCGGCGCTAACCACCTTTTTCCCGGCGGCATTCACCTTCGCGCGCCGCCTGTACGATGCCCTTCCGGTAACCTTTGATCATGCCTGGTGCGGCGTAACCCAGCTCGCGTGGGATGAAAAGAGCGCCCATAAAATCGAACAGATGCTCGGCCTGGGTTTGCCAGACTTGTTGGCGAAGGCCGTCGATGCTGAAACGGTGGCGGAAACCTGTGGCGTGGACACCCAATGCGGTGGCATTAGCTATCTGCTGGGCGGCTGGCTCTACCCGGCACAGCTTACCGCTGGCGCACTGGCGCTGGCTGAACAGCAAGGGTTGAAGATTCAATATGGGCACCGGGTGGCCGATTTAACACCCGAGAACGGCGGCTGGAAGATTGGTTTTGCTCAACAGCAAGTAGCTCGCCACGCCGCTGTCGTCCTGGCCAATGGACATCAAATCAGCCGGTTTACACAGACGCAAAACCTGCCGGTATATTCAGTAGGTGGCCAGGTCAGCCATATTCCTACCACACCGGGCTTAAGCCAGCTCCGCCAGGTGCTGTGCTACGACGGCTACCTGACGCCGGTCAACCCGCAAAACCAGCAACATTGCATTGGCGCCAGTTATCATCGTGGCCAGGATGAAATGGCCTGGAACGAAGAAGATCAACAGCATAATCGCCAGCGCCTGCTCGACTGCCTGCCACAGGCCGAATGGGCAAAAGAAGTGGACGTTTCAGCGAACGAAGCCCGCTGCGGCGTACGCTGTGCTTCCCGCGACCATTTGCCAATGGTAGGCAGCGTACCTGATTACGAAGCCACACTGGAGCAATATGCCGGGCTTGCGGAGGAACGTGAAAACGCAGAGCCAGCACCGATTTACCGCAACCTTTATATGCTGGGCGCACTGGGTTCACGCGGGCTGTGCAGCGCGCCGCTGGCCTCAGAGATTCTGGCGGCGCAGATGAGTGAAGAACCTATTCCGCTGGATGCCGCCACGCTCGCGGCGCTGAACCCAAACCGGCTTTGGGTGAGAAAATTATTGAAAGGCAAAGCGGTAAAATGATGTTCCCCTCATCAACTCCTCTGTAATGCTTTTATCCCCTCTCCCTTTTAGGGAGAGGGTTAGGGTGAGGGTCAGTCTTAAAACTTCGCCTTCTCGAAAAGCGTATCCCACATACCCAGCACCAGCGCCTGATCGCGTGGCGACAGCTCACCGGCCTGAATTGCCTTTTGCAGGCTATCGCTCACCACCACATGCAGCGCGTCTGGCGTATGGTCATTGCCGTTTTCCAGTTCGGCTACCGCCAGCGTCAGGTGCCCACGCAGATAACCGCTGGCAAACAGGTCGTCGTCACTGACGTGCTCCACCATCTCATCAATCAACGCCAAAATACGTGACTCAAATTCCGCGATCATCATACATCCTCTTCATACAGGTGATTTTTAGTTTAGGTCTTCTGGCCAGGCAAACTGCCCGGCTTCGAGCGCAGGGGTGCCATAATACGCCCTTAACGCGTCAATCAAACGGGCTGGGCGCACTGGGATCCCTTCTTTCAGATAAGTCATAACCTGGGCATGAACCCGGCGCTGAAACGCAATGCGGTCAGGCTCAAAGTCGCCGCTCAGGTTGTCGCAGCTGACGTTAAACGGGAAGCCCGCGGCGGTGCTGAGCATCCACTCCAGCGCCTGCGGCTTCACTTCCACGTCTTCGAACTTGCCCTGAGTTTCGGCGTCGCGGCCGTCCGGGCAATACCAGTAGCCGAAGTCCACCAGCTTCCGACGCTCTGCACCCGCCACGCACCAGTGGGAGATTTCATGCATTCCGCTGGCGTAATAGCCGTGCGCGAAGACGATGCGGTTATACGGCAGTTCGTCATCCGCAGGCAGATAGATCGGCTCGTCATCGCCCTTGATCAGGCGGGTATTAAACTCTGCCAGGAAGCAGCTATCGAACACGTCAATCAGTTCCTGGTAATGGTGCTGTTTACTCATGGTGACATCATTCATTTCAGGCTATCCCTAACCAATGGAGAATTTCCGCTCCGTGGCTGTCATACAGCAACTTGGTGCTCATCACCGCCGAAACGACGACGATCATCGGGCGAATCAGCTGCTGCCCTTTACTTAAGACGAGGCGCGAACCCGCCCTCGCCCCTAAAAATTGCCCGGCCATCATCACAAAGCCGGTGCCCCAAATTACCTTGCCACCGATGATAAACAGCAGCAGCCCGCCAAGGTTTGACGTAGCGTTCAGGACTTTCGCGTGGGCGGTAGATTTGGCGAGATTGAAGCCACAAAGCGTCACAAAAGCGAGGGCGTAAAACGACCCGGCGCCGGGGCCAAAGAAGCCATCATAAAAACCGACGCAGCCCCCGGCAATTAATGCGAACGGCAAACCGTGCAGGCGGCGCTGCCGGTCTTCTTCCCCGAGCTTTGGCATCAGCAGAAAATAAAGCCCGATACCGATAATCAGCAGCGGCAGAATCTGGCGCAAAATATCGGACTTCACGTGCTGTACCAACAATGCGCCGCAGGTGGAGCCGATAAACGTCATCAGAATATTGAGTTTCTGGTCGGCAAGGCTGACCACCTTGCGGCGAATAAAATAGAGAGAGGCTGAAACCGACCCGCCGCAGGCCTGAAGCTTGTTGGTTGCCAGAGCCTGAGCCGGAGACATACCCGCCGCCAGCAAGGCCGGGACCGTCAGTAACCCACCGCCGCCCGCAAGGGCATCAATAAACCCGGCAAGCATGGCGACGAAAAACAGCGCCACCAGCAGCAGCGGGGAAACCATAAACCATTCCATTTAGAGAACGTGCTCATCCAGTAATGCCTGACAGGAGGCGGGTAAAGGCGGTGGGGTTGTCTTTTTCGGTGGCGTGCTGCCTGGCGCAGGCGGCACGAACCAGCTTTGCAGCTCGGCACCACAGCCGTCTCCCGGAGGAGGCAGAGGCTGATCCTCACATTCCAGGCTGTTGGCCGGGCAGCGCAGGCGAACGTGCATGTGGGCGCGGTGGGCAAACCACGGACGCACCTTACGCAGCCAGTCACGGTCAGCCCCCGCATCTTCACAAAGCCGCTGCTTAATAGCCGGGTTCACGAAGATACGCGTCACTTCATTATCTTTTGCCGCGAGCTTAATCAGGCTATCGATTTCTGGTTTCCACAGCGACGGCACCACGCGTTTGCCGTCGGCAGCGACTAAGTCCAGCGCCTGAGGACGCAACAACTGCGCCGACGTCCAGCGAGTTTTTGGCAACTGCAGGAAGATATCGACATCAAGCCCGGTCTGATGACTGGCGTGGCCGGAGCTAAAACGCCCACCTGCCGCCATGCCCATGTCGCCAATCAATACCGTGCCCAGGCCGAGCTGCTTGACCTGATTACTCAGGCGCTGAATAAACATCACCAGATCGGGATGACCAAAGTAGCGACGCTGATCCGGGCGCATCACCTGATAGCGGGCATCTTCAAGCGGCAACGCGTGAGCCCCCACGATGCAGCCGTTGGAAAACGCACCGATAGACTGCGCGCTTCCGGCTATCGGGTGGTCAATCTTTTGCCACGGCGTAGCCGCTAAAACCTGAGCGCTGGCGGCCAGCGCCAGCATCCCGATCAGATGTTTTTTCATCGTCTTACCAGCGAGGCAGCGGGGAAGATACGTCAGCGTTCTGAGCGCGCTGGCGCAGCAGGTGATCCATCAGCACGATAGCCAGCATTGCTTCTGCGATCGGCACTGCGCGGATCCCCACGCAAGGATCGTGACGCCCGCGGGTGATCATCTCCACTTCTTCGCCTTCGCGATTAATGGTTTTACCCGGCACGGTAATACTGGAAGTTGGTTTCAGGGCCATGTTGGCCACGATCTGCTGGCCGCTGCTGATGCCGCCCAGAATGCCGCCCGCATGGTTGCTCTGGAAACCTTGCTGGGTGATTTCGTCCCGGTTTTGGCTGCCACGCAGGTTAACCACGCCGAAGCCCTCGCCGATTTCCACGCCTTTCACCGCGTTGATGCTCATCAGCGCGTGGGCAATGTCTGCGTCCAGGCGGTCAAAGACCGGCTCACCGAGGCCCGGCGGCACGTTGTCAGCCACAACGGTCACTTTAGCGCCGATGGAGTCGCCCTCTTTTTTCAGGCCCCGCATCAGCTCATCCAACGCTTCGATTTTATCCGGGTCCGGGCAGAAGAACGGGTTCTGCTCAACCTGATCCCAGTCTTTCATTTCCAGCGGGATATCGCCCATCTGTGTCAGGCAGCCGCGAATTTTAATGCCGAATTTCTGCTCAAGGTATTTCTTGGCAATGGCGCCTGCTGCAACCCGCATAGCGGTTTCGCGCGCGGAAGAACGGCCACCGCCGCGATAGTCACGCAGGCCGTATTTTTGTTCGTAGGTGTAATCCGCGTGCCCCGGACGGAACACGTCTTTGATAGCGCTGTAATCCTGGGAACGCTGATCGGTGTTTTCAATCAGCAGGCCAATGCTCGTACCGGTCGTCACACCTTCAAACACGCCGGAGAGAATTTTGACCTGGTCAGGTTCACGGCGTTGAGTAGTGTAACGCGAGGTGCCCGGGCGGCGGCGATCGAGATCGTGCTGCAGGTCGGCTTCGGTCAGCGGGATGCCCGGCGGCACGCCGTCAACAATGCAACCCAGCGCGATGCCGTGAGATTCACCAAATGTCGTTACTCGAAAAACCTGTCCAATACTGTTACCAGCCATCACGGCTCCTTAATCACCGTTCTAGTTATTGTGTTGTGCGCGGGAAGTAAAACGAGCCCGAAGGCTCGTCTACGTTCGGCAATTAATCTTTGTAGATACTGAAGTACTCTCGAGCGTCAATCAGCTGCGCTTTCGTCAGCATAAATACGCCGTCTCCGCCGTTGTCGAACTCAAGCCAGGTAAACGGCACCTCCGGGTACTGCTCCATCAGGTGTACCATGCTGTTCCCGACTTCACAAATCAGGATCCCGCCGTCGGCCAGGTAATCCGGCGCACAGCCAAGAATACGACGAGCCAGCTTCAGGCCATCGCTGCCGGCCGCCAGGCCCAGCTCCGGTTCGAAGTGGTATTCGCCCGGCAGATCCGCCATATCTTCTTCATCAACGTACGGCGGATTCGTGACAATCACGTCGTACTGCACTTTAGGCAGGTCGCGGAACAGGTCAGAGCGAATCGGCGTGACGTTGTGGTCCAGGCCGTGCTCGGCAATGTTCTGCTCGGCCACGGCAATAGCGTCAGGGGAAATATCAACGATATCCACTTCCGCATTCGGGAATTCATAGGCGCAGGCAATCCCGATGCAGCCGCTGCCGGTGCACATATCCAGAATGTGCTGTGGTTCATGGTCGATCATCCCGGCAAAGCGGTTATTAATCAGTTCCCCAATCGGCGAACGCGGAACCAGCACACGTTCGTCCACGTAAAACTCGTGGCCGCAGAACCAGGCTTTATTGGTCAGGTAGGCAACCGGAATACGTTCGTTGACGCGACGAATCACGCGTTCAACGATGCGGTGGCGCTCGCTTGGGGTCAGACGCGCGGTGCGCATGTCCTCAGGAATATCCAGCGGCAGGTACAGGCTTGGCAGAACCAGCTGAACGGCTTCATCCCATGGATTGTCGGTGCCGTGCCCATACCAGATGTTGGCGGCGCTAAAGCGGCTGACCGACCAGCGCAGCATGTCCTGAATGGTATGCAGCTCGTTTACTGCCTCATCGACGAAAATTTTATCCACGTGCCCTCCGCAGGCGACTCACGCTAGTTCAATAATAATCGGTTAGTTTGCCATGAAGGAGGCGACAAATCAGCATTCATCAACGTCAGGAGGCCGTGAAATTTGCGTTTTCTTTATTGCTGCCGGGGAAAGCAGGTAAACTGCCCGCAAAGCGAATGCGAGATGAGAGAAACATGAAAAAGAAATCACCGCTCAGTTCCGAAGATGAGGCGCTGTTTCGCGGCCTGATGGGCGGCACCAAAAAACTGGCTCAGGACACGATCGTCCACCGCCCGGTGCGCAAAAAAATAACGGAAGTGCCCGTGAAGCGTCTGCTGCAGGAGCAGGCCGATGCCAGCCACTATTTTTCCGATGAATTCCAGCCGCGCCTGGCGACCGAAGGGCCAATGCGCTATGTACGTGAAGGTGTGAGCCATTTTGAGCTAAAAAAACTGCGTCGCGGGGATTACTCACCGGAGCTGTTTCTTGATTTGCACGGCCTGACCCAGCTTCATGCAAAACAGGAGCTGGGTGCGCTGATTGCCGCCTGCCGTCGCGAGCATGTCTTCTGTGCCTGTGTGATGCACGGCCACGGTAAACACGTCCTTAAACAGCAAACGCCGCTGTGGCTGGCGCAGCATCCGCATATTGTGGCGTTTCATCAGGCACCGAAAGAGTACGGCGGCGATGCCGCGCTGCTGGTGCTGATTGAGATTGAGGAGTGGCAGCCGCCGGAGTTGCCGTAAATTCAGCGCAAGAGATTGCCCTCCCCCCGGCCCTCTCCCAGAGGGAGAGGGGGAAAACAAGCCGTGGATGTAGACTTCACCAGGAAAAGGAAAAAGACACCGGGCAGTCCCCTCGCCCCCCAGGGGAGAGGGTTAGGGTGAGGGGAAAAATTCTCAGCACCTTAAACGCAAAAAGAGCCGCTCTCGCGACTCTTTTTTCATGCTCACAGCAATCAGATAGCCTTAGCCACCTTGAAGTTACAGGGGCTCATCTGCCAGTTAAACACACCTTTACCGGTATCCGGGTCCAGCGTGACGTTGGCAATGGCCGACGTGGTAAACATCGGCGGAGCCTCTTCCGGGCAAAGCTCGGAAACAAGGTAACCGACCAGCGGCAGGTGGGAAACCACCAGCGCAGATTCAACACCTTCACTCGCCAGCGCCAGCAGGTAATCCCCCACCAGGCCCACATCACCACAAGGCCGCAGCTCTGGCAGGATGTCTTCTTTTTCCGGGAGGTTCAGCGCTTCCCGCACCACGTCCAGGGTCTGTTCAGCTCGCAGGTAAGGGCTCACCAGAACACGTTCGATACTTGCCACTTGACCCGTTAACCAGGTCGCCATCAGACGGGACTCATCACACCCACATTGGGTTAAGGGACGAACCGAGTCGCTGGCAGCATCGAGTGCTGCGTCGCCGTGACGCATGATAAAAACTTGCATATTGCACCGCTTTTGTTAACCAGGAACGCCTGAACCCACACGCTGAAAAAGTGGGGTTCACGGCAGCCGGGCATTGTGCCTTATCCGTACATCGAATGAAACGCTGTCTTTTACCTCAATGCTGCAAGTATAGTCAATATCTGTTTACAAAATGACCTTGCAGCGCACATTTACCGGTTTTAGCTCAGCGCTTCGTCAAGCTCGGTCACTGATTGCACCCTGGGCGCAGGCCAGAAACTAAGCTGTTGTTCAGCCATAATAATCAGCCTGTCACAGGGCTTGAAACGCTCCCCGTACTGGCCCGCTAAACGCTGCAGTTTTGCCACCACATCGGCGGCTCCCAGGCTGTCCATATACCTGAACGGCCCGCCTAAAAACGGCGGAAAACCTATGCCGAAAACGCCACCAATATCACCGTCACGCGCGCTTCTGACTACGCCTTCATCAAGGCAACGAGCGGCCTCGTTGAGCATCATCATGACGCAGCGCTCGGCTATCTGCTCCGGGGTCTGACGCCCGTTCGGCGTAACGCCTAACAGCGTGTAAATCGCTGTATCAGGCTGTTTCTTGCTTTTACGCCCTTTTGCCGGATAAAGATAGAAACCACGACCATTTTTTCTTCCTTTGCGATCGTCCTTCAAGATTGCATCCACGCTATCAGGCGCGGCAAAGCGATCGCCGAAGGCCTGCTGTAGAATCGGGATAATCTTCGTGCCGACGTCTATCCCAACCTCATCCAACAATTGTACCGGCCCCACCGGGAAACCAAACTTCACCAACGCGTCGTCAATACGCTCAATCGGCTCACCTTCCGTGAGGCAGCGCAGCGCTTCATTAACATAAGGTGCAAGAATGCGATTGACGTAAAACCCGGCGCTGTCGCCCACCACAATCGGCGTTTTTCCCTGTTTTTTCGCCAGCTGTACGGTGGTGGAAATGGTTTCCGCACTGGTGCCCGCGTGAGGAATCACTTCTACCAGCGGCATTTTGTCCACCGGGCTGAAGAAATGCAGGCCGATAACCTGCTGCGGACGGGCTGCCTGAGCGGCAATGTCGGCAATCGGCAACGATGAAGTATTCGAGGCAAAAACAGTGTGTGGCGCGGCATATTGCTCCACTTCAGCCACCATTTTTTGCTTCAGCGCCAAATCTTCAAACACGGCTTCCACCACAATATCTCGCTGGCTAAAGCCGTGGTAATCGGTTCCACCGGAGATACGTGCCAGCTCGCGCTGGCGTTCGGCAGGCTTCATATGGCGGCGGCGGACTTTCTTGTCCAGCAGATCCCAGCTGTATTTCAGCGCGTGGTTAATGCCTTCGTTGTTAATGTCCTTAATGCGCACCGGAAGCTTACCTTTGGTGGCCGTCACATAGGCAATCCCGCCGCCCATCAACCCGCCCCCCAGCACGCCAACAGAATTTAGTTTGCCGGGCTTCGCTTCGCCCCCGTACTCTTTTTTCAACTCCGTACTGGCGAAGAACAGGCCGCGCAAGGCGGCAGATTCAGAGGACATAGCCAGCTCACCGAACGCTTTTGCCTCGGCCTCATAGCCGCTTTTGCTCCCCTGCTCCAGCCCGGTGCGGATAACGTCGATAATGCGTCCCGTTGCCGGATAATTACCCTGCGTCTTTTCTTCGGTCTTCTTGCTGACCAGCCTGAACAACAAAGAGCGCCCGAGCGGCCCGGCAAGCACGCGTTCTTTTACCGGCAGTTCACGGGAAGGCTTTCTCCCTTTAAGCGCCAGCTCAACGGCGGCCTCAAGCAAAATAGATTCGGGCACCACGTCATCTACCAGGCCCAGCTTCAGCGCCTGGCGCGGGCGCAGTTGCTTACCGGTTAAAATCATGTCCAGCGCATTGCTGACGCCTATCAGACGAGGTAAACGCTGAGTGCCGCCCGAGCCCGGCAGCAGGCCCAGTTGCACTTCCGGCAGGCCAAGCAGCGTTTTAGGTGAATCGGTACAAATTCGGGTATGGCAGGCAAGCGCCATTTCCAGGCCACCGCCCAGACAGGCACCGTGAATCGCGGCCACTACCGGTATCGGCAGCGCGGCAATTTCCGCCATGATCTGCTGCCCCTGCCGCGCCAGCTCTTGTGCTTCTTCAGCCGTTTTGCAGCCCGCGATCATATTGATGTCGGCCCCGGCGATAAAGTTGTCCGGCTTGCCGGAGATAAACACCAGCCCCTGCACGCTCGGGTTGTCACGCAGTTTTTTAATAATGCTGTGTACCTGTGCGCCAAACTCGGCCTTCAGGGTATTCATTTTTTCGCCCGGAACGTCGATGGTCACTACGGCAACGTTATCCAGCCGGATGTGTAAATCGAATGCGCCTTGCTGTGCCATCACTCCACCTCCAGAACCATTGCCGCACCAAGCCCACCCGCCGCACACGCGGTAACGAGACCAAAACCGCCCCCACGGCGACGCAGTTCATGCAGCGTTTGGGTAATCATCCTTGCGCCAGTCGCCGCAAACGGATGCCCATAGGCAATCGACCCACCCAGCACGTTAAATTTCGCGTCATCGACTTCGCCTGTGGCGTGCGCCCGGCCCAGCACATTGCGAGCAAAGTTTTCACTGGAAAGCATTTTCAGGTTGGCTAACGTCTGCGCGGCAAACGCTTCATGCATATCAAACAAGGTTAAATCGTTCAGCGTGATCCCGGCACGCTCAAGCGCCAGCGGCGTCGCCCAGGCAGGGCCAAGCAGCATGTCCTGCCAGACATCAATGGCGGTAAACGCGTAGCTGCGCAGGAAGCCGAGCGGCTTGAGGCCAAGCTCTTTTGCCCGGGATTCGGTCATCAGGATCACGGCCGCAGCGCCGTCCGTCAGCGGTGTACTGTTCGCCGCAGTCACGGTGCCGTGCTTGCGGTCAAACGCCGGACGCAATTTTGCATAATCGGCGAGGCTTGAGCCTTTACGCACGTTGTTATCTTCGGCAAACGGCTGGCGATAGGGAGGAATAAACGCCGTCATCACTTCATCAGCCAGCTTCCCTTCCTGCCAGGCCTGGGCGGCACGCTCGTGAGAACGGTGCGCCAGCGCGTCCTGCTGTTCGCGAGTGATGCCGTGAGTTTTCGCCATTTGCTCAGCGGTGTCGCCCATACGCAGACCGGTAGAGTATTCAGCCACGGCGGGAGGCACAGGTAACAGATCGCGGGGACGTAATTTGGAAAACAGTTTCAGGCGCTGCCCGAGCGTGCGCGCTTTGTTCACATCCACCAGCGTGCGGCCCAGCTTTTTGCTGACGCCAATAGGCAGCACTGAAGAGGAATCTGCCCCACCTGCAATCCCGGCACGAATGGTACCGGCCATCAAGCTTTCGGCCACGTTTGCAACGGCCTGGAAACTTGTGGCGCAGGCACGGCTGACGCTGTAGGCATCAGTATGGACGCTCATGCCGGTCGCCAGCACGATTTCACGGGCAATGTTTGGCGCTTCCGGCATTTGTACCACCTGGCCAAACACCAGTTGTTCAATTGCTTCGGGCGGCACTTCACTGCGGGCCATCAGCTCGCTCACCACCATATTGCCGAGATCGACGGCGGGAATACCATGGAAAGCCGTGGCCTGACGGGCAAACGGTGTACGTAAACCACTGACAATGGCAATACGATCGCCCTGGCGGGTAATCAACGGCAGTGCCTGACTCATAACGCTCCCCTGCTAAAAAAGTGAATACAGACAAAAAGTGGTCTGACCTGATCACAGTCTTAACTAAAAATTCACATCCAGCCAACTGGCGGGCGAGAAAAATGGGAGAAGCGACACGAATTATTACATAACAAAATGAACTCCCCCGCTTTATGCGAGGGAATTGGAGGGGGGGAACTTAACGCAGACCGAGTTGGAAGATCATCGTTTCAGCCTGGCAGCTAAACTGGAAATCGATATCCAGCTGCACGCCGTCGGCGACTTCGGTGTAGCGCGGCGTAATCTGGCAAGGTTCGGATTCAACTTCACGAGCCTTAGCGGTTAACGCAGCCAGAACGTCATCAGCCTCTGTTTTGCTAGCAAATACACGGCTGTAGGAGGCAATGCAATCTGTGTTGTCGATAATAGAACCGACATCAATGCAGCAGCAAACCGGGGTTTCATCGGCGGTATTTTTACTCATCACGCTTTCCTCTGTAATGCGGCTTAAAAAAGGAGAATGGTTAAAATAATTGTGGCTATTTTACGCCCGCCGTTGCATCTGCTCCAGTTGATAATCCTCACAAAACCGACAAGTGACGGAAATCACACTTAAAAATGATCTAAAACAAATAACATCCCCCATCCGGAAGGAAGTTCCCCCAGAATTTGCCAACCAGATCCCGTTTTCAAGATCAAATATGAAAAACTTTAGAAACAAACTTGCAACATCCTCGCTGGTCAGACCTATACTCACGCCACTGGTCTGATTTCTCTGTACCCGATCAGTCCCTACTATTCGCGCTCCTGTTACGGTATGTAACATTGTTTGCATAAAAATAAATCAATGAGGTTTTGGTCATGAGCCAGAAAAACCTGTTTACAAAGTCAGCCCTCGCGGTTGCAGTGGCAATAGTCTCCTCCCAGGCGTACGCCGCCGGCTTTCAATTAAACGAGTTCTCTTCCTCTGGCCTTGGCCGAGCGTATTCGGGGGAAGGTGCAGTTGCGGATAATGCGGGTTCAGCAAGCCGCAACCCCGCTACCATCATGATGTTTGATCGCCCTTCTTTCTCTGCAGGTGCGATCTTCGTTGACCCGGACGTTGATATCTCCGGTACATCACGCACGGGTAAAAGCACCGATGCGAAAAACATCGCGCCAACCGCATGGGTTCCTAACCTGCACTTTGTTGCGCCGATTAACGATCAGTTTGGCTGGGGTGCTTCCGTCACCTCGAACTACGGCCTGGCCACCGAATATAACGACAGCTACACCGCTGGCTCTGTGGGAGGGACAACCGACCTGACCACCCTGAACCTGAACCTGAGCGGTGCCTACCGCCTGAACAGCAACTGGAGCTTCGGTCTGGGCTTCGATGCTGTTTATGCAAAAGCGAAGATTGAGCGCTATGCGGGCGACCTGCCGCAGTTGATTGCTGGCAACCCAGCGTCTCCACTGACGCCGGCTCAACGTCAGGCTATTGGCACTCTTCCAGCCAATACTCAGATAGCCCACCTGAAGGGTGATAAATGGGGCTTCGGCTGGAACGCCGGTATCCTTTATGAAATTGATAAAAACAACCGCTACGGTTTTACCTACCGTTCAGAAGTGAAAGTTGACTTTGACGGCGACTATAAGAGCAGCCTGCCGGCAGCCTATAACCCGCTGCTGTCTGGCTTTGGCCTGCCTTCAGGCACCAATGGTCAAACCGTTCCAGGTTCTCTGAGCCTGCACCTGCCAGAAATGTGGGAACTGTCCGGCTATAACAAAGTGGCGCCGCAATGGGCCATCCACTATAGCCTGACCTACACCAGCTGGAGCCAGTTCCAGGAGCTGAAAGCAACCGGCAGCAACGGCCAGACGCTGTTCTATAAAGATGAAGGCTTCAAAGATGCTTACCGCATCGCGCTGGGTACCACCTACTACATGGACGACAACTGGACGTTCCGTACCGGTATCGCGTTCGATGACAGCCCGGTGCCGGCTAACAAGCGTTCTATCTCCATTCCGGACCAGGATCGCCTGTGGCTGAGCGCCGGTACCACCTATGCGTTTAATAAAGACGCGTCTGTGGACGTAGGTGTTTCCTACATGCACGGCCAGAAAGTCACCATCGAAGAAGGCCCATACACCTTCAAATCTGAAGGTAAAGCCTGGCTGTACGGCGCTAACTTTAACTACGCGTTCTAAGTTACTGCCCCAAAACGTAAAGCGCCTTCTGATGAAGGCGCTTTTTTTATGCCTGCTCGTTTAGCTTCTCTTCAAACCGCAGTAACCTTCCCGCATTGCCGAGCACCAGCAACGTACTTAAGTTATGCAATAGGGCGGCAACTACCGCACCAGAAGCACCAAGCCAGCCAAAAGCCGCCATCGCGACAATGGCCAGCGTCCAGCCCAGGCCGATAAACACGTTGACCTGCAAAGTCCGACGGCAGCGGCGGCTCAGGCGCACGCAGGTGCCCAAGCGGCGAAGATCGCTGCCAATCAGCACAATATCCGCCGAAGACATCGCAATATCGGACCCACCGGCCCCCATTGCCACGCCCACCACGCCAGCCTTTAGTGCCAGCGAATCGTTGATGCCATCGCCGATAACCATAGGCCGGTAGCCGCTGTCGATTTGCCGTTTCACCTGCGCCAGCTTATCCGCGGGCAGCGCCCCGGCCACTACGTCGGTGATCCCGATCTGGTGCGCAATCCGGTCGGCAACCGACTGGCGATCGCCGGTCAGTAAAAGCTGGCGGTTAAGTCCAAGATCGCGCAGATCGGCCATCGCCGTTGCCGCCTCACTTCGCAGGCTATCGGCCAGCAGCAGCCAGCCAAGAAAACGGCCATCCAGCGCCAGCCCGACGATCGGGCCGTCGTGCTCTGGGGCTTCAGGTAAGTCGGTCAAGGTGGCGGCCAGCAGTTCACGTCGGCCAAGCACCGCTTCCCCCTGCGGCGTAGAGGCGGAAACGCCTAACCCCTGATGCTCACGCACGTTGTCGAGGGGCAACCAGGCTTCCCGCGAAACGATCTCGCTTACCGCACGGCTTACCGGATGATTGCTGGTCGCACCCAGGCTGGCCGCCAGGATTTGCAGCGAAGCGGGATCGGTATCGCCATAAGGCGCCACGGCCTGTAGATGCAGCCTGCCGTGGGTCAGCGTGCCGGTCTTATCGACCACCACGGCATTGATCTCCGCCAGCTCCTCAAGAAACGCCGCCCCGCGAATTAAAATGCCGTGACGGGCAGCCACCGTCAGCCCGGCAATAGATGACGCGGGCGCAGAGAGCACCAGCGCACAAGGACAAGCCGCCACCAAAACGGCCAGCATCGCCTGGGCATCCTGCGTCAGGAACCAGGTGCTGGCGGCAATCATCAGCACCAACAGCAGATAACGCGCCGCGTGCCGCTCGAGCAGGCGAGTGATCGGCGGGCTTGCCTGTTCCGCGCTTTGCATCAGGGCGATCACCCGACCCAACGTCGAGGTTTCTCCGGTACGCGTGACCCGGATGCGCAACAGACCATCAAGGTTTATCGCTCCGCCAAAAACTTCCACGCCCGGCGCCACTTCCTGCGGCACTGACTCTCCGGTAATGGGCGCAGTATCCAGGCTAGCTTTGCCTTCCAGCACCAGGCCGTCGGCAGGAATATGGTCCCCGGCACGCACCTCAACCACATCGCCGGGTTCAAGGTCGTGGTTGTCGATATCCTGCAGTTCACCGTCCGTACCTAAGCGCCTCGCCCGGCTGCGCGTGAGCTTGCTCAGCGCTTCGATAGCTTCCTGCGAGCCAATCACGCTGCGCTCTTCAAGAATATGTCCGACAATCATGATCAGCGGCAGCAGCGCGGCGGTAAGAAGATCGCCCGTTGCCCAGGCGCCCAGCAATGCCAGCGCGATAAGCTGGTCGGTCAATCCGTGCAGGCTGGGGTAGCGCAGGCTATGCAGCGCGTGACGCAGCACCGGGACAGCGACGACCACCGAAGCAGTGCCCAAAAGTAAATCGCCGACGGCAACCTGCTGAGGTGCCAGCCACCGCCAAAGCAACCCCAGAATCAGCGCCCCGCTAGCCACCAGCGCCAACATCAGTTGGCGGGTAATATACCGCTGTTCCTGACGGGTCAGCGCCCCACCGGCTTGTACTGAAGAAGTCATTGTTTCGTCGCCTCTTGTTGCGCTACACCCTGCAGGATCAAATGCGCATCATCCTGCGGCGACACGGTAATCACCGATCCGGCCTGGGACAGGATCCCGGCTATTCGCTGGCGATAAATACGCCCCAGCAAATCAGGATCGTCATGGTTGCTGGCCAGACGGGCAATTGTCGCCGTGTCCGACTGCGCCTTCGCCACGCTCTCCTGCGCTTTTGCCTGGGCGGTTTGCAGCATCTGGTCGGCCTGTTGAACCGCCTTTTGCCGTGTTAATGAGGCATCGCTTTGCGCCGTCGCGATCGCTTTGGAGGCCTGCTGGCTGGCGGTTAAGACCGCGTTGAATGCCGCCACGGTCGTCAACGGTAAAGCAGATTGCACGGTCACCCGTTCGAGAGTGATCCCCACGTCGCTGCCCGATGCCTGAAGCCGCAGCAGATTTTGTTCGATATTCCGCTGCACATCGCTCCGTAGCTGTTCGCGCTGCTGGGCCACGTTCATATCGTTGCCGGGCATTTCTGGCCGGGCAACCAGAATGGTATCCAGATCGCGGGAAGCGCAAACCGCGACCGCCGCACGCTCCACCAGCCTGTCCAGCAGCGGCAGAACATGTTGGCCCTGTAAGACATAAGCGGTTGGCGTTCGGACCCGATAAAACACGCTGATATCCAGCTGCACAACGCCCGCATCACCGGTGAGCAAGAAACCAGAACCAGAAACTGCGTCGTTGCCGGGCCCACCGTTGATATCCAGGCTTTGCGCTTCGGACGAGCGCAGCAGCGCGGTCACGCGGTGTTCAACCACCCGATCCGGCCCCGGTACCATAACCACTTCATTGACCGGCGCGGGCCAGGCGAGCAGCAAACCCGGTTCAGCCACGCGCTGCTCCGCGCCAAAGCGCAGCACCACGGCCCGGCTGCCCGGTGGAATTTGCCGCACATTCGACAGCAACCACGCTCCGGCGGCGAACAGCGTCAGCGCAAAGATCGCGATAAACGCCAGCCGAATCGACTGCGTCCACGGCCCGCCGGGCTCAAGTTTTTGCCGTTCGGTCATGGTTTTTTATCCGCCGCTTTATCCATTTGCGGCCCGTCAACCAGCAGGCTGAACGGTTTTGCATCGGTACGCAGCACCAGCCGGGTTTGCGCATTCACCATGCTACTGAGGGCATCAATCTGGCGCAGCAGGCTATAAAGCTGCGGTGCGCTGGCGTAGGCCTTGCCGTAAATCGACGCCGTTTGCACCTGCGCCTGGGCTTCAATATCTGCCGCTTTTACCGAGGCCTGAGCTTCGGTGATTCGGGCATCGCGATCAGCAGCCGAGCGAATCTCCGCCGCCGCGCGCTTGCCTTCTGCCGTGCGCTCAATCGCAATGGTTTCACGCTCTGCACGCATACGGTCAACCGTGGCGTTCAGCGTTACGGCTGGCAACGTCAGACGTTCGGTCCCCATCTGTACCAGCCTGATCCCGTAACTTTGTAACAGCGGCTGGCTGATTTGCTGCTGAAGGTGGGACTCAAACTGCGCCAGCTGAACCTGCTTGCCGTCGGTGTTCACCAGTTGAGAAAGCGTGAAGCCGCTGGCGGTAGTTTCCAGCGCAGAGCCTAAGTAAGTGCGAATTTGCCGGGCCGCTTCATCCGGCTGGTTTTGCACCGCCCGCATGAAACGCTGCACGTGTTCAGGCGTGCTGTCCACTTCCCACACCGCGTAGGACTGAACAATGATCCGCAGGCCATCGCGCGTGCCCACATCCTGTAGCCCGCTGGACGTCGTCCGCAGGCGCAAATCTACCACTGTTGCCGTCTCAAAAGGCGCAGGCAAACGCCAGGCAAGCCCTGGTTCCAGCAGTACGCGGACGGGTTTGCCGAAACGGGTGATCACCAGTGATTCGCCCGATCTCACCTGCACCAGGCTCGCGGCCGCAAGCAGAATAATGACCAATCCTGCGGCAGCGGCAATACGTTTCCAGGCCCCTTTTTTACCGCCCTCTGGGATGGAAGAGTGACTATGGCTGCAACTGTGGCCGTGGTGATGATCATGATGTCCATGAGAGTGCGAATGGCTCACCGGGAAAGCTCCTGTGCGGGTTTAGCGGGCGCGTCACGCCGCGCCGCATCGGTAGAAGTAGGGAAATCACGCAGATCGAGCGTGGGCGGCGAACCGGCGCCAATTCTCTGGTCAATGACCAGCAGAGGACGGCCGCTGAGCGCCAGCTGAAGCTGCTTAAACCAAAGCTCGTCAATAAACACCTGCCCGGCCTGCTGGTACGCATTTTTTTGCGCGGCAAAGCGGGTGGCCGTTGCCTGAGCTTCACTTAACGCGTCGGTGGCATTGACCTGAGCCGTGTTCTCGCGCACTGCCGCATTGGTCGCGGCAAGCGCGGCTTTTTCTGCCGCACTTCCCTGCTCCCGCAGGATCAGCGACTGGGCGGCAATCTGCGCGGCCTGCACACCGTGAAATGCATCGGCGGCACCGGCTGGCGGATGAATAGCCTCCACGACGGTAGAAAGAATTTCCACGCCGCTGTGCAGGTTATCCAGCTGTTGCTGAACGGCCTGGTTAATCTGCCCGGCGAGATCGTCACGCCGCTCGCTCAGGACATCGTCCAGCGTTAAAGACGAGAACTGATGTACCAGCACCTGATTTGCGGTGCTGCGCACCAGCTCGGGCAGGTTTACCGCCCGGTAGGTTGCCGCCAGTGCGGCTTTGTCGCTCAGGCCAATCCGCCACATAAAGCGCACGTCGCTGTTAACGATTTGCAGGCTTTGCTGGTCCCCACTTTGGCTGGCGATGATTTGTGCTTTGTCGAAGTTGTGGGTAGCGTCCCAAAGCCTGTCGGCGCTGGCGGGCGCGGGGCCTTCGGCGTCTGCGCGTATGACGGGCGGCTGACTGGCCGGATCTTCCCCGGCAGCCAGTTCATGCACCTGCCCATTTTCAGTCAACTGCACACGCCCCAACGGCCAGGGCAGCCCCAAATGCAAGCCCGGCTCAAGCACCGCCACAGATCGACCAAAACGCTCATACACGCCGCGTTCCGTGGCCGAGATTTGCTGCAACCCGGTCAGCAACCAGCCGCAAATCAACATCAGAGTCACCATCGGGATAAACGCCCGCTTCAGGACGGTGAACGCCCAGACCTGACGCAGATCGATGCCAAAACGCTGGTGCAGCTCCTGCTGTAAAAAACTGAGCGGGCGCGGCGGCCAGGTTAACTGGGCGGCCAGCTGGCTTTTGGGAATCAGTCCGGGTTCTGTCGTGCCGTCTCCGGGGGGGGCGAACAGAGAAAACAGCCCGCGCAGCATAAACTCGGCGGCAACCAACAGGACCAGCACAGCAGGCAAGTTTATCGCCAGTGAACTGTTGAGCTGAGGCCAGACAAGTCCCGGTAAACTCAGCACCTGTACCGCCATCACCAGGCGCAGCAGCGGCGCTATTGACCCGGCTTCCGGGGAGGCTTCTTTCGACACCGCGCTGAGATGTCGTTCGGCCACCAGCAGCACGAAAACAGATCCCGCCAGGCAGGCGATGGCAATCCAGCGGTTATTGTTATCCAAAAGCGGAACGTAGCGGCTACTCCAGCCAGAAAGCGTAATGTAGAACGTCAGCGCGGCAAGCGCCCCGGACCAGATGCCGTCCGCCTTAAACAAAGCTTCCGCTCGGGAAAAATTTAACGGCACCAGGCCCGTCAACCAGCTTAAAAGGGGGTTTCTGGGCACTTCTTCATGCTGAACCGAAGACTCAGCCGGTGGGGAAAATTTAAGGCTTCGCCACTGGCAAATCCGCTGCGCCGCGTGCAGTGAAATGACCAATAACAAAAGCGCGGCGGCATTGCTGCACAGCAAAGCAACCCAGCGAGAAGCCGGCTCCAGAATACTGACCGTCAGCGCCAGAAGGAGCATCATAAACAGCAAGAAGGTTAAGACAAACACCGCTCGGGCGGCGAGTCGGGCCTGCACGGCGGCCAGCGAATAGCGAGCGGGCAGCGCCTGGGGCAGCAGTTCAGCTTCGGGTAACCGGGTAGGTGGCATGATGTTTTAAACGTGAGATGCGCAAGAGTTGCGCAGTATTTTTAGATTGTTATCTTATAACATAGCAACACAAAATGCTGGTGAGTAAAGATGTGTCATTTTATGTCAGTATGATGACAATAAAAAAGCGAACATAAATGTTCGCTTTTTCACATCCAGGTCGCGCTTACTGGGAGTCGATATCTTTCAGGTCATCCTGAATCGCCGCCGCGTTCGGGTTCGCTTCTGGCTTAAGCTGGCCGCCGTTAGCCAGGAAGTCATGACGCTGGAAGTAGGCTTCACGCACGGTGACGTAAGGATCGGCAGACTGGCGCAGCAGGCCGTCGGAATCCAGCAATTGGGCACGCGTTTCGACGCCTTCGACCGCCCATTTACCGATGGACATCGGCCAGGTCAGCCAGGAGAGCACCGGATAGAGGGTGTCGGCGAAGTCGCCGCCGTCTTCACGCAGCGTGAAGCTGCCGTAACCCGGTAACATCACATAAGGGCCGTAACCGACATCGTAATGGCCCAGCGTGCTGCCGAAGCGGTGAGGCTCGACGCGCTGCAGTTTAGGGTTAGCCATCCCGGCCACGTCGATGAAGCCGCCCATCCCGAGCAGGGTGTTCAGGAAGAAACGCGTAAAGTGCACCATCCCCTGGTACGGGTCGCCCTGCACGAAGTAGTTCACCATCGTAGCGGGCTCTTCGAGGTTGCTGGTGAAGTTGCTCAGGCCGTTGCGCGCTGGCACCGGCACATAGTCACGCCAGGCTACGGCCACCGGACGCAGAACATACGGGTCCAGCACGTTGTAGTTGAAGTTGAACATTGAACGGTTGAACCCTTCGAGCGGGTCCGAACGCCCCTGAGGCTGCTGGCTACCAGAACTGGCACATCCCACTAATACCGTTGTTGCCAGAGCAAGTCCGGTCAGGCGGAAATTCATTAGCGTCTCCCTATTATTGTTTGTCTGCGCTTTCAGTGGTGCCCGGTTCAAGCTGGGCCCTCGCCTGATCGATGCTGCGCTCAATGACGGCGCGGCGCTGGTCGTTTGCCGGTAAAATTTTCAGCATCATGTCCCACGCCCCAATCGCCTCACGGTAGTTCTGGCGCTCAAACGCATTGAACGCCAGCAGGCTGAGCACGCGAATATTCGTGTGGTCATCTTTTAACATTTCGCGGAGCAGAAGCCCACCAAGCTGGTTATCCTGCGCGTCGGCAGAGCGGGTCAATACTTCAGCATAGCCTAGCTTTGCTTCGCTGTTTGTGGGCGCAAGTTTATAGGCGTGAGCAAAAGCCTGTGTTGCCGTTGTGGCGTTATTCAGCACCATGCCAATGCGCCCAAGCATCATCCAGCCTTCAAGATTATCAGGCTGTTGCTGCAATCGCGTGCGTAATCCTAACCCAAGACGCGCCATCTCTTCCATAGTCAGCGGCGCGACCTGCGGGTCAAGAACACGTTTTAACAACGCTGGCGTCTCGGCTGTCGCCTGCCGCCAGGCCTGCACCTGCGCCAGCCCGGACGTTTTCAGATAACTGCCAGCGCTGACGACCACCAGCAGTAGAGCGCCAGGCAAAAACACCCAAAGCGAGATTTTCCCTGCAGTTATTTCGCTGCTCAGTGCCGGATTTTCTTCCGCGAGCGAAATCTTTTGCCTCCTGCGGCTGCGCAGCACAATCACCGCTGCGCCACCAACAATAAACAGCGCTGGCAGTACCCAGAGGATCACCGTGGCAGGCGTCAACGGCGGCTCATAGGTCACAAAGTGGCCGTAGCGCTCGACCATATAATCCACGATCTGCTGCTTGCTTTTGCCCTGCTGCATCAGCTCATAGACTTTAAGCTTCATGTCTGAGGCAATCATCGCGTTGGAATCCGCAATGCTATTGTTCTGGCATTTCGGGCAGCGTAGCGCCTCGGTTAGCTGGCGGAACTGCTGCTCCTGCGCTTCATCTTTAAAGGTAAAAGTATCAATGGCCGCCGCCGCGTGGACGCTAAACAGCATGCCGATAAGCAAGAAAACTGCGCGTATCATGAGCCTGCCTCCTGGCTGTATTTTTCCCAAAGCGGTTTCAGCTCCTGCTGCCAGACGCGATCGTTCAGATCGCCCGCGTGGCGGTAACGGATGATCCCATTGCCGTCGATCAGGAAGGTTTCCGGTGCACCGTACACGCCGAGATCCAGCCCCAGCATGCCGTTGCCGTCAAACAGACTTAGCATGTACGGGTTCCCGAGATCGCGCAGCCAGTTAATCGCTTTGTGGCGGTCGTCTTTATAGTTCATCCCCACCACTCGCACGCCCTGTGCGGCCAGCCCGTTCAGAAACTTATGCTCGGCGCGGCAGGTTGGGCACCAGGTCGCCCAGACGTTCAGCAGCAGCGGCTGGCCGTCCGCCAGCACTGTCCGGCTCCACTCTTTGCCTGGCTCGTCGAGGGATTCCAGGCGGAACTCCGGCACCGGTTTACCAATCAGCGCCGACTCAAGATCCGTGGGCGCTTCGCCCTGGGCATTCCGCGCCAGCTGCCAGAGCAGCAGTGAGGCCAGCCCCAGAAACAGCGCTAGCGGAATAAACAGATAGCGGCGCTTCATGCTGCGGCCTCCGGCTTAACTTTACGGCTGCGATAACGCGGGTCGCACAGGCAGCAAAGCCCGCCGAGGGCCATCAGCAGCCCGCCCGCCCAAATCCAGCGCACGAAAGGTTTGTAATACAGGCGCACCGCCCAGCTGCCGTCGTCCAGCTCTTCGCCCAGCGCGGCATAAAGGTCACGGGTGAAACCGCCGTCGATGGCCGCCTCGGTCATCATCGCCCGGTTGCTGTTATAGAAACGCTTTTCGGCGTGCAGAGTGGCTTCCGGCTTGCCGTGGCGGGTGACGTCGATAACGCCCACGCCGCCGCGATAGTTAGGGCCGGTGATATCCCGCACCTCGCGGAACACAAAGTGATACTGGTGAATATCAATGCTGTCGCCGGACTTCATTCGCACGTCGCGCTCCACGCTGTAGCTTTGGCTAAAAGCGATGCCAACCACTGTCACCGCCAGGCCAAGATGCGCGGAAACCATCCCCCAGTGACTGGCAGGAATTTTGCGTAATCCATCCCAGAAGCCGTGACGATGCGTGGCGCGCTGATAAACTTCCATCAGCGCCAGCACAAAGACCCAGACAGCCATCAGCAGGCCGACCACCGTCATGGCTTCCACGCGATCCTGCATCAGCCACGGCAGCAGCAGCGACAGAACCAGCGTGATGACCACCGCCACCATCAGATGCTTGCGCAGCTTGCCCGGTTCGTCGCGCCGCCAGCGAACCAGCGGCCCAATGCCGAGCATCAGCGCAAACGGGGCCATCAGTGCAGTAAACATCGTATTGAAGAACGGCTCCCCGATGGAAATACTGCCCAGCCCAAGCTGCTTATGCACCAGCGGCAGCAGCGTGCCCAGCAGAACTACCAGCATGGCGGCAATCAGCAGGACGTTGTTGCCGAGCAGGAAAGACTCGCGCGACCAGAGATCGTTACTCACGCGGGAGCGCACTTTGCTACCTTTGACCGCATACAGCAACAGCGAACCGCCGATAACCACCACCAGGAAAGCCAGAATAAACATGCCGCGCGCCGGATCGGAGGCAAAGGAATGCACCGACACCAGCACGCCGGAGCGAACCAGGAACGTGCCCAGCAGGCAAAGCGAAAAGGCGCTTATCGCGAGTAGAACCGTCCAGGCCTTAAAGCTGCCGCGTTTTTCGGTCACAGAAAGCGAGTGGATAAGCGCAGTGCCCGCCAGCCACGGCATAAACGAGGCGTTTTCTACCGGATCCCAGAACCACCAGCCGCCCCAGCCCAGTTCGTAATAAGCCCACGCCGAACCCAGCACGATCCCCACGGTTAAGAAAGCCCATGCCGCCAGCGTCCACGGGCGAGTCCAGCGCGCCCAGGCGCTGTCCAGCCTGCCGCCCAGCAGTGCCGCAATCGAGAAAGCAAAGGCCACAGAGAAACCCACGTAGCCCATGTACAGCAGCGGCGGGTGCAGAATCAGGCCGATGTCCTGCAGCAGCGGGTTTAAATCACGTCCTTCCAGCGGGTAGTCCGGCAGCGTACGGATAAACGGATTGGAGGTGAAAATAATAAACAGCAGGAAGCCGAAGTTAATCATGCCCATGACAGCCAGCACGCGGGCGTGGTCTTCTTTAGGCATGCTGCGCCCGGTGAGAGCAACGGCAAACGTCCAGCCGCTCATCATCAGCACCCACAGCATCAACGACCCTTCATGCGCGCCCCAGGTGGCCGCCACTCGATACCAGACAGGCAGCTCGGTATTGGAGTTGTTGGCGACGTAAAGCACGCTGAAGTCGTTCACTACGAAAGCGTTAACCAGTATCAGGAATGATGCGCATAAGGTGATAAACAGCGCCCAGCTAAACGGTCGCGCGGAGGCCATCAGCCGCTGGTCACCTCGCGCCACGCCCCAAAGTGGATAAACGCTTAATAGCAAAGACCAACCGAGCGCAAGGCAAAGCAGGAACCCACCAATTTCCGGCATCATGAGGCGTTATCCTTATACACTTCCGGGGCTTGCTGGTGATTCTGCTCCATCGCCGCTTTCACCTCCGGCGGCGTGTAGTTTTCATCGTGTTTCGCCAGCACTTCTTTGGCGTGAATAAGCGTGGCACCTTCCATCACGCCCTCGGCCACCACGCCCTGCCCCTCGCGGAACAGATCCGGCAGAATGCCCTCGTAGGTCACGTCTACCACGCCACGCGCGTCATACAGCTTGAAGCTGACCTTCAGGCTTTGGCTGTCGCGCTTCACGCTGCCCGGCATCACCATGCCGCCGATCCTCAGGCGCTGCCCGGTTTCCGGCATTAAATGGCTTTCGCCTTTGCCGTAGATAATTTCGCCGGGGGTATAAAACAGGTCGATATTGCTGCGCAGGGCATACAGCACGAGCGTAATGGTCAGCCCGAGGCCTGCCAGCACTGCCACGGCCAGATAAAGCCGGTTTTTACGACGCGGATTCACTTAAACTTCCTCCTGGCGCTGGCGAGCGACGCGAACACGCTGTTCTCTGGCCTGCTGGCGAGCCACCGCCCGCAGAATGGCGCGATGCTGGTAGCGAGTGTGAAAAATCAGCCCAAGCAGTGGCAGAAGCGTAAAAGCCACTGCCAGCCAGACGTAAAAGGCGTAGCCGCCCATGGCGAAAAACTCGCCCCAGTGAGTGAACGCCCACGTCATGATTTTGCTCCTTTGCCGTTAGCAAGCGCTAACACCCACGAACGGCGGCTTTCCTGCAACAGCAGCAGGTTACGCAGGCGCATCAGCGTGAGCGTGATAAACAGCGCGAGGAAGCCGAAGATAGTCCAGCGCAGCGGCGTGCGCATGGAAGGGTCGATGGACTGCTGCATATTGGTGGAACCCTGGTGCAGCGTGTTCCACCACTCCACCGAGAAGTGAATAATCGGCAGGTTCACCACGCCGACCAGCACCAGAATCCCGGCGGCCCGGCCCGCAAGGCGGCGATCGTCAAACGCGCTATACAGCGCAATAGCCCCCACGTAGAGGAACAGCAGCACCAGCTCGGAGGTCAGCCTCGCGTCCCAAATCCACCAGGTGCCCCACATTGGCTTCCCCCAGGCGGAGCCGGTGATCAGCGCGATAAAGGTAAATGCCGCCCCGACGGGAGCCATTGCCATCACCGCCAGATCGGCCGTTTTTATCTGCCATACCAGGCCAATAAACGCGGCAATCGCCATGCTGGCGTAAATGCCCATCGACCACATCGCCGCCGGGACATGAAGGTACATGATCCGGTAGCTCTGCCCTTGCTGATAGTCCGCCGGAGCAATACCAAAGCCCCAGACGCAGCCGACCACCAGCAGCACCGCGCTGAGGATAGCCAGCCAGGGCAGCAAGCGGCCACAAAAGTGGTAAAGCCGCTCCGGTTTAGCCAGCTGATGTAATGTTTTCCACATAGGTTTTGCTCACAAAACAAAAAAATAAAGTTATGCAACGCTTACCCGCAGCGCCGCCGCCGTAGCGAACGGGCTTAGCGTGGCGCTGCCGGCCAGCAGCGCGCCAAGAATTGCCATATACCCCTCCACCGGCAGATGCATCGAGGCGGCATCCATCGCGGCGGTGGCAAAAATTAAAAGCGGGATGGTTAACGGCAACACCAGCAGGCTAAGCAGCACCCCGCCGCGCTTCAGGCCAACCGTTAACCCCACACCGGGCGCACCGAGGAAGCTCAGCGTCGGCGTCCCCAGCAGCAACGTGGCGGCCATCACCTGCCAGCCATAAAAATCCAGCCCAAGCAGCAGGGCCGCCAGCGGCGAAAGCAGTAACAACGGCAGCCCGGTGACCACCCAGTGAGCGGTCACTTTCGCCAGCACCACCAGCGGCAAAGGCACCGGCAGCAGCATCAGCTGTTCCAGCGAGCCGTCCTGAAAGTCATCCCGGAACAGCCTGTCCATCGCCATTAGAGAGGCCAGTAAAGCCGCCACCCAAATAATTCCCGGCGCAATGCGCGCCAGCAACTGCGGCTCCGGGCCAATGCCGAGCGGAAACAGGGTTATCACAATCAGGAAGAACCACAGCGGGTTGGCGATTTCAGCCCCGCGACGAAACACCACCTGCAGTTCGCGCCAGAAAATGCGCCTAATCATAAACAGCTTCCTGCAAATGAATCTGCCGTATAGCGCAACTTAGCGGCTGATGGCTTGTGAGAATAACTATTCCGCCTGCTTCGGCGTGATGCTGCAGACGCCGGGTCAGACGTTCAATCCCAGCGGTATCCAGCGCGGTAAACGGTTCATCCAGAAGCCAAAGCTTTGCCCTGGAAAGCCACAGGCGAGCGAGCGCAGCGCGGCGCTGCTGCCCGGCGGAAAGCTGGTTGACGGGTAAATCTTCAAAGCCGAGCAGCCCGGTTTGCTCCAACGCAGCCCACAGCTGCTCTTCGGCTACATCGGCATGAAAAAAGGTGAGATTTTCAAAAGGGGTGAGAACAGATTTGATGCCCGGCTGATGGCCAATCCACAACAGGTCGCCGTGGAAATTATCGCGCTGGCGGCGAAGTGGCTGATGTTGCCAGCAGACTTCGCCCTCATCGGCCTGCGCCAGCCCGGCCAGAATACGCAACAGCGTGGTTTTCCCAGCGCCGTTTTTGCCCGCCACCTGCACCATTTCCCCAGACTCAACGCTAAACGACAGTGCGTTGAACAGCGTACGATCGTCACGCTGGCAGGTCAGTTGTCGGGCTTCTAGCATCAGGAGGCGCTCCTTGTCTCAGGTGACGCTAAGCATATCATATCGCCCTGTTTTCTTCAGGTTGCCCCCGACGCCTGCGGCTACTCCATTAGGGTTAATCCGCTTCCTCAGATCAAAGCCGGGGCGATTATTCCCATTCATCAAAAACCAGGGATAAAAACCGCTACGCTTAAGTGAACATTTTCTGACCGGAAACCGCCCTGATGGACAAGATCGAGCCCGACAAAATAGTCAAAACCGATGAACTGGAAGTCGACAGCGATGAGAAGTCGAGTGGCCAGAAAATCGAGCTGGATGAGGATCGTCTGCCCTCCGGCGCGATGGCGATTCACGAGCACATCCGCCAGGACGGGCAAAAAGAGCTGGAGCGCGACGGCATGGCGCTGTTCTGGTCTGCCGTGGCGGCGGGTTTATCGATGGGGGCTTCGCTGCTGGCGAAAGGCATTTTTCACGTCAACCTGGTCGGCGTGCCCGGCAGTTTTCTGCTGGAAAATCTTGGCTACACCTTTGGTTTTATCATCGTCATTATGGCTCGCCAGCAACTGTTCACCGAAAACACCGTCACCGCCGTACTGCCGGTGATGCAGCACCCGACCACCACTAATTTCGGGCTGCTGATGCGGCTGTGGGGCATCGTGCTGTTCGGGAATATCGTCGGCACCGCGCTGGCAGCGCTGGCTTTTGAATTTATGCCGATATTCGACGAAGCCACTCGCAAAGCCTTCGACGACATCGGCATGAAGGTGATGGCAAACCCGCCCGGCGAGATGTTTGCTAACGCCATTATCTCCGGCTGGATCATCGCCACCATGGTGTGGATGTTCCCTGCCGCGGGCTCGGCAAAAATCTTCGTTATCGTGCTGATGACCTGGCTGGTTGCGCTGGGTGATTTAACCCATATTGTGGTCGGCTCGGTCGAAATTCTTTATCTGGTGTTCAACGGCACGCTGCACTGGAGCGAGTTTTTCTGGCCGTTTGCCCTACCCACCTTAGCCGGGAATATTTGTGGCGGAACGTTCATTTTCGCGCTGATCAGCCACGCGCAGATCCGCAACGATATGAGCAATAAAAAGAAGGCCGAGGCTAAGCGAAAGCAGGAAGAACAGAGCCGAAATTCAGCGAAGAGTGGAAAACATGACGGGTAAATTGTTCATCTTCCAGGCAAACGGACCGCCAACCCCTTAACCTGCCTCGAAAAGCGGGTATACTACGCCCGCCGCGTTCCCTTAGTTAAATGGATATAACGAGCCCCTCCTAAGGGCTAGTTGCAGGTTCGATTCCTGCAGGGAACGCCATTAGATTTCACCTTTCTGCTCCCCCTCTCTTTCAAACCAACCATTAAAAATACCCAATACTATCAATGCATTGAGCTTTACCTGTCCACATAATGGAATCAGCAGAAGCATTAAGGATATAATCCCGTCAATGATTCCTCAGCCGTCGAAAAGAACATGACAAAACTTACGTTACAAGAGCAGATGCTCAAAGCAGGCCTGGTTAGCAGCAAAAAAGTGGCCAAAGTGCAGCGTACCGCAAAAAAATCACGCGTACAGGCTCGTGAAGCGCGGGAAGCCGTAGAAGCCAACAAACAGGCTCAGGTTGAGCGCGATAAAGAACTCAGCGAACAGCAAAAGCAGGCTACTTTAGCCAAAGAATATAAAGCGCAGATCAAGCAGTTGATCGAAATGAACCGCATTGTTATTTCGAAGGGTGATATCGGCTATAACTTCACGGACAATAACTTAATTAAAAAAGTGTACGTCGATAAAGTGACCCAGACTCAGTTGATCAAAGGCCGTCTGGCCATTGCCCGCCTGATTTCAGATAAAAATCCTGAGGGTGAATACGCCATTATTCCCGCAGGCGTTGCCGATAAAATTAAACAGCGCGATGCCAGCTTTATTGTGCTGAGCAGCGAACTGGCGCCAGAAGCCAAAGATGAAGACGATCCATACGCGGACTTCGTGGTGCCTGATGATTTGATGTGGTAACGATTCATTGCGTTAAGGCGGCCTGGTTTTGCCGGGCTGCCTGGTTAACTTTTTTCAATAATATTGATGATCAAATCGAGCGGGAAGATCATTTCATTGGTTTGCCTGAGTTCTTCAACCGCCCACCAGCGATGCTCCCGAATGACTTTCTTTTCGTTGTCTGTCCACCTCGCACGGTCAATATCTGATTTATCCGCATGAATGATAAAGAAACGCTCTTCCGCAAGAACCGTTTCACCGCTGGGCAGCATCATTTTGAAGTTTCTGGCTGCCACCTGCTGCCCTGCTGTTGTCCTTATTAAACCGGTCTCTTCAAAGAGTTCTCGTAAAGCAGCCTGTTCGTACGATTCACCGTGTTCAACCCCTCCACCTGGCGTAGCCCAGTATGCTTTTCCACTCAAAGCATCCTCTGTATGGCAGAAATTAAAGAGCAAGACATGATTATCTGGTGAAATAATTATTAAGCGAGAAGATGGTCGAGTACGCACTATTCCCTCTTACATACATGGTTTATATTAATATGCACGTTTTCGAATACGGCACTCCTGAATAAAAAGCACAACAGCTACAAGCATAATGATTGTATAAAAAATAATATTCGATAAGTCATAATTAAAAACAGTCGTAAACTTATCATTTTGGTATAAACGATTATGCTGGTAAGAATATGTGGTGTAAATACTGTTAAATACTTCGCAAAAGGATATGACAGCCAACATCGCCCACATAAAAACACTGTTGATTTTGACCTTATTACTTCTGTGCCTTCTGATAAAAATGAAGAAACCAATCAGGATTGCGATCGTAAAAGAAACTAAGTCACTGACAGTGAGTACTGATAAATGCTCCATCAATCAAATTCTCCTCGTGCCCAGGCAGACCTGACTGCTGTTATGCCAGAGAAACAGCGTGTCTGGTAGTAAGTCCGTTATTCATCATTTTCCGAAAGTAGACCCAGAATAGCGCAAAGTTTCTCAACAAGATAATGCCAGAAATGAGGGGGTTAGCCGAAAATTGCCCCGTACATCCTGAGCCACACGCATTTTAATCCATTGATTCTACTGCTACGGTTGTGCACTGACTGAGTTTTTCTTTATGCACAATACAGGTGAAAACAATGCCGGACACCATCAAAGAGACCGATATCCACATCGTCGCTCAGAAACTTAATGCTATCGCCCAGAACGGGCTGACATACGCCAAAGATGTGTTTGACAAGGAACGCTACGAAGCCCTCCGTGACATCGCCGAAGACCTGCTCCACTCCCGTTTTAACATTGATTCAGAAACCTTAAATCCTGTCTCTGAGTCCGGGTACGCCACGCCAAAAACCGACGTTCGTGCCTTTGTTATTCGCGACGGCAAGGTGCTGATGGTCAAAGAAGCGGAGGATGGGAAGTGGAGCTTACCCGGCGGCTGGGCCGATGTGGGCGATACCCCGTCCGCTGCCGTCCGCCGGGAAGTAAGGGAAGAAACCGGGCTGGAAGTGAGGGTGACCAAACTGTTGGGCGTGTGGGACCGCAATCTGCACGGTCATCCTCCACTGCCCTGGCACGTCTACAAGCTCATTTTTCTGTGTGAAGAAACCGGCGGCAACCTTGCGCTCAGCCACGAATCCACCGATATCGGCTTTTTCGCCATTAACGATCTACCGGAGCTGTCGTTGACTCGCATCGTCCCGGAGGAACTGATTGTCAGCATGGAAATTGCCACCAGCGATCGACAACCGTGGTATGACTAGCGGATTGACGCGAGCAAACAGGTAGCTTCAGGCCCGCAATCATGACGATAAACAGGGCCTGAAACAGTAAGATTGGATTATAGATTCGCGCTACGCAAAGCGGTGCAAAATGCGCAGTTGCAGCCCGCGATCGGGATGATTTTGGTGATGTCGTAGTTGGCTTCGGAGGGAATCGCATGCCCATCGGCGGAGTTATTACCGACATTCGCCGTCTGCTCAGGGTGAACAGAAGAATTGGAAACAAATGCTGCGGCATGGAAGGATGTCGCCAACAGCGTTGCACCGACGATACTTAATACTTTCATTTTGTCACCCACGCTAAAAACCAGACAATCACTCTAACGTGGGCAGATTTTGAACACCAGATGCCACAGCTGAAATAAAGTGTGCATATTTATGTCTAAACGTTCGGTCCTGCACCACGCCAATTAATGCCATTAATATTAATCAGTTACCATAAAATAACTCACTGCATTTTTGCAAATAAGTGCTGTCAGCTGCGTAAATCCCGCCGCAGCGGGAGTTTTAATATCGCCCTGTTTTTATTCGGCAAATTTCAATAATGCCTCGCCATCCAGACGGTAACGAACCCATTCCGATTGCGGTAACGCCCCGATGCTCAGATAAAAATCAATCGCGGGCTGGTTCCAGTCCAGAACAGACCATTCCAGACGGCCACACTGCCGCTGCACCGCACACTGCGCGATATATTTCAGTAACGACCTTCCCGCTCCCCTGCCGCGATACTCAGGAGAGATATATAAATCCTCCATGTAAATACCGTTCCGCCCAAGCCAGGTCGAGTAGCTGGTGAAGAAAACGGCGTAACCGATAATTTTGCCTTCTGTCTCGCAGATCAACGCTTCGGTTTTACTGCCTGCGTCAAACAGCGTCGCCCGGATCTCCTCCGGCGTGGTGACCACTTCCTGCGGGGCTTTCTCATACACGGCCAGCTCATAGATCATGTCGTAAATAGCCTGAGCGTCTTCCGGGCGGGCCTGACGAATCGTCATACTCATTGGTTTTCCTGTTATTTCTGGATGGCGTTAACGTTGCTGGCTCTAAGCATAAAGGTTATTGTCAGGCGAATTAAGTGCAATGAAATCACCAGATGATGAATATTATGCATCCAACATTAAGGCGACTTGATTTAAACCTTCTGCCTGTTTTTGACGCAATTTATCGCCATCGTTCCGTGCGTATGGCGGCGGATGAACTGGCGATGAGCACATCGGCGCTTAGCCACGCGCTGTCGAGACTGAGAGCCTCGCTCAATGACCCGCTGTTTTACCGGGAAGGGCATCGGATGTGCCCCAGCGTGTACGCCACACAGCTCGCCCCTTCTATTGCTTCGGCGTTGAAATATCTGGATCAAGAACTGACTCCGCAGCCGGAGTTTGACGCTTCCCGGACGACAGAGCGCCTGCAAATTGCGATTACGGATTTTACCGCTTTTTGCATTTTCCCTGCCCTGATGCACAAACTGCAGCACGAAGCGCCCGGCCTGAGCTTTGAGTTACTTTACTTGCCTCATACCCCGGCACTGACGGAACTTCTGGCGGGCGAAGTGGATTTGGCGCTGGGGTTTAGTACGTCTGAAGACATCCGGCATCCGGAGCTGGAAGAAATCGGCTGGTTTACAGATGAGTACGTGGTCATAAGTCACCCTGGCCGGGCACGGCTGACATTTGAGGATTATCTCGCCGCAAGGCACATCGTTGTCACGCCGTGGAATGAGAAGCAAGGCGTGCTGGACAGGCAGCTCGAGCAAATGGGTTACACGCGGCAAATAGCCATCAAGACGCCGTCCATGCTTAGCGCGCCGTTTATTGTGGCAGAGAGCAATCTGTTAATGGCGCTGCCGCGCTTCGCCGCTGAAAAGCTGATGCCGGCCACGAATATAAAGATTTTTTCATTACCGTTCGAAATACGCCCGTTTGAAATAAAAATTTATTCACACAAACGAAGCGGGAAGCGGAGCGCGACCAACTGGCTGAAATCGAGGCTGCAAACGCTGGCGAAAGAGATAAACATCGGGCAGTGAAAGCTGTTCGGCGTTTAACTCATCCCGCTTTACGCAGCCGGGTAACCAGAGCCTGCACCGCCGGGGACGTTTTCCCCGTGGAAGAACAGACCAGGCCAAACTCGCGATGGAGCCCCGGCGTCAGCGGCACCACGCACAGGCCGCGCGTATCTTCAGGCAGCGTGGACGCTGGCACTATCGCCACGCCCATTTCTTCGCGCACCAGCATACAGGCGCTGACCCAGTCCCTTACCGTGACGCGAACGTCAGACAGGTGCAAACCAGCCTCTGCCATTAAACTACCGCCGTTTACTACACAACCCCCGGTGGCCAGCACAAAGGGCAGCCCCGCCAGCTCCTGAAGAGTAATTCCCCGGGATCTGACCCCACGCGCCATAGCGTGGCTGGCAGGCAACACCGCCATCCATGCATCCTGCCCGAGAATAACCTCAGCCCTTCCGGGAGCGGGATTCATCACCACGCCCAGCTCGACGGTATCCTCGGCAATCCACTGTTCAACCTCTTCATCAATGCCTTCAAGCACGACGACCTCAATGCCGGGATGCAAACGCCTGAAATCCCGCAGCAGGCCGGGCAATAGCGTCGATGTCACCGACGGGAAGCTGCCGAGGCGAATACGGCTCCCGCTTAAGTCCCGGCACGACTCGGTCAGCGATCGGATCGCCTCGAGATGTTGCTGCATACACCTGGCATGAGAGATAACCTGCTCCCCCAACGCAGTAACGCCAATGTTCCTGCGCTCGCGGGTAAAAACCGGGAACCCCAGGGAAGCTTCCAGCTGTGCGATAGCCTGGCTGGCACCTGACTGAGTCATGCCCACCTCTTCGGCTGCACGAGAAATGTTGCGGGCATCGGCCACCGCGACCAGCAATCGCCAGTGCAAAAGGTTCATCATCGTTATCAGTAGCTCAGCTAATAGTTATTTAATGAATGATTAATTTTACAGAGATTACGAGCTAAATCATAGTGCATCCAGGCGCCGGGTCAGGCGCTGTATACCTGTTTCCCCATTTTTCGGAGATGCCATGAAACTGTATTACGCCCCAAAAGCTTGTTCACTCTCGCCCCACATTGTCCTGCGTGAATTAGAGCTGGAATTCGAACTCATCAAAGTGGATAACAAAACCAAGCTCACCGCCGACGGACGAGACTTTTTCACCGTCACCCCCAAAGGCTATGTTGCGGCTCTGGAGCTGGACAACGGGGAGATCCTGACGGAAGGCACGGCTATCGTGCAGTATCTGGCGGATCTCCGGCCGGAAAAAGGGCTAGCGCCTCTGCCAGGAAGCTGGGCGCGGGTGAGATTGCAGGAATGGCTGAACTTCATCACCAGCGAGCTTCATACCGCGTCTGCCCCGCTGTTCAACGCTTCGCTGCCGGAAGAGGTCAAAACCATCTTCCGCGAAAAATTCTTCAAGCGGCTCGATTTCATTCAGGATGCGCTCTCGAAGACGGTGTACCTGACCGGCTCCACTTTTAGCGTGGCTGATGCCTATCTTTATACCGTCCTGAGCTGGGGCAAAATGTTATCAATCGACCTTAACCAGTGGCCCGCTATTGCCAGCTATATGGCTGCAATAAACGCGCGGCCAGCGGTGCAGGAAGCCCTGCGTGTGGAAGAAACTCACTGATTCTTTTCGGCGGGTTAACAGCCCGCCTCAGCCTTAAAGTCCCTCTGATTTTCGTTCTGCAAAATACTGGGCTGGCGTGCTGCCCATGGTCTTCTTAAACATGGTGATAAACGCATTCACGGATTCATATCCCAACTGCGCCGCCACGTTTTGCACCGCTACGCCGCTGGCCAACTCCTTAAGCGCAATAATCAAATGGAGCTGTTGCCGCCAGCGGCCAAAAGTCAGTCCTGTCTCATGCACCATCAGCCGGGCCAGGGAGCGTTCACTGAGCGCCAGCCGTTTTGCCCATGCTTTTAAGGTGCTTCGGTCCTCAGGCTGGCTGACCAGCACGTCAGCCATTGCGCGTATTTTGGGATTAGCCGAAACGGGCAGGCTGAAATTCTGCTGCGGCATGGTCGCTAATTCATCGAGTGTTACTCTGGCAAGGCGGGCAGCGTGACTGTCGGGGGCATATTCCTCGCTCTCGCTGGTTAAGCGCCCAACCAGGGCTTTGATCAGCGGGGAAATCGCTAACGTGCAGCATTTCGCCGGCAGCGCAACGGCACCCGGCTCCACGAACAAATAATCCAGATGTGCGTTCCAGGTCGCTTTGGCGCTGTGGGGAACACCATCGGGGATCCAGACCCCGCAATCGGGCGGCACTATCCATATCTCATTTTCAGCCCGGCAAACCACCGCCCCATAAAGTGCAATAATGAGCTGCCCCTTCCGGTGAACGTGAACCGGCACCTCCTCTCCGTAATCAACAAAATCGAGGCGGCGCGCTATCGCCGGGCTTTGCGCGGCATCAGGATCGTACAGGCTCGTGGCGGGCAGTGGTTTCATACTGATTGGCAACATTTAGGGATTTTTTGACAGAATAGGATATTTAGCGATAGCTGTAACGCGGCAATAATGGCCGCCATGAATAAAATAAACGCCTGCCACCTTCCCCCTTTGTCGGGAAAGCATGTGGCACCCAGTCTGCTGTATGACGCTAACGCCCTGCTTTATGCAGCCAAAAGCTTCGCGGCTGCCATGCTGGCGTATTACCTCGCTTTGTCTATCGGACTGGGGACGCCTTCCTGGGCCATCGTCACCGTCTACATCGTTTCACAAACAACGGTGGGTGCCTCGCTGAGCAAAGGGGTTTATCGTCTGGCGGGCACGGTTGTTGGTGCTGCAGCGACAGTTTTAATCGTGCCGACGTTTGTGAATATGCCGATTCTGTGCAGCGTGGTACTGACCGGCTGGATTGCCCTGTGTCTTTATTTCTCGCTGCTTGAGCGCACGCCCCGCGCCTACGCCTTTGTGTTAGCAGGCTACACGGCAAGCCTGATCGGCTTCCCTGCCCTACACGATCCCGGTTCAATTTTCGATACGTCCATCACCCGCGTGCAGGAGATTTCGCTGGGCATACTCTGTGCGAGCCTCGTTCACCGCTATGTTTTGCCGAAGCGAATCGCTGGGCTGTTTAACGCCAAAGCCCTGGAAACGCTAAGCTCGGCGCGGCTGGCCGTGGCGGCTTCGCTGAGCGACGAGCCACCTTCAGGCTTTAAAAACCTGCATTTGGCCCTACCGTTACAGCTTTTACAGAACCTCAACCACCATGTTCCCTTTGACTTTGCTCTTTCCGCCCCCATCGGCCTGGCCAGAAAAAAACTGCACGATAAGTTTGCTCGCCTGTTGGTGGTGAACAGCGAACTGAGCGAACGCCGGCAGACGATAAACGCGCTGCATCCTGAGCTGCTGCGGCTGGAGGATGATGTCCGACGCTGGCTGAACGGTGAGCCTGAAATCGCGGGCGAAGCGCTGAAAAAACAAAGCTCGGCGTTAGCGAAAATGTTATCTGCAGCAGCGCTCCAGCCAGAAGATATGCTGCAGGCAAGTTTTGCCGCCTATCTTTGTGAAGCCATCACTCTTCTGCTGCAGTGCGAGAAATTGTACCTGGCGATCTCACAGTCACCCCAGTTGCTGGCAGACGAACCGCCAGCCAAAGGCTACGTGCTTCATCGAGACAGTCTGGCCGCGGCTAAGACCGCGCTGGGCGCTTTCACTCTGGTGCTAGTCGGATGCCTGGTATGGATTTATTCTGCCTGGCCGGACGGGGCCACGGCGGTGTCGGTGATTGGGGTTTGCTGTACGCTGTTCGGCAGTTTCGACACGCCCACGCCGCATCTCATTAAATATGTGATTGGTTCGCTCTACGGCGTGGCGATAAGTCTGCTCTATAGCTTTGCGATTTTGCCGCAAATCACCACTTTTAGCGTGCTGGCCGCCGCGCTGGCACCCGTCTATTTGCTGGCAGGATCGCTGCAGGCCAGGCCCCCGACGACGTTTATGGCTATGGGCATCACGCTGACGCTCCCCATTTTATCCGGGCTTGGCTCCCACTACGGCGGTGACTTCGCGGTGGCGCTCAACACCGCCACAGCTTTATTCATTGCGATCGGCTTTGCCGTGTTCGGCATGGGGCTGCTGCAAACCGTGCGGGCCGACGCGGCAATAAATCGCCTGCTTCAGCTATGCCGCCGCGACGTTAAACGCAGCGCAAAAGGCGCTTTCCCCCCGGATGAAGTCGCCTGGACAAACTTGATGATAGACAGAACGGCGTTACTGCTGCCACGCCTGCAGCGAAGCGAACAGCCCGCAGAGCAGATTCTTAACCAGATGCTGCACTACCTGCGTGCCGGGCTGGCCACAATGCACCTGCGGCAGTTGCTGGTTCACCTCCAGCGGAAAAGCGCCGAACAGGTAGATGAAGTGCTTGGCATGTTGTCCAGCGAATCAGACGTTCAAAAAATTCAGGCAAAGGTTTTATCGCTGTTAAACGCGCATCCTCCGGCGTCGGATGCACTGACCCGGCGGCTTAATCGCGGGCTAATAGACTTGTATTGTGCGTTGAATATTTCAGGTAAGGAGCGAACCGATGGTCAATGACGTGAATATTGGCGGCGTTTATCTCCCCGCCCTGTTGGTCATCGCACTCGTTGCGCTGCTCTGCACTCTTTTTCTGCTTTCGTTACTGATGCGTAGCGGGATTTACCGCCGCCTGCCCTGTCGGCCACTGATTGATTTCGCCGCTTATATTTTCACCGCATTCCTGATACTGCATGGGCTGAACGCTCAGGGGTTTATCGTATGAAATCGTTTTTGGCTCTGACAAGCCGCTACGCGCTGACGCTCATTGCGACTGCCGCAGCCCTGATTATCGCTTTTATGATGTGGAGGCATGAATCACAAATCCCCTGGACGAGGGATGGCCGGGTTCGCGCCGACGTGGTGCAGATTGCGCCTGACGTCTCTGGCCCCGTGAGCAGCGTTGCCGTGAAGGACAACCAGTGGGTGAACCGCGGCGATATTCTCTACTCTATCGATCCGCGCTGGCTAAAACTTGCCGTCAGCAGCGCCCAGTCAGAAGTTGAAGTAAAGCGCCACGAAATGCAGATGCGCCAGGATTCTGCCGCGCGGCGCACGCAGCTGCAGAGCGTGATATCTAAAGAAGATTTACAGCAAACCCGCAGTGCGGCAAACGTGGCAGTCGCCAACTACCAGGGCGCACTGGCGGCACTGGAACTGGCGCAGCTCAATTTGGCCCATGCCACCGTTAAAGCCCCGGTGGCGGGCTACGTGACGCATCTCAGGCTCAGCCCCGGCGACTACGCCACCGCAGGCGTGACAAAAGTCGCCATCATTGATGCCAAAAGCTTCTGGATTGTCGGTTATTTTGAGGAGACAAAGCTGCGACACATTCGCGTGGGGAACAGCGCGAAGATAGCGCTGATGGGCTTTGACGCAGTGATACCCGGCCATGTGGAAAGCATTGGCCACGGCATCGGCGACAGCAACGATGAAACAGGCGATCTCGGCCTGCCGGACGTCAATCCTACCTTTAGCTGGGTGCGTCTTGCGCAGCGGGTGCCGGTACGCATCCATATCGACAGGCTACCGGCAGGCGTTGAATTAGTGGCAGGCTTATCCGCGAGTATTTCTGTCACGCCTTAACGCGCTGAATTTGGCTGAACAATGCTATCATCCCGGCCAGGCTAACAAACCCAGAGATGACCATGAACAACGAAATCGACCTGAAATATTACGACATCGCGGACGAGTACTCGACGGAAGCGGCAAAGCCCGTTGCCGAGGATGAGCGTGATGCCGTGGCGCACTATTTCCAGTTGCTGATTACCCGCTTAATGAACAACGAGGAAATCAGCGAGGAAGCGCAGGGAGAGATGGCCGTTGAGGCTGGCCTTGCCGAACAGCGCATTGACGAAATCGCTGAGTTTCTGAATCAGTGGGGCAACGAGTAATTTCTGCCGCGACAGGTTTCCCGTCAGAACGGGCTGTCGCATCTGGCCGCCACCGGTTCGCCGCTGACGGGGTGAACAAAATGCAGTTCGCTGGCATGCAGCATCAGCCGCGGCACTCGTTCGGTGCCCGGCAACGCCAGCCCGCCATACAGATCGCAGCCCAGGATTGGGTGACCCAGATATTGCGCATGGATGCGCAATTGGTGGGTTCGCCCGGTTTCAGGCTCAAGCTTCACCCTCGTTAACGGCAGCCGAACGCCATTTTCAAATTCCCGATAAAAACGCTCAATCACCGTGTAACGCGAGCGGGCAGGTTTACCGCTCACAGAACAAATCGACATCAGCGGAAACAGTGCCGGATCTTTAGCAATCGCCGCATCGATAATTCCCTCTTCTTTTTCAAGATGCCCGCAAAGCAGCGCGGTATACACCTTGGCAACCGAACGCTGGCTGAACTGCTGGCAGAGCAACGCATTGATCGCCTTATTCAGCGCAATCACCATCAACCCGGACGTGCCGAAATCCAGACGATGCACCAGCGTGCAGCCGGGGAATATCTGCACCAGCCGATGATGCACCGAATCAATATTCTGCGGGTTTTTCCCTGAAAGGCTGAGCAAGCCGGAAGGTTTATTGATCAACGCCAGATGCTCGTCCTGATAAAGAATCTCTATCTCATCAAAACAAGGCGGGGCAATAAAAGTATCAATAATCGTAGACATCAGGCTGCCCGGCTGGAGAGTGGAGCCGGATGATAGCGAATTTCACGAGGCATTGCTCAATTATGACAGCCCATTCAGCCGGATTATTGCTCCATGGAAATGAGGACAGGATAATTTTCATACATCCTGAAAAACGTGAAGTCCGAGCATGGAGTGCTTACTTATGCCTGTCATACTAAGAATTAAAGGGTATAGTTTCTTCTTCTATTCGAATGAAGGAACACCTCTCGAGCCGCAACACATTCATGTGCGAAACTCAGAGGCCGAAGCTAAATTCTGGCTATGTCCTTTTATTACGCTTGCACGTAATGATGGTTTCAGTTCCAGACAACTTACTGAACTGGAAGGTTACGTTAAACATCACCGGAAATTATTTACAGAGGCATGGTATGGCTATTTCAGCTAAACACCTGAGCTTTGATGAGCAAAAAATGTGGGTTGAACTGAGCGATGGGCGCACGTTAGGCGTACCGTTGGAATGGTTTCCAAAGTTGCTCCATGCCGATCAGGTACAGCGTGCCAATTATGAATTAAGCGCACGCGGCATTCATTGGGATACTCTAAATGAAGATATCTCCGTTGAAGGACTGCTCGCCGGTCGCGGCGATACAACCTTTCGCCCTCATGACGCGGCCTGAAAAGAAATAGAATTCAACTTCTCGCGCCAAAAAAGGGGCCATTAAGGCCCCTCTTTAAACTCACCTGGCTGAACTATTTGTCCTCGCCAGTAATCTTTTTCACTTCCTCTGCCGTTGCCGCAGGCGCGCCGTTACCCCAGGAACCGCGTACGTAGTTCACCACATCGGTCATCTCTTTTTCTGACAGCACACCTTTGTAGCCGGGCATCATGAACGGAATGGTGCCCTGGGTTTGCGGCGTATGCGCCCCGTCGGCAATCACGCGGATAAGCGAGGACGGATCTTTCGCCATCACCGCCGAGTTGCCCACCAGCGAAGGCACGTTGAAGTCCGTGCCCTTCCCGTCCGGGCTGTGACAGGTTGAGCAGTAGCGCATGTAGAGGGTTTTACCGTCGGACGGCTGAGAAACCACGGCAGCATTCACCGGCGTGGCCGCTGGTTTTTGCGGCTTGAAGTTGGCGATATACAGCGCGATAGCTTCCAGGTCGGCATCCGTCAGGTACTGGGTACTTTGGGTGACCACTTCGCCCATCGGGCCGGCAATGGCGTGATGCTGGCTGCGGCCTTTGCTCAGCAGATCTTTCACTTCCTGAGTGGACATATTCATGCCGCGCAGGGAAGGCGCATACCAGCCGTCGATCATCGCCCCGCTCAGGAATTCTGGACTGGAATCATCGTAGCCTTTCTCCTGCATCGCCATGCCGCGCGGCGTATGACAGGCGCCGCAGTGGCCCGGCCCTTGCACCAGATAAGCCCCACGTTTAATTTTCTCCGCGTTATCTCCGCGGGCTTCAACCACCACGCCGCCGGATTTCACATCATCCACGAACAGGCCGTTCCACACGCGCAGCGGCCAGCGGGCCGACAGCAGCAATGGAATATCGTTCTCTTTGTTGGCGGTCGCCGCCGGGGCAACGTCCTTCATAAAGTAGTCGTACAGCGCCTTCACGTCTTCATCGGTCATCCTGGCGTAGGAAGGATAAGGCATCGCCGGGTAAAGGGCGTGGCCATCTTTGGCTATCCCCTGGCGAACCGCCTTTTCGAAATCTTCGTAGCTGTAATCGCCAATGCCGTGGGTTTTGTCCGGCGTGATGTTGGTGGAATAGATATCGCCCACCGGCGTGGAAAATTTTTTGCCGCCGGCCATCGGCTGGCCGCCGTCTACGGTGTGGCAGGCGACACAGTCTGACGCGCGCGCCACATACTCACCTTGCGATACGGCAGCGTAGCCGCTGGCAGAAAAGAGGATTGAGATAGCCGCTAAAATACGTTTCATTTTTTGGTTACCCCATCGCCACAAGTTCGTTGACTGCACGCCATGCCTGGTCGATAGCCGCGTGGGCGTAAGCGCTCCAGTCTGAGTCAGAGTTAGCAATCGTGATGCGGCCTATCGGCTGGCGGGCACGGTTGATAATTTCCGGCATTTTCTCCATGTCATCGCTCAGGGCGTTAGCGTAGTAGGCGTAGCCGTGCGCCCAGCGGTTGACCGTGATGGCCGCAATATCGCGTTCGTGGTCAAAGCCGGTGTGGCCCAGCATCTCCTGCAGCTGAGAGCGGATCATCTGTTCGTGGGCTTCGAAGGTAGAACCCAGCAGGAACGCACGGCCCCGGCGGAACTGCTCGCGCGGAGACATGTTGCTGCCTGGATAAGTCGGCACATACACCATGTGGATACACATCGGGTCGTCCGGCGTCTGCGGGTGATGGTAATCCCCCATGCTGACAGGGTAATCGAGCTTCACGCGGCTGTAAGGTGCAGCGGGCGAATAGAATTCATGCACGCCGGTGTTTTTGAAAGCACGCCAGTTATTGACCACCACGTTGGTGTAAACGAGCGGCGCTTTGACGTTGAGGCGCAGATCTTCTTTCTGCTGCTCCGGCGCTTCCGGCACGATGTACGGGATCATCATGTTGTAGCCCGCCATGATAGCGTTGCGGCTCTTCACGCGGTGCAGCTTACCGCTCTGATTGTTGATGTAGCTCACCACCACGCCGTTATCGGCATTGGCGGCGTTAATCACGCTACTGTTGAGGCGAATGCGGGTGCCGTTTTCCGGCCTGTCCAGCAGCTCGTAGTGCAGCCTTGCGGTGACGGAATCTTCCATCGTGCTGCCCGGCAGCGCTTCAGGAATCAATTTGCGCACCATCAGGCGCGTCAACCCAGCGTTGCCGTCCGGGAAGTGGTAAGTGTACGGCTCCTCGAGGTCGGCCAGCGCTTCGCCATCCAGCGGCGGTAAACCCATCGCCTCCATGCCCGGCAGCGCACAGGCGCGCGCGTCGCTGCAGCTCACGCCTTCAATGCCGATGGCAAAAAAGTCGTTGGTACGCTGCTGGAAGTACATCAGCGCCATTTTGCTTAAGCCGACTTTCTTCTCAAGGAGTTCATGATAGCTGTGGGTATCCAGCCATTCGCTTTTCTGCTCGACCGTCATGCCCGGCAGGTAATCGGCAGGGTTGACGTGCAGATCCAGCAGCGCCTTGCGGTCTGCCTCGCTGAGCGGGAAGTCGTTGATAAAGGCTTCGATACTGCGGCCATTCAGTCTGTCCGGCGGAATATCATCAGACACCGCGCGGCCAGGGTCGCCACTGACGATTTTGGTTTCGCCGAAGTTTTTTTTGTCGAAGAACACACCGCGACTCAGGTTCTGGTCCGGGTAGAAAGTGGCGTCAAAGCTGCTTTTCATTCGCGTGATACTGACGCCCAGGGAATCCATCAGGCCGTGAACTACCGGGCTGAAGTTGCTGTTCGGGGACTGGAATGACTCGCTGCCGCCGTAGCCCAGCAGCGTTTTGCCGCCGACGTTGAACTGGTTGCGCTTGGCGTGGCCGCCGAAGTCGTCATGGTTATCGAGGATCAGGATTTTGGCGTCCTTCCCCATTTTTTCGCGCCAGAAGCAAGCCGCCGCCAGGCCGCTGATCCCGCCGCCGACCACCACCAGATCGTACTCTTCTTCTACTGGCAGCTTACCAAAGTCGAATTTTTCGTGCTCGCGACCGAGGGCGTGCGCCATTTCGAACGAGCCTGGGTGGTTGCCGCGCAGGCCAGTCAGCCCCGGCGGATAATAATCTGCATTGATAGCGGCGCTGCCGGGTGCTTTGCCGTTTGCCCTCACCAGTTCCAGAGGCGTTAAACCAGAGACAATTGCAATTGCCATCCCGTTAAGAAAGTCACGTCGGGTAATAGACATAGATAACCTTTTTTATCAGTCTTTTAGACATATTATTCACTAAATGATAACAAACTCCCTGCCGCTTCGCTACGCGATAAGCCTGTTAACTATAGTGTCTTTTCTGGTAACGGGTTACCGGCACACCGCCCGCTGGTAACCACCAGAGAGCGGCATGCCGCAGGCTATTGCCGAGGTTTGAGCTCTTCGTCGAGTTTCTTCGAGTCGTAGTAATCGCCCTGCCAGGTAATTTTGCCGTGTCTGACTTTGATAAAGCTTACGCCTTCAAACTTGATCGGGTTGTTGGTTGGCGGGCTGCCGCTCCACTCGCCGCTGTTAGTGCCGGTGAACGTCCAGCGAAAAGCGATGGTGTCGTGGTTGTAAACCGGTTCGCTGGTCATCTGCCAGTGCAGGTCCGGTACCGCTTTAATAAACGCGCCAATCACCTCTTTCTCGGCTTTTTCTTTCCCTTCAACCGGCGTGCCGACGGCGGCGTCGTAATAAACCATGTCGCTGGCAAGATACTGGCCCGCCTGCCCGGCTTTGTGGGCGTTCCACGCGGCCATATAATTTTTCACGACGGAAAGCGGAGCGCTTTCGGCCAGCGCCAGGGTGGAAAAGAAAAACAGCGACAGCGCAGCAGCATTAACTCTTTTCATCGCAGGGATCCTTATTCAGTGATATCGCACATGATGTGTTTGATGCGGGTGTATTCGTCGAGAGAGTAAGACGAGAGATCTTTGCCGTAGCCGGACTTTTTAAATCCGCCGTGGGGCATTTCCGCGCACAGCGGGATGTGGTTATTGATCCACACGGTGCCGAAATCGAGACGAGTGCTAAAACGCTGCGCCCGGCTGTGGCTGCTGGTCCAGACGCTCGCCGCCAGGCCATACTCCACGTCGTTGGCTCTGCTAAGCGCCTCTTCTTCGCTGCTGAAGGACTGAATGGTCATCACCGGGCCAAAAACTTCATGCTGGATGGCCTCATCGCGCTGCTTCAGCCCGGAAATAATCGTCGGCTCAAAGTAGTAGCCGGGGCCCGCGCCCTTTTTGCCACCGGTTTCAATTTTTGCATGGGCCGGAAGCCGTTCAATAAAACCCGTCACCTGCTCCAGCTGGTTGCGGCTGTTGAGCGCGCCGTACAAAGCCTCGCGATCGTCAGGTTCGCCGAAGGTGATTGATTTGGTTTTCTGAATCAGCTTTTCAAGGAAAGCGTCGTAGGCGGAGGCTTCAACGATGATGCGCGTGGCGGCGGTGCAATCCTGCCCGGCATTAGAGAAACCGGCGGCAGTAATCACCTCGACCGCTTTGTTCATGTCCGCATCGGCAAACACCACCACCGGCGCTTTGCCGCCTAATTCGAGATGCGCTTTGGTCAGGTTGGCGGCAGCGGAGGCGGCAACCTGCAGCCCGGCGCGAACAGAGCCGGTAATCGACACCAGCGAGGCTTCCGGGTTGGATACCACCAGCGACCCCGTCCCCGCTTTGCCCAGCACCACGTTGAATGCGCCCTGAGGGAATAACGGTGCCGCGATTTCGGCCAGAATCAGCGTGCTGATCGGCGTGGTATCGCTTGGTTTCAGCACCACGGTGTTGCCCGCCGCAAGCGCCGGCGCGATTTTCCACACCGCCATCATGAAAGGGTAGTTCCACGGCGTTACCTGCCCGACAATCCCCAGCGGCTCACGGCGAATGGTTGAGGTAAACCCGGCGGCATATTCCCCGGAAGCTTTGCCCTCAAGGCAACGCGCCGCCCCGGCAAAGAAGCGGATAGCGTCGCAGGAAGCGGCGATTTCATCGCGTTCGATAAAGTGTTTAAGTTGGCCCGTCTCCTGGCTTTGCACTTCCACAATCCGGGCGGCATTACGCTCAATTTCGTCGGCAAGTTTCAGCAAGGCACGCTGCCGCTCGGACGGCAGGGAATGCTTCCATACCGCGAACGCCGCTTTTGCCGCCGCGTAAGCCTGGTTAACCTCTTCCGCGCCGCCGTCAGGCGATTGCGCATACACCTCGCCGTTGACCGGGCTAACCAGGTCAAACAGCGTGGCTGGCTGACCTGCCACATAATGCCCGTTGATAAAATGCTTCAGGGTTTGCATCGCCTTCTCCTCAAATTAAACATAAACAATATTATGTAATATCTTTTGAGTGGCGACTTTTCAATCTGCGCTTGATAGCAACATGATCAACCCCACAATTTAACAATATTTTTACATCATAACGCCGGGCAAGCGCTGAAAACCGCCGTTTCTGGTAGCCCGTCGATGCCTTTCTTAAAGGCCCGGGCTGTGCTATCAATAACCGTTGATTCAGGGAATTTTAATCAGAGAGCACTATGATTACTCACGCAGTAATATTCGCACCTATAGGACAGGCAAGTCGATCCGATCAAATTGTGCAGCGGCTTTCAAATGCAATTATTACTGGTTTGCTCGAGGCAAATGAGCAGCTTCCTAATGAAGCCGACCTTGCCAAAATGATGGGCGTTTCCCACATTACAATACGCGAAGCCTTAAATACGCTGCGGGCGAATAATTTAATCCACACTATTCGTGGGCGAAATGGCGGTAGCTTTGTTTGCGAAAATAGCGGCGAATTTCAGACGCCGCTTCACCCTTTTAAGACGATCAGTTCAGACTATATTTCAGACCTCGGCGAAATGCATTGCGCCATAATTAGCCACAGCGCCAAACTGGCCTCCAGGCGTATGACCAGTGCAGATATCACCCGTCTGCGGGAGTTTGTTGAAGCGCTGAAATCGGCCAGCACGCCGGAGCTAAAAACCCAGGCCGATATGCGCTGCCTGCTTGCCCTCTCTGCCAGTTCTCAGTCAGCAAGGCTTGCCAACCAGGAGCTGCTGCTGCAGGCCGAATGGGCTTCACTGGTGGCTATTCTTTACCGTGATGAAGCCATTCATCGGGAAGTGATTGATGTTTATACCGAATTGATCGCCGCACTGGAAACTCATCACGAGCAGGAGGCGGTGCGGTTAGCCACGCAACTCATCGACACCTTCACCTTCTATCTCATTGAAAACAAATTAAAATATAAATAAAACTGACACAACAACACGGGCATCGCCATGAATGTACCTGCAAGCCTCATCCCTTTTACCCGTAAAATCGACGACATCATTACCACCACCATCCAGGCAACCATTGCGCTTGCTGCACAGGTTGAGTCCACGCTGGCCTCATTTCACGGCGACGATCATAAATTGCTGCTGGATCCCGCGGTAAAACGCGCCATTCAGGAACATATCAAAGAGACGCTGAACGAAACGCCTTACTGCTCAGGCTCTGGCTTTGCCAGCCATATTGCAGGCAGCTCGGAGGAGAAAGAGTACTGGCTGCTGGAGTGGTGGTACAAAAAGGCCGACGGCGTGAAAAAGGTGAATCTCGACCTGGATCAGGCTACCCAGCAGCGGCTGGATTTCAGAACCTTTGAGTGGTTTAAAGACGCTCAGGAAAATGGCCAGGCGTATATTCACGGCCCTTATGTCGATTACGTCTGTAATACGTCTTATACCTTAACGTCAGCGATGCCGGTTTATTTGCACCAGCGTTTCATCGGTGTGGCGGCAATTGATGTACTGGTCAGTGAAGTTGAGGAAGAATTACTTCCGCTGTTCAATAACCACAAAGTTATGCTGACTAATTTAGATAAGCGGATTATTTTCTCTACTTATCCTAAATACCGCGTCGGTGAATTACTGAATACCGCTGAGGCGGTTGAAGTCTATAACACGGAATACTGCACGTTATATGAGCTGATCCAAAAAGGGCCATGAGGCCCTTTAATGTTGTGGATAAACACATACAGAAAAAAGGGCCATAAGGCCCTTTTTTATTAATACTCGCGAGAAAGATTTAGCCGTTTGGCGTATTCAATAGCGTCATTTTCAGGCGCATCAGAGTGACCGAACGGTCTGGCAATCGTCATATAAACCAGCCCCGATCCGATGATCAACGCCAGGCCAATCAGCACCGTCCAGCGGTCGATAAAGGTTGCACTGTCCGCAGGCTGAGCCAGCAGCCAGATCCCGCCGATACCATAGGCCAGCGCCAGCACGTTAACCAGCATACCCCATGACCCCAGCGTCCATTCTCCCGCAGGCTTCCAGCCCTTTAGGCGCTGGCGAAGCGCGGCCAGAATCACCATCTGGAAGGAAACATAAATCCCTATCACGGCAAACGCGGTGATGCGGGCAAGGTTATCCGGCTGGAAGTACACCCAGACGCAAATCACCATCGGCAGCAGGCAGCTTACCAACATCGCGTTGTCCGGCACGCTGTGCTTCGAGATTTTCGCCATCCACTCGCTGCCCGGCAGCATTTTGTCGCGAGAGAACGAGAAGATCAGGCGGCTCAGCGCGGCCTGAAGCGACAGGATGCAGGAGAGCATCGCCACGATAGCAATCACAATAAACAGCGTGGCGCCCTTCTCGCCCAGCGCATCGTTCAGAATCGCCGGGATCGGATCGGCTATTTTGCCGCTCACAATGTTCATCAGATCCGGGGATGACAGCAGGTAACCCAGGATAGAGATCACCGCAGAGATCGCACCGAAAACGATGCTGAGGATCATCGCCACCGGGATCTTACGCCCCGGGTTTTTCACTTCTTCCGCCACGTTGCCGCAGGCTTCGAAGCCGAAGAACATAAACAAGCCCATCAGCGACGCAGACATAAACGCCGTGCCGTAGCTGCCGTCTTTCGCCAGCGCGCCCATAGCGTCAAACACCACGGAGAAAGGCTGATTGCGGTGGAAAATCAGCAGGTAAATGCCGAGCGCAATCACGCTAATGATTTCACACCAGAAGCCGAAGCGGGCGACCCTCGCCAGGTTTTTCGTCCCGGACATGTTGACGCCCATCATGATGGTGAGCAGCACCACGGAAGTGAGCAGCATCGCAAACGGCGTATCACCGTAATGGAAAAGTGAGGCGACGAAGGTGGAAGTGTATTCCACGATAGACGTAATAGTTACCACCAGCGCCCAGAGGTAAATCCACGCGGCAATCCAGGCATATTTCTTCCCCCACAACCTTCTGGCCCACGGATATAGCCCGCCGGTGATGGGATATTGCGAAGCCACCTCGCCAAACACCAAGGCAACCAGCAGCTGCCCGCAGGCGGCAATCAGGATCCACCAGATAGCTGGCGGCCCGGCAAGGGTTATCGCCAGCGCAAACAGGGAATACACGGCGGTCAACGGCGAGAGGTAGGTAAAACCGAGTGCGAAGTTGGATACCAGGCCGATGGAGCGGTTGAACTGCTGGCCCTTCTCCGGCTGGGGAACGGTGCTTTTTGTAGCAGATGTCTGTTCCATATGTCTTTCTCTTTAGGGGGCATAGTTGCAGGCAATGGCTACATTTTATAAAACATATTAAGTTATATGTATATTGTGCTTTGTCACAATTTTGTTAGATATAATGTTATGTTATTGTTAATTTAGAAATGAAGAAGAAATCGCTATGGCATAGGAAGTTAGTCCCAGGCAGGAGAAGAATTTTGCTGTGAAGAAGCCTGGACACTGCCAAAGAAAAGGAGGGCCAGGCCCGCCTTTTCTCTTATGTTCTTGCAGACTTTAGCCGATCTCACCGAGAGGCTGGCCAGCCTCAAGGGAAGCCCCTTTTTCTGCACCTGGTTTGAGCTTGCCGCTGCGGTGCGCCACCACCTGAACCTCCATTTTCATCGCTTCCATCACGCCAATCACTTCCCCCTGAACAACCGTCGCGCCCTCTGCTTTCAGCCAGCTCTGCAGCACGCCGGATATAGGTGCTTCGATTACGGCTTCGTTGGTGAGTTCAGGTGTACCTTTTGGGGAGCCGCTCGTATTCGCCCGGGCAATACCGCCGAACAGATGTGCCGGCAGCCCCAACTTCACGCGGCGGCCATCCAGCTCTATCCAACTGCGCGTCAGGATCTCATCCGCAGCCGGAACCTGACGCGGGGCAAACGCAATGCGCCCGGCAAAATCCGTTTCAATCCAGCGGGTGTGTACGACAAAGGTTTCAGTAAAATCAGGCTCGTTTATCACCGCGCGATGAAACGGCAATACGGAAGCCACGCCGTCAATTTCAAACTCGCTCAGGGCACGACGGGCGCGGGCAATGGCCTGCTCACGGGTGCTGCCGGTAACGATAAGTTTTGCCATCAAAGAATCGTAGCTGCCCGGCACGGAAGACCCGGCCTCAACGCCGCTGTCAAGACGAACCCCCGCGCCAGACGGCGCACGAAAGACGCTTATGTTACCTGGCGTAGGCAAATAGCCTTTGCCCGCATCCTCAGCATTTATGCGAAACTCAAACGAGTGGCCACGCGGAACCGGTGTAGTCTGAATACTCAGCGGTAAACCTTCGGCTATGCGTAGCTGCTCAACGACGATATCAATCCCGGTCGTCTCCTCGGTTACCGGATGCTCTACCTGCAGACGAGTGTTAACCTCAAGGAATGACAATTTTCCATCGCGGCTAAGCAAAAATTCAACGGTACCGGCACCAACGTAACCTGCATGAGCGCAGATATCGCGCGCGGCGCTGTGGATTGCCTGTCGCTGCGCCTCGCTGATAAACGGCGCAGGCGCTTCCTCCACCAGCTTCTGGTTGCGGCGCTGCAGTGAACAGTCGCGTGTGCCGAGCACCACCACGTTGCCATGTTTGTCGGCGATCACCTGTGCTTCAATGTGTCGCGGGCAGTCGAGGTACTGCTCGACATAGCACTCGCCACGGCCAAAGGCGCTTAATGCTTCGCGCGTCGCTGAATGGTATAGCTCTTCGACCTCATCAAGTTTCCAGGCTATCTTCAGCCCCCGCCCACCGCCGCCAAATGCGGCTTTAATCGCTACCGGCAGACCATACGTAGAGGCAAAATCGGCCACTTCACTCGCGCTACTGACAGGATCGGGCGTGCCTTGTACCAGTGGCGCGCCAACCTGCAGAGCTATTTTACGGGCCTGAACTTTGTCGCCCAGCTTTTCAATTGTCTCCGGCTCGGGGCCAACCCAGATAAGTCCGGCAGCCTGTACCGCACGGGCAAACTCGGCCCTCTCTGAGAGGAAACCATAGCCAGGGTGAACCATGGTTGCGCCACTGCGGCGAGCAATGTCCACCAGCAGCGGAATATTCAAATAGGTATCGCCGGACTGGATACCCGGCAACCCCCAGGCTTCATCGGCCATGCGAACATGAAGCGCATCGGCGTCGACATCAGAGTAAACCGCCACAGCCTCCGCGCCGTAATCACGGCAGGCGCGAATAATACGAACGGCAATTTCACCCCGGTTGGCGATCAGAACTTTATGCGTCGCGGTAGTCACTGGCTTTACTCCCTGCTATTTCCAAAAAAGGTCGGATAACGTTGAAGCGGATCGAGGCACCCGGCGGGATTTGCCCTGCCAGATCAAGATGATATTCCGCCACGGCGGCAATCACCGGATAACCACCGGTGAGCGGATGATCGTGCAGAAACAGAACTGGCTGACCGCTGGTGGGCACCTGGATAGCACCGCTGCAGGTGCCTTCGCTCGGCAGCTCCTGATGCTGGCTACGTGCCAAAGGCTGCTCTCCATCCAGGCGTAAGCCAATACGGTTCGATTGCGGTGTGACCCGCCAGCATTGGGCCGTGAGCATCTTGATCGCATCGGCAGTAAACCAGTCAGTACGCGGTCCGAGCACGATATCCAGCGTAACGGTGTCTTCCGCCGAGGGTAACGGACCCGGCGGGAGCTCATTTAGCTGTACGGCACCCGGATGTGGGTGCGCCCCGATAGCTAAAATGTCCCCTACGCCCAGCGGCTCAGGGCCAACCTGAGCCAGACTATCGCGCGCTGCGCTGCCCAGACTCTGGGGCACAATAAATCCTCCGCGTATAGCGAGATAACTGCGTAACCCGCGAACCGGGACACCAACATGGATTTCATCGCCGGTTGCCAGGTTTAACGGCCGATAGCCGTCTACCGTATAACGCCCACCTTCTGCGGTAAGCAACGTCAGCGGGCATTTCGCTCCGGTAACGCTGATGATCACCTCGCCCGCCGCTCTGGCGCGGAAACCACCCTGCGTGATTTCCAGGCACGGCGAGCCGGTGGGATTACCTACAATACGGTTTGCGGCATGAAGCGCAGATTTATCCATCGCCCCGGATTCAGAAAGGCCCATACTGGCCCTTCCCGTCCGGCCATCATCCTGCCATAGCGTTTGCAGCCCGGTTGCCAATACCGTCAGCGTTGACCCCGTATTTTCAGGAAGGTCTGGCGGGATGACGCGTGCAGGAAGTGAGATGGTTTTTGCGCTTTTTGCCGCGTCGATAAAGTTAACCTGCGCGCCCGGCATCAGCAGCGCGGGCTGTTCGCGGGAAAGATCCCACATTTTCAGTTCGGTCTGGCCAATCAGTTGCCAGCCGCCGGGGCTGGCCTGCGGATAGATACCGCTAAACTCACCGGCAAGCGCCACGGAGCCCGCGGGAATACGGGTACGTGGCGTGCTGCGTCGCGGTGTCTGCCAGCCCCCATCGTCAGAAACCATATAGGCAAAACCTGGCGCAAAACCGGTAAACGCAACGTTCCACACGGATTCCTGATGGCGGCGAATCAAAGCCTGTACCTCAGTGCCCAGCAGATCGGCCACGGAAGGTAAGTCTTCGCCATTGTAATAAACTGGAATAGTGACCTGCTGGCTGCTGCCTACCGTACGCCCGGTCAGAGAATGGCGCGATATTTTTTCAACCAACGTTGCCTGGCTGGTTTCTCGGGGACAAAAACGGATCAGCAAAGTGCGGGCTGCAGGGATCATCTCTTGGATGCCGTTTTCAGGCTCGGCGCTCAGGGAATCAAAAAGCGCCAGCGTTTCGTCGAGCGAACTGAGTTCCACCAAAAAACTACTAAGATTAACGGCTAAAAATCTCACGTCATTTCCCCTGCCATGCCGCATCCGGCACGTCGGTGATAAACATGTGTCCCGGCGCGTGGCTAATGGCAAAAGGAACACCAGATTTCATCACCGCCGCCTGAGGCGTTACGCCGCAGGCCCAGAAAACAGGTATCTCTCCTGGTTCAATGCGCACCGGATCGCCAAAATCTGGTTGAGCAATATCGTTGATACCCAGCAGGTGCGGCTCCCCCACATGAACGGGCGCGCCATGGACCGCCGGGAAACGACCGCTAATCATCACAGCATCAGCCACCCTATCGGCCGGAATCGGCCGCATCGATACCACCAGCTCGCCCTGCAGGCGACCCGCCGGGCGGCATAAACGGTTGGTTTTATACATCGGTACATTCCCGCCGTCGGTAATATGGCGAACGTCAATCCCGGCTTCGCGTAGTGGGGCTTCAAACGTGAAGCTGCAGCCGATTAAAAACGTGACCAGGTCAGGATGCTGCTGCCACACCGAGCGGGCATCCGTTATCTCATCAACAAGCTGGCCGTGCTCCCAGATACGATAGCGCGGAATATCGGTTCGCAGATCCGCCTCTCCCGCCAGCACGGTTTGATGCCCACCAGATTCAATAACGTCCAGGACCGGGCAGCTCTGTGGGTTACGCTGGGCATAGAGCAAGAAATCAAACGCCCATTCTCTCGGCAGGCAAATCATATTCGCCTGAGTCATCCCCGGAGCCATCCCCGCCGTGGGTTTATCAAACCCCTCGCGGATAGCCAACCGGGCTTCACGCGCGGCCGCTAACGCTTCCTTGCTGGCCTTCATTAACGTCGACATAAACGCTCCTCAGGCCTGCGGGACAAATGCGCGAATGGCAATTCCCTGGGATTCAAGCAGCTTGCGGATCTCCGCCGCCATCGTAATCGCACCGGGACTGTCACCGTGTACGCAAATAGAATCCGCGTTTATCGGGGTAAATTTCCCTTCTATAGATTCCACACCGCCCTCGGTGATTAACTGCAGCATACGCTTAGCGACCAGCCCGGCGTCATGCAGTACTGACCCCGTCTCACGACGTGAAACCAGAGAACCATCCGCATGATAGGCGCGGTCAGCAAAAGCTTCAGAGATGGTTTTCAACCCTTTTTGCTGCGCCAATGCCAGCACCGGAGAACCAGCCAGCCCCACGAGGGGAAGACTCGGGTCCACCGCCAGTATCGCGTCAATCACCGCCAGCGCCTGGCGTTCATGGTGAGCAATGGTGTTATACAGTGCGCCATGCGGCTTTACATACCGCACTTCTGTACCGGCCGCACGGGCCAGCCCCTGAAGTGCGCCAATCTGATAGATGACATCGGCCGTTAGCTCATCGCTTGCCACGTCCATATTACGGCGGCCAAAGCCGACAAGATCCGGGTACGCAACGTGCGCCCCCACCACCACATTCTGTGCCTTCGCCGCGTTCAGCGTTTCTAAAATCCCGGCAGGAGACCCGGCGTGGAAGCCACAGGCCACGTTAGCGCTGCTTACCAGCCTGAGGATTGCCGCATCGTCCCCCATGCTCCACTGCCCAAAGCCCTCACCCAAATCACTGTTTAAATCTATAGTTTTCAACATCTTTTATTCCTTAGACAATCTTCAGGAAATCAAAAATCGCACCGACGGATAGCGCCCCCATATACCAGGTGAGCGCGCAGGTTAATAGCCCCGTCCACAACAACCAGCGAGGATAACGATAGCCTGACATCAGGTCGGCTCGTTTCCAGCCCACGTAGATAAAAAGCGTCATGCCGATCGGTAAAATCAGGCCGTTAAAACCACCGGCAAAGACCAGCAGCGCCGCAGGAGCCGTGCCCAACATCAGGTAAATAACCAGCGAGACGGCGATAAAAATGACCGTCGCAATACTGCGCTGGCGCTCGCCCATTTGTTTATTAAATACCGTCATAAAGGTCACAGAAGTGTAGGCTGCACCAATCACGCTGGTAATCGCCGCCGCCCAGAAAATGAAGCCGAAAAGCTGCACGCCGAAGGAGCCCACCGCATGTTGAAATGCCTGTAGCGCCGGGTTTGCAACCTGGCTGGAGATATCTAACGTGACGCCACTTGCAACGACGCCCAATACGGCGAGGAACAGGATATAACGCATTAACCCAACGACAAGTATGCCTTTTGTCGCGCCAGAAGAGACGGCCTGAATATTCTCCACGCCGCCCATGCCCTTATCCAGCAAGCGGTGCGCGCCGGCGTAGGAGATATAGCCGCCGACGGTACCGCCGACGATAGTGGTAATGGTGGCAAAATTAATGTGATCGGGCAGGACGCTCTGGTACAGGGCTTCGCCCACCGGCGGGCCTGAAACGAAAGCCACGTACAGCGTGAGCGCAATCATTACCAGGCCAAGGACGATCATCAGGCGGTCAATGGCCGTGCTGGCGCGGCGGGAAGAGAAAATATAAATGGCCAGCAGCGCGCTGAGTAATCCCCCCCATTTTGGCGCCAGGCCAAACATGGCATTCAGCCCCAGACCGGCCCCGGCAATATTGCCGATGTTGAATACCAGCCCACCAAAAATAACCAGTATGGATAGAAGGTAACCGCTGCCCGGCAGCGTTTCGTTGGCAAGATCGGACGCGCGCATTTTCGTGACCGTGACCACACGCCAAATGTTCTGCTGCACCACAAAATCAATGACAATCGAAGCCATAATGCCGAAGGCAAAGGCCGAGCCCATCGTTGCGGTAAAGGTGGCTGTCTGGGTGATAAATCCAGGCCCAATGGCCGAGGTCGCCATCAGAAATATTGCCGCGATCAGCGATGAGCGTCGCTTCTGAACAAAGGATTGGTTATCAGTTTCATGCGCTGCCATCTTACTCACTCCATTATTAGAATTATGACGTTGTCTGTTAAGCAATAAGCAGGCCATCGTTGATGTAAATAGCCATATTGTTAATCAAATATGAATTTATTGTTGAACAATAAGCTAATGACTGTTGATTAAACAGACAAACAGAATCGAGAAATGGATGATAAAAAACAAACGCCGATCACTTTTTGGCATCTTCTCAGAACTGAGCGCACCAAATAAGTGCATAAAAACGCACATAATCACCAAAATGGCGCATAAATTACCGCTTATTTTGAAATAATCTCGCTATGTCAATGTCTTGCTGCCCCCAGGCGAATATGCAAAGATTGCGACTTACCCGATCACGCGCGGAAAACCATGAAAAAAGAGCTGCCCGCTCAGATGCTGAGCGAGAAAATCGCCGAAACCGTTCGCCATAAAATCATTATCGGAGAACTTGTACCGGGTACGCGTCTGTCGGAGGCCGCGCTCAGCGAACAGTTAGATATTTCGCGCAACACGCTGCGGGAGGTGTTTCGTATGCTGACGCAGGAAGGATTATTGCGCTATGAGCCCAACAGGGGCGTGTATGTTGCGATACCCGATATGGCAGACATCCTCGACATCTACCGCATTCGCCGATTGATTGAATGCGATGCGTTAGCGCACGCTTATCCGTTGCATCCCGCGGTCACAAAAATGGAAGCCGCCGTGCAAGAAGCGAGAGAATACAGCCAAATCAGCGACTGGCGCAGCGTGGGAACGGCCAACATGAAGTTTCATACGGCGATTGTCGAACTTGCCGACAGCGAACGCCTGATTCGCCTCTACCGCAATATCTCCGCGGAGCTGAGGCTCGCGTTCGGGCACCTGAACGACCCTGAAATGCTCTATGCCCCGTACATTGAGAAAAATGCGCATATACTTGCCCTGCTCAATACCGGCAACAATGCCCAGGCCGCCGCAACGCTCGCCGAGTATCTGGAACTTTCGGAGCGTACGGTGCTGGCGGCGTGGTCACGGCATCAGCAAACCCACTGATAACGCTATTTTCTTAGCGGCTCATTTTTCATCAACAGCGCCAGGACAAAACCCAGCACAACAACGCCCGCCGAAATGATAAACACGGAATGAATTGCTGAGCCAAAGGCTTGCAGATAATCGTTACGGATCGCCACGGGCAGTTCGTGTACCGCCTGCGCGCCGAGCTGACGCGGCAGTTGAGTCCCCTCCGGGATCAGCCTCTCAAGATTACTGCGCAGCACGGAGGTAAATACCGCGCCGAACGCAGCCACGCCGATTGAGCCGCCGATGGAGCGAAACAGCGTCGCACTTGAGGTCGCGACCCCGATAAGTTTTATTTCCACGCTGTTCTGCACGGCCAGCACCAATACCTGCATCACCATGCCAAGCCCGAGCCCTAAAAGGCCAACATGCAGATAAAGCGTGGTCAGCGGTGTATCCAGCTTTAGCGTACCAAGCAGCGCCATCGCGATAAAACTTAACAACGTGCCGATAATGGGAAAAATGCGGTAGCGGCCTATTTTACTGATGATACGCCCGCTGATGATTGAGGTCAGGATAAGCCCCCCCATCAGCGGTAACATTTGCATCCCCGCCTGGGACGGCGTAGAAAACTTTACCACCTGCAGATAAAGGGGCAAAAAGGTCATCGAGCCAAACAGCGACATACCGATGATAAACCCAATCAAGCAGCTCAATAAAAAGGTGCGGTTGCGGAACAGGTTTAGCGGGATCATCGGCTCAATCGCCAGCCGCTCTTCATAGATAAACCCCATCAGCGCCACGACAAAGAACGCGAAGATGCACCACAGCTGCGGGTCAGACCACGCCATCACCGTACCGCCTTCGCTGGTGAATAAAATCAGGCAGGTCAGTGAAATCGTCAGGTAGCCCGCGCCGAGAAAATCAATCTGATGGCGAATTCGCGCCGTCTGGGATTTCAGCACTGCGCCGATAACCAGCAGGGCAAAAATCCCCAGCGGCAGGTTGATATAGAAAATCCAGCGCCAGGAAAAATGCTCAACCAGAAAACCGCCAATCAGCGGACCAATAACCGTCGCCAGGCCAAAAACACCGCCAAAAAGCCCCTGGTATTTACCGCGTTCGGCGGGCGGGATCACGTCGCCTACCGCCGCCATGGTGACCACCAATAGCCCGCCGCCGCCCAGCCCCTGCAGCGCCCGCATTAAAATAAGCTGCGTCATGTTTTGCGCGAGCCCGCACAGCGCCGAGCCAAGAAGAAAGACCACAATCGCCGTTTGCAACACAACTTTGCGCCCAAGCAGGTCACCAAACTTGCCGTAGAGCGGCACGACTATCGTGGAAGCCAGTAGATACGCCGTAACAACCCAGGAAAGCCTGTCCAGTCCGCCCAGTTCACCCACAATAGTCGGCAAAGCCGTAGAAACGATGGTCTGGTCCAGCGCGGCCAGCAGCATGACCAGCATAAGTGCCGCGAACAGCAGGCGGACTGAGGTTGTTTGCGGCGAGCCAGATGAAGCAGTTTCTGTTGTTGTCATGGTCGTTTTCATTAAGGGGAATACGTTCGCCCTGGCGATTTGCTGAGAGTGTAAAGATACCTGCTTAACCGCCGCCTGAACTGCATCAAAACTCTGAAAAGCGCGTTTAATCCGTTACTGGCAAATTAACCCTGTCGCCTCGGGTCGTCGGCTGCGAGATAACAAGAAATTCAACCTCGTTAGCGGAATCATTGCGAGCCTGATGCTTTGCCTGCGGCGGAATCGGGATCCCCTTCCCCGCTGGCACAACGTAGCGCTCTCCTTCTAGCTCCATCGTCAATGCTCCGGTTAACACAAAAAAGAATTGCTGCGCCACGGAATGGTAGTGCCTTTGTTCCGTCCGGCCCGGCGGCATACGTTCATGAATCACGCTCAAAGTAGGATCTTTTAACAGATGCCATCCATCACAGTCTGTTCCCCACAGATAGTGTTCCGCATTTTCTTTTGAAACGATCATCTTTCCTCCTGTTCAGCGAAAAAATTAATAAAATTTAGCGTAAGCAAAAATACTTATTTTTAGACGAAAAATATCACCAAAAAAGCGATATATCCTAATGTTTTTAATGAAGTAAATAAGGCATCACCTCCACCCAATTAAAGTTCAAAAAATAGACAACTGTCACAATTTTGAGACACTTGTTTTCATTTTTAATTTGGGAGTACATTAGCGCCGTCCGGGTAAGGTTTTACCTCCGAATACCAGATGAAGCGGCATCTTAAAAGCAGGTTGCGGCTTCAGCTTATTATGTACCTGTTGAGATGCGCGTCAGCGCGGAGCGATGTGAAGTGAAATATTTTCTGATGGGTATTTCTGTGATTGTTGTGTTGTGGGCCGGTACCTTCTTCCTGATGGTTGAATAAGCCTTCACAAACAGCAGCGCAAAAAGAACAGGAGCCAAAAGGCTCCTGTTTTCGTTTCATTACTCTGCGTTTTCCGCCGCGTTTTTCGGCAGCGGTGGCAGCAGCCCGTCAGCCCTGAACATCGCCTTAATACCGCGCACGGCCTGGCGGATACGATCCCGGTTTTCAATCAGCGCGAAGCGAACGTGAGTGTCGCCGTAGTCGCCGAAGCCAATCCCCGGTGAAACGCAGACTTTCGCTTCCTGTAGCAGCTTCTTGGCGAACTCCAGCGAGCCCATCGCCGCGTAGTGTTCAGGAATTTTTGCCCAGACGTACATGGACGCTTTCGGACATTCCACCATCCATCCCGCTTCGTGTAGGCCTTTCACCAGCACGTCCCGACGGCGTTTGTACTGCTCGGCGATATCTCGCACGCACTGCTGATCGCCTTCCAGGGCAGCAATCGCCGCCACCTGCAGTGGCGTAAAGGTGCCGTAATCATGGTAGCTCTTGATGCGCGCCAGCGCGCTGACCAGCTCCTGGTTGCCGACCATAAAGCCGATGCGCCAGCCCGCCATATTGTAACTTTTTGACAGCGTGAAGAACTCCACGGCCACGTCGCGCGCGCCGGGCACTTCCATAATGGAAGGGGCTTTCCAGCCGTCATACACAATATCGGCGTAGGCCAGGTCATGAATCACCAGCACGTCGTATTGCTTCGCCAGGGCAACAACCTTCTCGAAAAACTCCAGCTCCACGCACTGCGCGGTTGGGTTAGACGGGAAGCCGAGGATCATCATCTTCGGTTTAGGGTAACTTTCACGAATGGCTCGCTCCAGCTCGGCAAAAAAGTCCACGCCTTCCACCAACGGCACGGAACGAACCTGCGCCCCGGCGATCACCGCCCCGTAAATATGAATCGGGTAGCTTGGGTTTGGCACCAGCACGGTATCCCCGTGATCCAGCGTCGCCAGCATCAGGTGCGCCAGCCCTTCCTTCGAGCCAATAGTCACAATGGCTTCGCTTTCAGGGTCGATATCCACGTCGTAGCGATCTTTGTACCAACGAGAAATGGCGCGGCGCAGACGAGGAATACCTCGCGAAGTGGAATACCCGTGCGTGTCTTCACGCTGGGCCACGGTGCAAAGTTTCTCAACGATGTGCGGCGGCGTCGCCCCGTCCGGGTTGCCCATGCTGAAATCAATAATGTCTTCGCCGCGACGTCGCGCAGCCATTTTCAGCTCGGCAGTGATGTTAAAAACATAAGGGGGTAAGCGATCAATACGCGAAAAACGACGTTTTGGACTGGAGTCAGCCATAAATTCCTCAGAGTAACGTGAGCGCCCGGACCGTCCGAGCGACGCTGCCACGCGATGTGGCCTGTTTTGAAAATAGCCTGAATAAAAATCGCCTGTCGAGGGGGAAATGAAAATATTTTTCCGTTGCATAAAATGGGAAATTTCGAATGAAACATATCTCTATTTCATTTAATGATTCAGGCATACATTAACCAGGTAGCAACAACTCAGTAACCTACTCTCTGAAAGAGGAAGTCCCCTATGCACCTGGACATTAACGATCTGCCAAAAGCTATCCGTGAGATAAAACAAAAGCTGCGCCGCGATCTGCCCAACTATCAATCGGTCTTTGCCGGGCTTGAAGCCAATATTCGCCAGCAGATCGAAACGATCCGCGAAGAAATGGCGCGCGGCGAAAATCCTGTCCCGCAGCTCGACGCCGACGACATTCTTCAGGGCCGCGTGAGCGAGCAACAAAAAGCGCTGATTCGCCAGCGCGGCTGCTGCACGATCCGGGGCGTTTTCCCACAGGAGCAAGCTCGCGGCTGGAATGAAGAAATCGGCAATTATCTGGCACGAAATCACTTTGTTGAACGCCTGAAAAATGCGGCGGAAGATAACTATTTCGGCACTCTTGCCGACAGTAAGCCGCAAATCTACGGCATTTACTGGTCTAAACCGCAAACCGAAGCCCGTCAGCATGAGCGTATGAAAGCAGTGCAGGTGTTCCTGAATAATTTGTGGCAAACGGAAAGCCACGACAGGCAGCACTTCGATCCAAATCGCGTTGTATCCTACGCGGACCGCACTCGCCGCCGCCCACCCCACTCAAGCTCTCTTGGGCTTTCCCCACACGTTGACGGCGGCTCGGTTGAACGCTGGCTGGACGAGAACTTCCGCCACGTATATCGCCACGTCTTTTCCGGCAACTGGAAGGATTACGACCCGTTTGCCGCCGAGGGCAGAACGGAAGTAAGAGAATTCCCGTCCCCTGCGGTCTGTTCAATGTTCCGGACCTTCCAGGGCTGGACGGCGCTAACGCCCCAACGCAAACACGGTGGCACGCTGAATTTGCTGCCGGTGGCTAACGCTATGGCCTGGATCCTGCTGCGTGCGCTGCAGGACGATGTGCCAGAAGAATCGTTGTGCGAAGCTAAGCCAGGCAGAGCATTATCCATTAACAAAGAGTGGCATCCCCTTTTACTGACTGGGATTTCCTCCATTCCCGATATGGAGCCGGGCGATACCGTTTTCTGGCATTGCGATGTGATTCATGCCGTCGAGAACGAACACCTCGGCGAGTTCGACAGCAACGTGATGTACATCGCCGCCGCGCCTTGGTGCGAGAAGAACGCCGGGTATCTGCCGCGCCAGTGGGACGCGTTTGTTGAGGGCAAAACGCCGCCGGATTTCGCCGCCGATGATTTTGAGGTGGATTTTGTTGGCCGCGCTACAGAGCAGGATTTGACGCCCGCCGGAAAAGAGCAGCTTGGCGGGAAGTGAAGTAATGACCCTCACCCTGGCCCTCTCCCTGGAAGGGAGAGGGAATAAACAAACTCTCCCACCACCGTTTTCTCCCTCACCCCTTGGGGTGAGGGAATAAACAATCTCTCCCGCCACTGATTTCTCCCTCGCCCCTTTGGGGTGAGAGAATAAACAAACTCTTCCACCACTGATTTCTCCCTCTCCCCTTTGGGGTGAGAGAATAAACAATCTCTCCCACCACTGACTTCTCCCTCGCCCCTTTGGGGAGAGGGTCGGGGTGAGGGGCTCCCTCAACTGGAAACCCCCGCCAAATTTCCTTATCATTGACGCTTCCCTTCTGAGCCACGCGAGTGACCCGTGCACGAAATTTTTACTATGCTGCTGGCGGTGTTCGATCGTGCGGCGCTGATGCTTATTTGCCTTTTCTTCCTGATTCGCATTCGTCTGTTCCGCGAATTGCTGCACAAAAGCGCCCATACGCCTAAAGAACTGCTGGCCGTCACCGCTATCTTCTCGATGTTTGCCTTGTTCAGTACCTGGTCAGGCGTGCCGGTTGAAGGCTCGCTGGTTAACGTGCGTATTATCGCGGTGATGTCCGGTGGGATCCTGTTTGGCCCCTGGGTGGGGATTATTACCGGGCTTATCGCCGGGACGCACCGCTACCTGATTGATATCGGTGGCATTACCGCTATCCCCTGCTTTATCACCAGCATCCTTGCCGGGATAATGTCCGGCTGGATCAACCGCAAGGTGCCGAAAGAGAAGCACTGGCGGGTCGGTATCATCGGCGGCATGCTCTGCGAAACGATGACCATGATTCTGGTGGTGCTCTGGGCACCAAGCACCGCGCTCGGCCTCGATATCGTCTCCAAAATCGGCGTGCCGATGATCCTCGGCTCGGTCTCTATCGGCTTTATTATCCTGCTGGTGCAAAGCGTTGAGGGCGAGAAAGAGGCCAGCGCCGCCCGCCAGGCCAAACTGGCGCTGGATATCGCCAACAAAACGCTGCCGCTGTTCCGCAAGGTGAACAGTGAGTCGCTGCGCCAGGTTTGCCAGATTATTCGCCACGATATCGATGCGGATGCGGTGGCCATTACCGATACCGAAAAAGTGCTGGCCTACGTCGGGCTGGGGGAAAATAACTACCACGAGAACGACCAGGCTTTCAGCCCGCGCACCCGTCAGGCACTGAACGAGGGGCGCATCATCATTCGCAACGACGACGAAGCCTGGCGAACGCCGGAAATTCACTCCTTAATCATCATCCCGCTGTGGGAAAAAGGCGTGGTGACCGGCACCCTGAAGATCTATTACCGCCATGCCCACCAGATCACCTCCACGCTGCAGGAAATGGCGGTTGGCCTGTCGCAAATTATTTCTACCCAGCTTGAGGTTTCCCGTGCAGAGCAGCTCCGCGAAATGGCTAACAAAGCCGAACTAAGGGCGCTGCAAAGCAAGATAAACCCGCACTTCCTGTTCAATGCGCTGAATGCGATATCGTCCTCAATCCGCATGAATCCAGACACCGCACGCCAGCTTATCGTCAACCTGTCACGCTACCTGCGCTATAACATCGAGCTGAACGATGACGAACAGATTGATATCCGCAAGGAGCTGTATCAAATCAAGGATTACATTGCCATTGAGCAGGCGCGCTTTGGCGACAAACTGACGGTGATTTATAACATTGATGAGGAGGTCAACTGCCGGATTCCCAGCCTGCTTATCCAGCCTCTGGTGGAAAATGCGATTGTGCACGGCATTCAGCCCTGTAAAGGTAAGGGCGTGGTGACGATAAGTATTGAAGAGAGCGGCAACCGGGTGCGTATTGCCGTGCGTGATACCGGCCACGGGATCGATCCTAAAGTAGTCGAGCGCGTGGAGAATAACGAAATGCCGGGGAATAAAATTGGCCTGCTGAACGTGCATCACCGCGTGCAGTTGCTCTACGGCGAAGGGCTGATCATCCGCCGCCTGGAGCCGGGGACAGAAATCGCCTTTTACGTGCCGCGCTATGTCCCCACCGCCGCGCCCCGCCCACTGGAAGGGAGAGAAGCATGAAGGTCATTATCGTAGAGGATGAGTTTCTGGCGCAGCAGGAGCTGAGCTGGCTCATCAAAAACCACAGCGAAATGGAGATTGTCGCTTCCTTCGACGATGGTATGGACGTGCTGAAGTATTTGCAGCATCACGAAGTCGACGCCATCTTCCTCGACATCAATATTCCGTCGCTGGACGGCGTGCTGCTGGCGCAGAACATCAGCAAATTTGCCCACAGGCCGTTCATCGTGTTTATTACCGCCTGGAAAGAACATGCGGTGGAAGCCTTTGAGCTGGAGGCGTTTGACTACATTCTGAAGCCGTATCAGGAGTCACGCATTATTGGCATGCTGCAAAAGCTAGAGGCCGCTTATCTGCAGCAAACCTCGCAGCCTGCCGCCAGCCATGAAAACCGTGATGCCACGACGATTAACCTGATCAAAGACGAGCGAATTATCGTTACCGACATCAACGATATTTACTACGCGGAAGCCCACGAGAAGATGACATTTGTCTATACGCGCCGCGAGTCTTACGTCATGCCGATGAATATCACCGAATTCTGCAGCCGTCTGCCGGAGAGCCACTTCTTCCGCTGCCACCGCTCTTATGTGGTGAACCTGAGCAAAATTCGTGAAATAGAACCGTGGTTTAACAATACCTATATTCTGCGCCTGCGCGACCTGGATTTTCAGGTGCCGGTGAGCCGCAGCAAGGTGAAAGAGTTCAGGCAACTGATGCGCCTGTAGAGAAGGGAAACTGGCGGGCGCAGTGCGCCCGCACGGTATTACAGGACGTGACCCAGCGTCTGACGCAGGTGCGCCCCGGCACCCAGCAGCCCCGGCTGATCGTGCACAATGAGATACACAGGAATACCCTTCACAAATTCTTTGAAGCGACCTTTGTCTTCAAACCCACCGCGGAAGCCCGAAGCCTTAAAGAATTCCAGGAAGCGCGGCACGATACCGCCGGCGATATACACGCCGCCAAACGTACTCATGTTCAGCGCCAGGTTGCCGCCGAAACGCCCCAGGATCACGCAGAACAGCGACAGCGCGCGTCGGCAGTCGGTGCAGGTGTCATCCACGGCTTTTTCGGTAATGTCCTTCGGCTGGTAGTTTTCCGGCTCACGACCGTCGGCCTTAACGATGGCGCGGTAGAGATTCAGCAGGCCAGGTCCGGAGAGAATGCGCTCGTTGGAGACGTGCCCAAGTTCGTTGCGCAGTTGCTCCAGGATAATGCCCTCTTCTTCGCTGTTCGCCGCGAAATCTGAGTGGCCGCCCTCGCCCGGCAGGCTGATCCAGCGTTTGTCGACATGAACCAAGTGAGAAACACCCAGTCCGGTGCCCGCACCATACACCACCACCGGTTTGCCTGCTACAGGCTCGCCGCCGCCGAACTGAATCAGATGCTCTTTTTTCAGCGCCGGAATGGCCATGGAAACGCCGGTAAAGTCGTTGATAATTTCCAGATGATCGAAGCCCAGGTTTTGCTTCATTTCAGCGGTGGAAAACGCCCAGGTGTGGTTGGTCATTTCCACCCAGTCCCCGTTTATCGGGCAGGCGATGGCCACGCAGCCCGACTGCACGCTGATGTTATGTTCTTTGAGGTAGTGCTGAATCACCGCTTCCAGGCTTGGAAAATCAAGGCCGGAGTAAGTCTTTGCCTGTGAAATATCACCCGTGTTCAAATCGCATAGCGCCAGACGTGCATTGGTGCCGCCGACATCTCCCACCAAAGCATATTTTGTCATTCTCAAACAGCTCCGCTAAAGTCAGAATAAGTTCTGGCAACACTGTAAAATTAGCCAGCCGAAACAACAACGACCATCATTCAGGTGCGGCGCGATTGTTGAACCAGGTCACATTCTGGCTTTACCGTTTCAGCTCTATTTGCAATGCGGCTTAAGACTTTCCGTTTTTGCGCCGTGCGACTCCCTATTGTAAGGATTGACTATGCTCCATCCGCGAGCCAGAACAATGCTGGTACTTTCCATTCCGGCTCTGATTATCGGCGTCTTATCCAGCCTGGTGTTAATTGTCGTTATGAAGGTTGCCGCTGCACTGCAGGAATACCTGTGGGCAACACTGCCCGCGGCGCGCGGGTACGATCCCCAGTCCCCGTTTTGGATACTGCTGATTTTAACCCTGACCGGTGTCGCGGTTGGGCTGGTTATCCGCTATTTACCTGGCCACGGCGGGCCGGACCCCGCTACCGAACCGCTTATTGGAGCCCCCGTACCGACAATGGCTATTCCAGGGCTGGTGATGGCGCTGGTGATTGGCCTGGCGGGCGGCGTGAGCCTGGGGCCAGAGCACCCGATTATGGCGGTAAACATTGCGCTCGCGGTGGCGCTTGGTGCACGGGTTTTGCCGAAGGTCAGCCCGCTCGACTGGACTATTCTCGCCGCTGCAGGCACCGTCGGCGCGTTATTTGGCACGCCGGTGGCCGCTGCGCTGATCTTTTCGCAGACCCTGGGCGGAAATAATGAAGTGCCACTGTGGGACAGGCTGTTCGCGCCGCTGATGGCCGCCTCCGCCGGGGCGTTGACCACCAACATTTTCTTTCAGCCGCACTTTGCTCTGCCGGTTGCCAGCTACCCCGAAATGCACATTGAAGACCTGTTCAGCGGGGCGGTTGTCGCGGCTATCGCCATTGCGATGGGCATGGTGGGCGTCTGGTGTTTGCCAAGATTGCACCGCCTGATGCACCAGCTCAAACATCCGGTGCTTGTACTTGGCGCTGGCGGATTTTTGCTTGGCCTGCTGGGGGTAATCGGCGGTGAGGTGACGATGTTTAAAGGCCTGGATGAGATGCAGCAGTTGGCTATTTCCGACTTCTCCGTTTCATCATTGCTGCTGTTTGCCGTGGTGAAGCTGGCCGCGTTGATTATCGCGGCAGCCAGCGGTTTCCGGGGCGGACGTATTTTTCCGGCAGTGTTTGTGGGCGTGGCGTTGGGCATGATGCTGCACCAGCATGTAGAGGCGGTTCCTGCCGCGATTACGCTCTCCTGCGCCGTCCTTGGCATGGTGCTGGTCGTCACACGCGACGGCTGGCTGAGCCTGTTTATGGCGATGGCCGTGGTGCCGGACGTCAAACTCCTGCCCTTGCTGTGCATCGTGATGTTACCCGCCTGGCTCCTGCTGGCGGGTAAACCGTTGATGATGGCCGGGCGGCCAAACCGCTAATTAATGTTCCATTTCCGAGTTGCGTTTACCTAGCGAGGTGGTGACCGCCCTTAGCAGCTCGGGAATGTCCTGCTTAGGCAGCACCACTTCCACCAGCGCCAGCCTCTCCGGGCTGGCCAGTTTTTCCAGCACGGCAGCAAGCTGTGATGTTTCGGTGACACGCCAACATTCGGCCAGGCTATCCACGTTCATCGCCTGCGGCAGGCGGGTCCAGTCCCACGCGGCAATGTCGTTGTAGCGCTGTTCCGGGCCATGGATCGCGCGCTCAACCGTGTAGCCATCGTTATTCAGCACCATCACCACCGGTTTCTGGCCGTCGCGCTGCATGCTGCCCAGTTCCTGAATAGTCAGCTGGGCGGAGCCGTCGCCTATCAGCAGAAGTACACGCCTGTTCGGCCATGCGGTTTGCGCCCCAAACGCCGCAGGCAGCGTAAAACCAATTGATCCCCACAGCGGCTGGACGATAAACGTCACGCCTGCGGGCAGCGTTAAGGCCGCGGCACCAAAGGCCGCCGTACCCTGGTCGGCCAGAATGATATCGCCCGGCTGTAAGGCATCCTGCAAGGTTTGCCAGAAAGCATGCTGGTCCAGCCGGTCACTGTCACAGGCTGGAAGCTGAGGTGGCCTTTGCGTAGCCTCGGGCCAGGAGGCAGTCTGTTGCGCACACAGCGGCTGTAAAATAGATATGGCCAGCGCCATAGAGATCCCGCTAAACCAGCGATCGCCAACCCGCACAGCCTCCGGCTGAACCTCAATCGTCTGCTGCTGGCTTAACTTCTGGCTGAAGCCGGCGGTGATGGTATCGGTAAACTTCACGCCCACGCAGATAACCAGCTCCGCGCTTTCAATCCCCTGCTTCACCTGCGGCGGGCTGGCCGCTCCGCTGTAGGTGCCCAGAAAACCAGGCTGACTTTCATCGAACAACCCTTTCCCCATCAGCAGCGAAGCGTGAGGGATGGGCGTGCTCGCCATCCACTGCTGGAGCGTTTTTTGCTGCCCATAACGCAGAGCCAGAAAATCAGCCAGCAGCGCCACGCTTCGGCTTTCGGCTATTTTTGCCTGCGCACAATGACGAAACGCTTCCAGCGTTGCCGGTTCAGCCGCCGTTACAGGAGCCATTAACCGTTTTGAGGGCCGCGTTGCCGGTGCTTCCGCAACGTCGCTCGGCAGTAACAGGTAACCGGGGCGCTGCTGCTTGAGCGCTTCCAGAATTACGCGATCAATTTCGCTACAGGCATTGGCGGGCGTGAGCGAAGCCTGCGCCACGGAGACTTCTTCGGCAATACGCAGGAAATGGCGGAAATCCCCGTCCCCAAGCGTGTGATGCAGCAATTCTCCGCGCTGCTGGGCGCGGCTATTGGGCGCGCCAACAATATGAATGATGGGAAGATGTTCGGCATAGCTGCCCGCCACGCCGTTCAGCGCGCTCAGTTCACCCACGCCAAACGTGGTCAGCAGCGCCGCTGTACCTTTACAGCGGGCATAGCCGTCGGCGGCGTAGGCCGCGTTCAGCTCATTAGCACAGCCCACCCAGGCAAGCCTCGGATGCGCAATAACGTGATCCAGGAAAACAAGATTGTAGTCACCGGGGACACCGAAGAGGTGGTCGATCCCGCCTTCGTTAAGCCGGTCAACAAGATAGTCTGCCACACAGTAGCGCATAGGATTTTCCTTCTATGAGGGCTTGCTGTGAGTATTAAGTAACCGGGATCGGTGTCGAGAATATATCCGATTTAAGGGGTGGCACGTGGAATTTACAGTGGAATACGGCGTATTCTGGGTTGTGAAAGCGTATACACTGATTTCTCTGTTACCTATAAGGATGACAATAATGACCTGGCAGCCCAACCCTGAACGCTATTCGTCTATGGAGTACCGTCGCTGCGGCCGCAGCGGCCTGAAACTGCCCGCCATCTCCCTTGGCCTTTGGCATAATTTTGGCGATGAAACGCTGCTGGAAACCAGCCGCCAGCTGCTGAGAAAGGCTTTTGATCTGGGCATTACCCACTTTGACCTTGCCAATAATTACGGGCCACCGCCTGGTTCAGCGGAAGCAAACTTTGGGCGCATTTTGCAGGAAGATTTTCAGGCCTGGCGCGACGAGCTGATTATCTCCACCAAAGCGGGCTACACCATGTGGGATGGGCCTTACGGCGACTGGGGTTCACGCAAGTATCTGATTTCGAGCCTCGACCAAAGTCTGAAGCGCACGGGGCTTGAGTATGTCGATATTTTCTATCATCACCGCCCGGATCCTGACACGCCGCTGGAAGAGACCATGCGTGCCCTCGACCATGTGGTACGCCAGGGCAAAGCCCTGTATGTCGGGATCTCTAACTACCCGGCAGATCTGGCTGAAAAAGCCATTAATATCCTGAACGATCTCGGCACGCCTTGCCTGATCCACCAGCCGCGTTATTCCCTGTTTGAACGCTGGGTTGAAGGTGGCCTGCTGGATTTGCTGCAGGAAAAAGGCGTCGGCAGCATCGCTTTTTCCCCGCTCGCCGGAGGCCAGCTAACCGACCGCTATCTGAGCGGTATCCCCGCGGATTCACGGGCTGCCAGCGGCAGCCGTTTCCTGAACCCCGACCAGATTACGGCAGAGAAGCTGGCCAAAGTACGTCAGCTCAACGCGATGGCGGAGAAACGTGGGCAGAAACTGTCGCAGATGGCGCTGGCCTGGGTACTCCGCGATGAGAAGGTCACTTCGGTGCTTATTGGCGCGAGTAAAACCAGCCAGATAGAGGACGCCGTGGGCATGCTAAACCAGCGCCATTTCAGCGAACAGGAACGAGCGGAAATTGAGGCGATCTTAGTGTAAACGTTTAACTTTCTCTCCTGGTTCACACCAGCATTTGTGCAAAAAGTGCTGCGACCGATGATTTAGGAATTGTGTAGTTCATCGGCCCGTTTGTCGGTTTGTAATATTGTGTTAACAAGCCGCAACACGGCTATGAGAACCAGGGAGAGAAAGTATGTTCAGGTCACTAATGCTTGCCCTTGCCTTACTGGCCGCGGCGCCGATGGTTGCTAACGCGGGTGAAATCACCCTGCTGCCGTCGGTGAAATTACAGATTGGCGATCAAGATTATCGCGGTAATTACTGGGACGGCGGCAGATGGCGCGACCGTGATTACTGGCACCGCAACTATGAATGGCGCGATCGCGGCTGGCACCGCCACCGTGGCTGGGATAGAGGTTGGGACCGCGGTCGCAATAGCTATGAACGAGGCTATCGTGAAGGCTGGAACGATCGCGATGACCATCGCGGCAGAGGCCACGGACACCGTCATTAATAAAAAAGGGCTGGATAATCCAGCCCTTTTACTTTCTATGGCAAGGTTAGTTGCCAAACAGCGTACTGAAAATTAACCAAAGGTTGAGCGCCACCACCACCGCGACAATCGCCCAGCCAACCAGCTTAACCCAGCGCACGTTAACCAAATCACCCATCAGCTTTTTGTCGCTGGTAAACACCAGCAGCGGCACCAGCGCCAGCGCAATGCCGAAGCTCAGCAGGACCTGGCTCATGACCAGAATCCGCGTTGGGTCTAGCCCCATCATGATGACCACGAAGGACGGCGCCATAGTAATAGCGCGGCGTACCCAAAGCGGAATATAAAAACGCACAAAGCCCTGCATCACCACCTGCCCGGCAAGCGTGCCCACCACCGTGGATGACAAACCGGCCGCCACCAGGCTAAGCCCGAAAACCGTCGCTGCGGCATGGCTCAACAGCGGCTCCAGCGTTTTATAGGCATCTTCCAGCTCGGCGACGCCGGTATGCCCGGTGAAATGAAACGCCGCTGCGGCGGTGGCCATCATCGCCAGATTGACGAAGCCGGCAATGGTCATCGCTATCGCCACGTCCCATTTAGTGGCGGAATAGCGCTCTGCCCGGTTGCCCGCGTGCAGGTGCTGAGTCAGAGAAGAGTGCAGGTAAATCACGTGCGGCATGATAGTCGCGCCCAGAACGCCAGCGGCAAGATAGACCGCTTCGGACGTCGGCAGGCTTGGGATCAGCATCCCTTTGCCCAGCTCAGCCACCTTCGGCTGGGAAAAAATAAGCTCAACGATGTAGGCCGCGGCCACAAACAGCAGCAGCCCGCCAATGACTTTTTCCAGAGGCTTTTGCCCACGGCTTTGCAGCATCAAAATCAGGAAAGTGGCTATCCCGGTCAGCACCGCCCCTTGTAGCAAAGAGACACCCAGAATCAGCTTAAAGCCAATGGCCGCCCCGATAAACTCCGCGAGATCCGTCGCCATGGCGATAATTTCCGCCTGAACCCAGTAAATCCACACCAGCGGACGCGGGTAATGATCGCGGATTTGCTCGGCGAGGTTCTTGCCGGTGGCGATCCCAAGCTTAGCGGAGAGCACCTGAATCAGCGCCGCCATCAGGTTAGCCCACACCACCACCCACAGCAGTTGATAGCCATAGCTCGCCCCGGCCTGGATATTGGTCGCGAAGTTACCGGGGTCGATGTAGCCGATAGCGGCGATAAACGCTGGCCCCATCAACGCCAGCCGCAGCTTGCGCGCGGTGCGTCCGGTATTGCTGTCAATGCGACTGCTTGTCATCTTCTGCCTCTGAGATATAGCCTTTGCTATGTTTTATGCTATCAAAATGAGAATGGTTATCAAGTTCATTTAGTGCGGGGAAATTGATTTCTCTGATAGCTGAAAACGATGTGCAGGAGGCGTGAGATGGTGAATCTGGATGTCGGTTAACGGATTAACATTTGACCAACGTGTAAACTGTCGACAAGCCATCTTAACGTAACTTTTAGCTTCTTTACTTAACATAGCAGAAATGTATGGTGGATCACTATTTTTGCGTTCCGTCACAGGTCATCACTATAGTGTGGAATTGATCTCGTTTTCTTATTGCTTGTTACATAGAATGTGCAACGAAATTAAACCTGCCTCATATTTGGAGCAAATATGTCCCGCGTTTTGCACTTTGTTTTAGCGCTTGCTGTGGTCGCGCTGCTGGCTTTGCTGGTTAGCCCTAACCGCAAGCAAATTCGTATTCGCTTTGTCATTCAACTGTTAGTGATCGAAGTGTTACTGGCCTGGTTCTTCCTGACCTCTGACGTCGGCCTGGGTTTCGTGAAAGGTTTCTCCGAGATGTTCGAGAAACTGCTCGGTTTCGCTAACGAAGGGACAAACTTTGTCTTCGGCAAAATGAACGACGAAGGCCTGGCTTTCTTCTTCCTGAAGGTGCTGTGCCCTATCGTGTTCATTTCTGCGCTGATCGGTATTCTGCAGCACATTCGCATTCTGCCGATTGTTATCCGCGCCATCGGTACCGTGCTTTCTAAAGTCAACGGTATGGGTAAGCTGGAATCCTTTAACGCCGTAAGCTCGCTGATTCTGGGACAATCAGAAAACTTCATCGCCTATAAGGATATTCTCGGCAAGATGTCGCGCAACCGCATGTACACCATGGCGGCGACCGCTATGTCTACCGTGTCCATGTCAATCGTGGGTGCGTACATGACCATGCTGCAGCCAAAATACGTGGTTGCCGCACTGGTGCTGAACATGTTCAGTACCTTCATCGTGCTGTCGCTGATCAACCCGTACCGCGTGGATGAGAAAGAAGAGAACCTGCAGATGACTAACCTGCACGAAGGTCAAAGCTTCTTCGAAATGCTCGGCGAGTACATTCTGGCAGGTTTCAAAGTGGCGATTATCGTTGCCGCCATGCTGATTGGCTTCATCGCCCTGATTTCTGGCCTGAACGCGCTGTTCGCTGCCGTGCTGGGTATCTCCTTCCAGGGTATTCTGGGCTACATCTTCTACCCGGTTGCCTGGGTGATGGGCGTGCCGTCCGGTGAAGCCCTGCAGGTCGGCAGTATCATGGCGACCAAACTCGTTTCCAACGAATTCGTTGCCATGATGGATCTGCAGAAGATTGCCAGCTCCCTGTCTCCACGCGCGGAAGGCATCCTGTCTGTATTCCTGGTATCCTTCGCTAACTTCTCTTCTATCGGTATTATCGCCGGGGCCATTAAGGGCCTGAACGAAGAGCAAGGTAACGTGGTTTCTCGCTTTGGTCTGAAGCTGGTTTACGGCTCTACGCTGGTGAGTATCCTGTCCGCGTCTATCGCCGCGCTGGTTATCTAATTTCTGCGTATTAAAAAGCCGGTGCTGGTCACCGGCTTTTTTTATGCCTGCGATTCAGCTTCTCCGCCCCAACACACTCTGTTTCGCCCCTGCTCTTTTGCCCTGTACAGACGAATATCCGCCTGGCTCTGGATGTGTTCCAGGCTACCCTGAGGCGCTTCCTCATGGGAAGCCACACCCAGAGAGGCCGTCACCAGGAGTGAAGATTCGTCCTCAAGCCTGAGCGGCGTGTTCACCAGCATCTTGCGCACCCGCTGCGCTACAGCAATCGCCGCGTGCAGATCGGTATTGGGCAGGTAGATACAAAACTCTTCGCCACCGATACGCCCGACGATGTCCTGGGTGCGGATCGCCTGTTGGATGCAGCGCGTGGCATGGATAAGCACCCGGTCCCCAACCTGGTGCCCAAAGCGATCGTTCACTTTTTTGAAATGGTCGAGATCAAGCTGAATCAGGGAGTAATCCACGTACTGCGGGCTGATACGCCCGGTTGTTTCAAAGAATCCACGGCGATTTAAGACGCCGGTCAGGTCATCGTACAGCGCATGCCGGTGCATTTCCTGCTGCAACTGGCCCATGTTGCGAATCAGCCGGCAAATCATGCGGTGTGAACCAAACAGAATAAGAATCACGGTCAGCCACATCACGACCAGCAGCACGCTAAAACGCCCAAAGTCCTCATGCAGCCCCTGCCGGATTGTCTGGACGCTGACAAGGATTGCCCCCGTCCCGGTGACATGCCCGAAAGTGGCATAAGCATAGCCAAAGCGAAGCGTGCCCCGGGGTTCATCGGTCAGCTTTTCAAGAATCGCCTGGCGCTGCTTCTCGCTGAGCTGATAGCCATTCTGTGAGCCAACAGGGCGAGTGAGCGGGTTCATCTGCTCATCAAAAAGCAGATAAGCACTTTGCGTGTCGTCCGGCAAGGCGCTGGAGAGAAACAGTCGAAGCGTTTCGGTGGTGACCGCGATGCCAAACAGCCCAATCCATCTATCGTCAAAGTCCACCGGAAGGGAGCCATTAATCAGCGTCTTGCCAGTATCCGCGATATTTTGCCGTGTCCAGAACGGTTCGCGGCGCGGGTTTAACAGCGGCGAGCCAAGCACAAACGACCCCTGCATTGCCAGCGGGTTAGCGCTTTCGATAAGCAGTTTGTTCACATCAGGAGAGAGCGACGCAATAAATGCGCCAGAGCGCGACATGTAATAAATGCTCGAGGAGAGGCGGTTGCTCCCACCCGCCAGAGGAAAGAGATCCTGAATGTCCCGCAGCGCCTGGTATTCCCGCTGCGTGAGTTTTTCCCTTTCTTCTTTTGGCTTGTTTTTAAATGGCTGAACGCTGTCGGGGATCGGCAGACTTTGGATATGCAGCGGCGACAGTGTCTCTTTATTGCTGGCCCGGGAAGCCAGCTGCGAAATCGGCGTGAACTGCGGCTCATTTAGCGTTTCAATGAACATCCGCCGCAGATAACGCAGGTTATCCATCTGATATTCAGATTTGCTTTCAAGCCGGGCGATAACGCTTTCCAGGTGGCTAAGCTGGCTGGTGCGATAGCCATGGTTGAACAGTTCTCCCTGCTGCCAGAAAAGGAAGGTGATCAGCAGAAAGAGCGACAGAAAACACACATGGGTAATGCGCAGTGTTTTTACCATCGGCAGGCGAATATGGCTTATCAACGACGTGCTCACGGTGATTCCTTTTTAGGGTGCAAAGGAGAGCGTCAGTGCTTCAGTTTCTGCAGAGGCTCGGGTTTACCCACCAGATACCCCTGCAGGTACTGTACGCCAAGCTGCAGCAGAATATCGCGCTGCTCTTGTGTTTCAACATACTCTGCGACAACACTGAGCGACCTGGCCGCCGCCAGTTTGCAAATGGACTTCACAATAAGCTTGTCCATCACATCGCTGGTGATGTCGCGGACGAAGCAACCATCTATCTTAATGATATCCGCCTGCAGCTTCTTCAGACGCTCATAGTTAGCGTAGCCTGTCCCGAAATCATCGATGGCAATCTTAAAACCTTTCTCGCGCAGCAGAGCAATATTTTGATTAGAGGTTTCCGAGTTGGAAAACGCCTGTTCTTCCGTGACTTCTATGACCACAGCGCGGGTCGGAACCTTGTAAACCTCAAACAGGTCAACAATCTGTTGAGCAATCTCTTTTTGCATCAGCGTGAGCGGCATTAAATTGACAGAAAAACGCGCCTGCTGCTCGTCTCCTGGATGCTTTGCAAGCCAGGCCAGCAGCATCTTCATCACCATCATGTCAAAACGGGTGCTGAGGTTAAATTCGGCGACAATCGGAATAAATTTATCCGGGGTGATGCTCTGCCCGCCAATCACCAGCCGACTGAGGATTTCGTGATAGCCCTTCCCTTCACCGTCGACAATGGGCTGCGCGTAGAGCTGAAAGGCTTCTTCGTCTATGGCCCGCTTAATCTTTTGTAGCAGCAATACCCGCTCGGTTGTTTGCCCGGAAACAGCCTGCAGCCGGGAATCAAGCCCAAGCACACGCTGTGTGTCGCTGGCTTTTTCTGCCAGATAGCTGAGTTGCCCGAGCATACGCTGCAGTTCTTTCGGAGAATCCACAATGCCCCAGGAAGCCCCGTATTCAATCTCGAGGACAGCGTTGTGCCAGGGGATTTTTTTATTATTCAAGTGCTCAACAAAATAGGTCAGCCGGGCTTCTGTTTCACCCTCGCGTAAAAACAAGAGCAGCTCACTGCCCGGAAGCTGAAATATTTTTTCCCCCTCCAGCAGCCAGGGCTGTAATTCTCTGGCAATGGTTTTCTTGCAATAAATTCGCATCATCATGCCGTAATGTCGGCTAAGAAACTCAAAGTTAGCCATCCTCAGGCAGCAAAGCGCACCGGTTGGATAGGTCAGAATATGTTCTTCAAGCGCGCGTAAATTCGGTAATTTTGTTAAAGGGTCAGTCTGCGCCTGCAGGTGATACACGCGCTTCATCCATTCGTTCTTATGGTAGGAAATGGCCATATACAACAGGCAAACGGTAAAGGAAATAAAGACGGATAAAATAAAGGACAGGGCGTATTGCGTATTCACACCCTGCAAAAAACCGGTGTTATAAGTTAATAATACCCATGCCGAAATCCCCCAAAGTAGAGATACCAGCCTTGCGTCAAGCCGACGTATTCCCAGCGTAAACAACACAAAGACCAACGGAACCAGATAGCCGGAAATCAGTTCGCTATGCCACGGCGAACACATCAGCACCAGATACAACACCCAGGCAACCAGCCAGCATGGGGTATAGAGCCGGTGCTTATCCTGCCTGTAGTGGCGCATGCAGCGCCGCCAAAAACCGACAGCAAAATGCGGGTTCAATGCCATACGCAGCGGGTAATAGAAAAGGGGTGTAAAGATGAGCGAGGCCACGACAAGATTCAGCACATCGACAATCATATAGATAACCGAACCACCACCGAAGAACGGCGCCAGCTCAGGCGGATATGCAATAGCATTGCCTGTAAGGTACATCAGCAGCTTAATGGTCAGCGGTGCCGCGAAACCAAGCCAAAAAATGCGCTGCCCCATGCCTTTATTAGGGAGTCCAAAACGCCAACGCCGCCCCACATAGCTGCGGGTAATAAAACTGGCAATCAGTAAAGGAAATAGCAGGCAGAAAATGAAAGCAACAAGCGGTACAGCGGCTAAATCAAGCAACCAGCTGTAAATAATCAGCGACCCTATCGTGAGTGGAATAATCACAGACCGGCCATAAATAATAATCATTGCCATGATAAAACTTAATGGCAGATAGGCGAGATAGGTTTTATGTCCATCAACAAGGGTTGTCGGTGAAATATAACGAGAAAACGGAATAAAAAGTAAACACAATGCCAGGGCAATCGCTATTTTCTTTATCGTCTTGTAAATGATCATAGGCCCTGATGTAAACTTTATGTGATTGTTGAATCAGTATTTTTCGGCAATTAGGGTACGTTTATTTATTGAGCGAATCAAGTTTCGAACCTGCACAAAAGCAGATCTTACCGTACAGCAGAAATATTAGAACAAGCAGACGTAAGTAGAGACTTTTTTACTGAGAAGTAGCCAAAAGCAGAAAGGTTGGGTTCTGAAAAGCAAAAACCCCCGCCGAAGCGAGGGTTTCAAATTTTGGTGGAGCTAAGCGGGATCGAACCGCTGACCTCTTGCATGCCATGCAAGCGCTCTCCCAGCTGAGCTATAGCCCCACGGACAGGTGCTGATTTTACGGTACCAAATCTGCTGGTGAAGATTTGGTGGAGCTAAGCGGGATCGAACCGCTGACCTCTTGCATGCCATGCAAGCGCTCTCCCAGCTGAGCTATAGCCCCAAACCGTAAAGACCTTGTCGTGTTGACGGGCGGCATAATATGAAACCCCACATAGCGTGTCAACGGCAATTTGTTCTTCCGCGATCAATCGCCTAAAAAGCCATCGCCTCCGGCAATTCTCGGTTGCATATCATCCCGTTGTAGTTAATTCTGTCACAGTTTCGCGTTAGTCAGTTCAATAAAATGAGCCGCTAATAAAGCCGTTTCGGCCGCAATGAAAAGGAATCACTGTGCTCAAGGAAAGAATGACACCTGAAGAATTAGCCGTTATCACCGGCTACAGCCGCCAGACCATCAATAAGTGGGTACGTAAAGAAAATTGGGAAACCTCACCTAAACCCGGCGTTCAGGGAGGCAAAGCGCGGCTTATCCATATAGACGAGCAGGTCAGGGAATTTATCAACAACACCAGGCGGGTGACGGAGAGTACAGCCCGCTACAGCGCAACCGACGCCTCACTGGAAAACCTGCTGATTAACTCAGTCCAGCAAATGTCCGACAGCGAGCAGAAAAAGATGTCAGCCATGCTGCTGCGGGACGGAATTGCCGGCTTACTGACACGGCTGGGTATCCGCGACAACGAGTAGCTGTCCGGCTATTTCCTGTCGGTGCCAGGAAGAATAAAGGATTGCAGATGTTCAAGGAAAAAATGACCGCCGATGAACTCGCAGCAATGACGGGTTACCCCCCCCAGACGATTAATCAATGGGTACGAAAACATGACTGGGAAACCACTGAGAAACGAGGCGTCCCCGGCGGTAAAGCAAGATTTATTTATATCTCTGAGCAGGTAAAAACGTTTATCTACAACACTCGCTATATGCGCGAAAAAGTTGCCTCTTATAGCGTCCTTCGGACGCCATTAGAACAGCTGATGTTGAACGCCCTGCGTACCCTATCCGAAGAAGAACAGCATAAAGTGACCGCGATCCTCGAGCGTGAAGGCAGCGAAGGTTTGCTTAAACGCCTTGGAATCCAAAAGAAGAAATAAAAAAAGCCGGTGACTCAGCACCGGCTTTTTACATTTACGACGTTTACTGCTGAGCTTCACGCTCGCTGATGAATTCGAGCGCTTTGTTGATGCGCGCCACGGAACGCTGTTTGCCAATAGCATGTACGGTTACGTCAAGGCCTGGAGACTGACCTGCGCCGGTCACGGCGACACGCAGCGGCATCCCCACCTTACCCATCCCAACTTCCAGCTCATCGGCCGTGGCCTGAATAGCGTGGTGAACGTTTTCTGCAGTCCAGTCGCTCAGCGCGGCAAGTTTGTCGCGCACCACTTCCAGCGGCTGACGTGCAACCGGGCGTAAATGCTTCTTCGCGGCATCAGCGTCAAACTCGCTGAAATCTTCGTAGAAGTAGCGGCACGTCTGCGCCATCTCTTTCAGGGTTTTACAACGTTCGCCCAGCAGTTTCACCAGCTCAGACAGCTGCGGGCCATTACGCGTATCAATATTTTCCTGCTCGATATGCCATTGCAGGTGAGTTGCCACGTACTCCGGCTCCAGCGTATTGATGTAATGGTGGTTCAGCCACTGCAGCTTTTCAGTATTGAATGCGCTGGCTGACTTGCTTACCGCGTTCAGGCTGAACATCTCAATCATCTCTTCGCGAGAGAAGATCTCCTGATCGCCGTGGGACCAGCCCAGGCGCACCAGGTAGTTGAGCAGCGCTTCCGGCAGGTAACCGTCATCGCGATACTGCATTACGCTCACCGCCCCGTGACGCTTAGACAGCTTTTTACCGTCGTCACCGTTGATCATGGAAACGTGTGCATAAAGCGGAACCGGCGCGTTCAGCGCCTTCAGGATGTTAATCTGGCGCGGCGTGTTGTTGATATGGTCTTCACCACGGATCACGTGGGTAATCTCCATATCCCAGTCGTCCACCACTACGCAGAAGTTGTAGGTTGGAGAACCGTCGGTACGGCGAATGATCAGATCGTCCAGTTCCTGGTTGCTGAATTCGATCGGGCCACGGATTTGGTCATCAAAGATGACGGAGCCTTCCTGTGGGTTGGCAAAACGCACGACGCACGGTTCGTCATCGGCGTGGTGCTCATGACTGTGGCGGCAGCGACCGTCATAACGAGGTTTCTCGTTATTGGCCATTTGCTCTTCACGCAGGGCCTCAAGGCGCTCTTTAGAGCAATAGCACTTATACGCTGTGCCTGCGGCCAGCATTTCGTCGATGGCCTGGTTGTAACGATCAAAACGCTTGGTCTGATAGTACGGGCCCTCATCCCACTGCAGGCTCAGCCAGTTCATCCCGTCCATAATTGCTTCGATGGCTTCCGGGGTTGAACGCTCGAGGTCGGTGTCTTCTATACGCAGCACGAACTCGCCTTTGTTATGACGAGCAAACAGCCAGGAGTAGAGAGCAGTACGGGCACCGCCAACGTGCAGATAGCCTGTTGGGCTTGGCGCAAAGCGAGTTTTGATTTTCATTAAACGGCCTTAGTTACACATATTTGCCGGCAAAGCGGCAATTGCCAGGGAAAATTAACAGGCAACATTCTATCACTGTGCGCTAATTCCTCAATGTTGATGCCTGTAGATAGCCGGAAAGCAGAGAATTTGATGATAAATCAAACGCCAATGTCTGTTTCTTGATCGCATCGTTTAATTTTAAGACGAACGAATAAAAACTTTAGAAAATGCGTTGACTCATTTTCAACTGTCCCTATAATGCGACTCCACAAACCGGGGGTGATTAGCTCAGTTGGTAGAGCATCTCCTTTACACGGAGGGGGTCGGCGGTTCGAGCCCGTCATCACCCACCACTCTTCAGAGTGACCCGGAATGTGAAGTAAGAGATTTAGAGATGGGTGATTAGCTCAGTTGGTAGAGCATCTCCTTTACACGGAGGGGGTCGGCGGTTCGAGCCCGTCATCACCCACCATCTCCTCTTACAAAATTAGCAGTACCGAAGTTTGGGTGATTAGCTCAGTTGGTAGAGCACCTCCTTTACACGGAGGGGGTCGGCGGTTCGAGCCCGTCATCACCCACCATCGGGTCGTTAGCTCAGTTGGTAGAGCAGTTGACTTTTAATCAATTGGTCGCAGGTTCGAATCCTGCACGACCCACCAATGTAGAAAGGCGCCCTAAAGGCGCCTTTTTGCTATCTGCGATATCTGAAAATCCCATCGTCAAAAAATTATCAACTTCCCCGCTGCCAGGCCGATAACTCCCTTACCATTCCATCAAAGGAGTTATGATGACAACAATATCCAGCAATGCTCTACAGGGCTCTCAGTTGACAACCAGTACGTCGACAGGCTCTTCTGCTTCCGGCAGCACTGATAACAGCACAGCCGCGCAGATTGCCCAAATCAGCAAAAAAATTACTCAGTTGACGGAGAAACTGAAAGAAGTTTCCGGCACGCCAGATCGCTCTGCTGAAGAGAAGAAAAAACAAGTCGAGATCATTCAGGCCGAAATTAAAATGCTACAGGCCCAATTGGCACAGCTTCAGCGCAAACAGGCAGAAGAAGCCCAGCAGAAGCAGGAACAACAGCAGATCAAGGCCACTGGCGTAAACAACCCTTCCGACGACCACCAGATTGATATTTATATCTAGTCGTCCTTAAATAGCGGATCGCCAATACGGGCCAGGGTTAACAGCCTGGCCTGCTCCCGCACCACCTGCCAGATAGCTTCCGCCGCACGGGAAAGCGATCGGTTCTTCCTTCTGACCAACATTAACTGTCGGTTTATAACCGGCATTAATCGCTTGACCACCAACGGTCTTCCTTCGGGCAACGGCAACGCCAGCGCGGGCAACACGCTTAAACCTATCCCCGCTTCAACCATCGGGTACAGCGTTGCGGGGTGGCCAATCTGTTGGACTACATTCACCTCGATCCCCTGCCGGACAAACGCCTCATCAATCAATGGGCGGCTGCCCGAGGCATAATCTTGCAGCACCAGCTTTTGCCCCTGTAGAACATGCCAGTCAATCTGCTCCATCTTCGCGAACGGATGATCGCTGCGGCAAAGCAGCAGAAAAGGCTCAGACAACACCGTTTCACACTCCAGATCGCTGGCCTGCACCGGATCGATAACGACGCCAAAATCAACTTCGCCCTGGCGGATGCTCTGCAAAACCCACTGCTGCGAAGCGTCATGCAGCATAAATCGAATATTCGGATAAGCCTCCGCGCTGGCTGCGATAGATTGCGGCATAAGGTGCGCGGATAGCGTCTGACTGGCAGCCACGCGAACCGTGCCGCTAAGCTGATGGCCGACCACGCGCGTATCCAGCAGCGTTGTGGTCAGCTCTTCCAGCAGCCGTTCCAGGCGAGGAGCCAGCAACTCTCCCGCAGGCGTGAGCACCACTTCCCGCGTGGTACGGTCAAGCAGCTTAACGCCCAGCTCGGCCTCCAGCTCCTTCAGGCTGTGGCTGACGGCCGACTGGCTCAGCCCAATGCTCTCCCCTGCCCGGCTGAAACTGCCGGCATGGGCCACGGCGACAAACACACGAAGCTGACGCAGGGAATAATTCATCTATTTTCTTCATCAATGCATTTAATAAATCAATTTTATTTCTGAAATCAGCGGAAACACAATAGCGCCCTTCACCTTTGAGGAATCGCTATGAAATTGCTCCGCATTGTCGACCCCTTTACGTTAACGCTGGTTTGTACCGTCCTGCTAGCTTCTTTCTTCCCGGCACAAGGGAGCTTTGTCGGCTTCTTTGAAGGGCTGACTACCGCCGCCATTGCGCTGTTGTTCTTTATGCATGGCGCAAAACTGTCTCGCGAGGCGGTAATTTCCGGCGGCAGCCACTGGCGGCTGCATCTGTGGGTAATGTGCAGCACGTTCATCCTGTTCCCGGTACTTGGCGTGTTATTTAGCTGGTGGAAACCGGTCAATGTCAGCCCTGAGCTTTACAGCGGGTTCCTTTATCTCTGCATTTTGCCCGCCACGGTACAATCGGCCATCGCTTTTACCTCTATTGCCGGCGGCAACGTGGCGGCGGCCATTTGTTCGGCCTCTGCCTCAAGTCTTCTGGGCATTTTTCTTTCGCCGTTACTGGTCGGCCTGGTGATGCACGTTCAGGGGGCAAGCGGCAGCCTGCATCAGGTGGGCAGTATTATGCTGCAACTCCTGGTCCCGTTCGTAGCTGGACATCTGATGCGGCCCTGGATTGGCGCCTGGGTGGCGAAAAACAAAAAATGGATCAGCAAAACTGACCAGACCTCGATTCTTCTGGTGGTCTATTCCGCCTTTAGTGAAGCCGTGACGCACGGCATCTGGCATAAAGTTGGGGCGGGTTCGTTGCTGTTTATCGTGATATCCAGCCTTGTGCTGCTGGCGGTTGTGATCACAGTGAATATTTTTGTGGCGCGGCGCTTTGGCTTTAGCAAAGCGGATGAAATTACGATTGTTTTCTGCGGCTCGAAAAAGAGCCTGGCCAACGGGATCCCGATGGCTAACATTCTGTTTCCGGTGGCTGCCGTAGGAATGATGGTGCTGCCGCTGATGATTTTCCACCAGATCCAGCTGATGGTGTGCGCCGGTATGGCCCGGCGTTACCAAAGAAAAGCGGCTGCAGCCGGGGAAAAACAGGCCGCAGCCATCAGAACTTAGTGCCGCTTGAGGGGCCGGACCAGGTTGTCCAGCCCTTCCACCTTAATCAGCAGCGTCAGGGCCATCAGCTCACCGAGATGGCCCGCGGGGAATTCACCTTTGCGGGAAAACCACAGCAAATACTCCTCCGGCAAATCAATCAGCATCCGGCCTTTGTATTTACCAAACGGCATGGCCGTGTTGGCTATCTCAATGAGCTGTTCTTTGTCCATTTAGTCACCCAGCAAACGAATCATTTCCGCCTCGTCGATCACCTGGATGCCCAGCTCCTGCGCTTTAACAAGCTTGGAGCCGGCCGCTTCCCCGGCAATGACCAGATCGGTTTTTTTCGACACGCTTCCAGCCACTTTTGCACCGAGCGCGGTCAGCCGGTCTTTGGCTTCGTCACGGGAAAGAATGCTCAGCGAGCCGGTGAGCACCACGGTTTTACCGGCAAACGGGCTGTCAATTTCTTCGGCTTTGACAACCACAGGCGCGGGCCAGTGAACCCCGGCCTCTTCGGTAAGCTGGCGGATAACATCCCGATTGCTCTCTTCGGCAAAGAAGTTAAAGGTATGTTTCGCCACAACAATGCCGACATCCGGCACTTTTTGCAGATCCTCAATACTGGCCGAGATAAGCGTATCCAGCGTGCCGAAGTGCGCGGCCAGCCCTGCGGCGGTGGCCTCTCCAACTTCGCGAATGCCTAAGGCGTACAGGAAACGTGCAAACGTTGTCTCTTTGGCTTTTTCCAGCGCATCCACGACGTTTTGTGCCGATTTAGGCCCCATGCGATCCAATCCGGTGAGCTTGCCCGCCGTCAGCTTAAACAGATCTGCCGGAGTGTGGACGTACTCTTTTTCCACCAGTTGATCGATGATTTTGTCGCCCATGCCATCAACGTCCAGTGCCCGGCGGGACACAAAGTGCTTCAACGCCTCTTTGCGCTGGGCGCCACAGATCAGGCCACCGGTACAGCGGGCGACGGCTTCGCCTTCCACACGCTCAACGTCTGACCCGCAAACCGGGCACTGCAGAGGGAAGACGATTGCCTGAGTATCTTCCGGGCGTTCCGACTCCACCACGCCAACAACCTGCGGGATAACATCTCCGGCGCGACGGACAACAACTCTGTCGCCAATACGCAGGCCAAGACGCTCTATTTCATCGGCATTGTGCAACGTCGCGTTGCTCACCAGCACCCCGGCAACCTGCACAGGCTCAAGACGAGCGACGGGCGTAATTGCGCCAGTACGCCCTACCTGAAATTCCACGTCACGCACGGTGGTCATCTGTTCCTGTGCCGGGAATTTAAACGCAACGGCCCAGCGTGGCGCTCTCGCCACAAAGCCCAGCGTTTCCTGCAGTGCAAGCGAATCGACTTTAATAACCACGCCATCAATATCAAAACCCAGAGTTGGGCGATCGGCCTCTACCTGGTGATAAAACGCCAGTACCTCTTCCGGCGTGTTGCACAGGCGGATGCGGTCGCTGACCGGCAATCCCCAGGCTTTAAACTGTTGTAAACGCGCCATGTGACTGGCGGGCAGTTCCCCCCCCTCCAGCAACCCCACACCGTAGCAGAAGAAGGTCAGCGGGCGTTTAGCAGTAATGCGGGGATCTAACTGACGCAGCGAGCCTGCCGCCGCATTGCGCGGGTTGGCAAACCCCTTCCCGCCAGTGCGGCGAGCTTCTTCGTTGATTTTTTCGAAGCCAGCCTGCGGCAAGAAAACTTCGCCACGCACTTCAAGGCGACGAGGAATATTGTCCCCATGAAGTTTGAGCGGTATCGCGCGGATAGTCCGGACGTTAGATGTGATATTTTCACCGGTTGTACCGTCGCCGCGCGTTGCAGCCCGCACAAGAATCCCATCCTCATACAGCAGGCTTACCGCCAGGCCATCCAGTTTTAATTCACAGCAAAACGTCAAAGCATCGCTGCTTTTGAGCCTGTCCAGCACGCGTTTGTTAAACGCCAGATAGCTTGCTTCATCAAAAACGTTATCGAGGGACAGCATCGGCACTTCATGCCGCACTTGAGTAAACTCACTCAGCGGAGCAGCCCCAACTCGTTGGGTCGGTGAATCCTGGGTAATCAGTTCCGGATGCGCTTCTTCAAGCGCACGGAGTTCACGCATCAGCCTGTCGTATTCCGCATCGGGAATTTCGGGATTATCCTGCACATGGTACAGATATTCATGATGGCGAAGCGTGGTTCGCAGGTGGTTAAGTTGTTGTTCGATTGAGTCCATATCGCACCATCAATGATAAAAAACCCCCGACAGGCGGGGGTTTAGGGGGAAGATTCAGGCCGGGATTCAGGCGTTGGCTTCAACAACCTCGCGGATCCTGTCCTGGTACTCGCGCAGCTTTTGCGGAGTCATCATGCGACGCTGATCGTCGAGCACTACGCCGCCGACTTCATCGGCGATGTGCTGCGCGGACTGCAGCATCAGCTTAAAGTTTTGCGCTGCATTGCCGTAGGACGGCACCTGCATAAAGATGGTCACACCTGGCGTGGCGAAATCGGCCATGTTTTCAGGATCAAAGGATCCCGGTTTAACCATATTCGCAAGGCTAAACAGAACCGGGCCGCTGCCATCCGGGCTGAGATGGCGGTGGAAAATATTCATTTCACCAAACTTGAAACCAGCCTGCTGAATGCTGTTCAACAGCAGCTCACCGTTTAACATCGTGCCAGCATGGGCAGCGACGTTCATCACGATCACCGTTTCTTTTTTCACCGGTGCAGGCTGCGGGGCTGGTTCAGCAACAACAGGCTCAGGCACAGGTTCTGCAGTGAATTGTGGCGCAGGCTGAACGGGTGCAGCCGGCTGCGGCTCAGGCACTGCTGCCGGAGCTGGTGCAGAAGGTGCCACAGGACGCACAGGTTCAACATGCTGAGGAACGGGCTCAACGTGGCGCGGGGTAACCGGCTCAGGCTGGCGCGGCTGCGGAGCAGGACGAGGTTCTGCTGACGCATACGGCGGCTCATAGTTGTGCTGGGGCGCCTGAGGCTGACGTGGAGAACTCGCTTCACGAGAGGCAGACTCTGGCACTGGCGCAGTACGACGCACGCGCACTTCACCGACGCCTTCCTCTTCCTCATCGTCCTCTTCTTCGTATTCGTCACGCTTCGACTTCATACGTTTCAAAGGGCGATCGCGGAACACGGACGAGCGTTCCTTACGACTGGTCCACAGACCGTGTACCAGTAAGGCTATTATGGCGATTGCGCCAACAATGATTAATATCAGACGCAAATCCTGCATCATTATATTCTCTGTTGTTCTAACACCTTGCCACCGCGGCAAACATTTACTCACTAAGAGTATTTGCCCATCTGCTCAAGTGCAAGTGCGAGCACGGTTTTCTCACCATAAAGATAGCGTAAGCGCACCTTTTTGCTGATTTTTCGACCAATTCCTGGCAAGTTTTTCTGAATGCAGTCAGTTATGATAGCGAGGCAGCTAACTGCATTGACCTGATAAGGAGTCTGCTCAGATTATGGTTTCATCTTCCGGAACCCCGCCGCGTAGTGGCGTGTATTATTTTTCCCAGGGCTGGAAACTGGTCCGCGAACCTGGCATCAAGCGTTTCGTTGTGCTGCCTCTGTTGGTCAATATCATCCTGCTTGGCGGCGCTTTTTGGTGGCTTTTCACGCGTCTTGATGTCTGGATCCCGTCGATGATGAGCCACGTACCGGACTGGCTACAATGGCTGAGTTACGTGCTTTGGCCACTGGTAACGCTCTCGGTGTTATTGGTGTTTGGTTACTTCTTTTCGACAATCGCAAACCTGATTGCCGCGCCGTTTAGCGGCCTGTTGGCAGAGCAGCTTGAAGCTCGCCTCACGGGCGCAACACCGCCGGATACAGGCGTGCTCGATATAATGAAAGATCTGCCGCGCATCATGAAGCGCGAGTGGCAAAAACTGGCCTGGTATCTGCCGCGCGCGCTAGTCCTGCTCCTGCTCTACTTTATTCCGGGTATCGGCCAAACCGTCGCCCCGGTCTTGTGGTTCTTATTCAGCGCATGGATGCTGGCCATTCAATACTGCGACTACCCTTTTGATAACCATAAAGTGCCATTCAAACAGATGCGTGTGGCGCTTCGCGAGAAAAAGGTTGTCAACATGCAGTTTGGCGCGCTGGTAAGCCTGTTCACGCTGATCCCTGTCCTGAACCTGTTTATCATGCCGGTTGCCGTCTGCGGTGCGACGGCCATGTGGGTGGACTGCTATCGGGCAAAACACGCCATGTGGAAATAACGACCTCAGGAAGGGAAAGACGCTTATGCCATTGCTTATTCCATGTTGCATTGGCTTATTTCCCTTCCACATATAGATATGCTATTTCCTTACTTCCGCATATTTCCTGAGCGGGTATGCTGGACCGGTATCCCAAAATTCAGACAGTTAAGGACGAGCCATGAGCAAAATTTATGAAGACAACTCCCTGACAATCGGCCACACGCCGCTGGTTCGCCTGAACCGTATCGGCAATGGACGCATTCTGGCTAAGGTGGAGTCCCGTAACCCAAGCTTTAGCGTCAAATGCCGTATTGGTGCCAACATGATTTGGGATGCCGAAAAACGCGGCGTGCTGAAACCTGGCGTGGAGTTAGTCGAACCTACCAGTGGCAACACCGGTATCGCTCTGGCCTACGTTGCGGCCGCGCGCGGCTACAAGCTGACGCTGACCATGCCGGAAACCATGAGCATCGAACGCCGTAAGCTGTTAAAAGCGCTGGGTGCAAATCTGGTGCTGACCGAAGGCGCTAAAGGCATGAAAGGCGCTATTCAGAAAGCTGAAGAAATCGTTGCCAGCGACCCGGCCAAATACCTGCTGCTTCAGCAGTTCAGCAACCCGGCAAACCCAGAAATTCACGAAAAAACCACTGGCCCGGAAATCTGGGAAGACACCGACGGTGAAGTGGATGTATTTATCGCCGGCGTCGGTACCGGTGGCACGCTGACGGGTGTCAGCCGCTACATCAAAAACACCAAAGGCAAAACCTCGCTAATTAGCGTAGCGGTGGAACCAACGGATTCTCCGGTGATTACTCAGGCGCTGGCGGGTGAAGAACTGAAGCCTGGTCCGCATAAAATTCAAGGGATCGGGGCCGGTTTTATCCCTGGCAACCTCGACCTTAAGCTTATCGACAAAGTGGTCACTATCAGCAACGACGACGCCATTGCGACCGCCCGCCGCCTGATGGATGAAGAAGGTATTCTCGCGGGTATCTCTTCCGGTGCCGCCGTTGCCGCCGCGCTGAAACTTCAGGAAGACGAAGCCTTTACCAATAAGAATATTGTGGTTATCCTTCCGTCCTCCGGGGAGCGCTATTTGAGTACTGCTTTGTTTGCCGATCTGTTCACTGAGAAAGAACTGCAACAGTAATGCCAGTATTTGATACATGCTTAAAAAAGCACCCGCGAGGGTGCTTTTTTGTGGCCTACATCAAACTTTCACCCTCATCGGCATTGCGCTTACCCCCGCAGGTCTGGTATTTAACCAGCAATTATTTTGATGCGCGAAATTAATCAAGCTGTGAGATGCACCTGCTGAATCGATTTAACGATTTGGTGCCTATCTGCTTTTCACGGCATAATGATGAAGAATCTGTGAAACGCTGTTGGCGTTTTTTTCACGATTCCCATGCATCCGGTGCCTCGTTCCTTTGATGATGGCGCTAACGATACAGGCTAAAGTGTGGCCGCCAGGCTAGACTTTAGTTCCACAACACTAAACCTATAAGTTGGGGAAATACAATGTTCCAGCAAGAAGTAACTATTACCGCTCCGAACGGTCTGCATACCCGCCCTGCTGCTCAGTTTGTTAAAGAAGCTAAAGGCTTCACTTCCGAAATCACTGTGACTTCCAACGGCAAAAGCGCCAGCGCTAAGAGCCTGTTCAAACTGCAAACTCTGGGCCTGACTCAGGGTACTGTAGTGACTCTCTCCGCCGAAGGTGAAGATGAGCAGAAAGCCGTTGAGCATTTAGTAAAACTGATGGCTGAACTCGAGTAAGTTCTGGGTTCTTCGTAAATATCAGTCACAAGTAAGGTAGGGTTATGATTTCAGGCATTTTAGCATCCCCGGGTATCGCTTTTGGCAAAGCACTTTTGCTGATAGAAGATGAAATTGTCATCGACCGGAAGAAAATTTCTGCCGACAAAGTTGAGCAGGAAGTTGAACGTTTCCTCAGCGGGCGCGCCAAAGCATCCGAGCAGTTAGAAGCGATCAAAATTAAAGCTGGCGAGACCTTCGGTGAAGAAAAGGAAGCTATCTTCGAAGGCCACATTATGTTGCTGGAAGACGAAGAGCTCGAGCAGGAAATCATAGCCCTTATCAAAGACAAGCTGGTCACGGCGGACGCCGCGGCGTACGAAGTGATTGAAGGCCAGGCAACGGCTCTGGAAGAGTTGGATGACGAATACCTGAAAGAGCGTGCGGCTGACGTGCGTGACATCGGTAAGCGTCTGCTGCAGAACATTCTCGGCCTGAACATTATCGATTTAAGCGCAATCAAGGATGAAGTTATCCTGGTTGCCAAAGATCTGACGCCGTCTGAAACCGCACAGCTGAACCTGAAAAAGGTGCTGGGTTTCATCACCGACATCGGCGGACGTACCTCCCACACCTCCATCATGGCGCGCTCCCTTGAGCTGCCAGCGATTGTGGGCACCGGTAGCGTCACTTCCGACGTGAAAAACGACGACTATCTGATCCTCGACGCGGTTAACAACAAAGTTTACGTTAACCCAACTAACGAGCAGATCGAAGAGCTGCGTGCCGTTCAACAGCAGGTTGCTTCTGAGAAAGCAGAGCTGGCTAAGCTGAAAGACCTGCCGGCCATCACCCTCGACGGCCACCAGGTCGAAGTGTGTGCCAACATTGGTACCGTGCGTGACATCGATGGTGCTGAGCGTAACGGCGCCGAAGGTGTGGGTCTGTATCGTACCGAATTCCTGTTCATGGACCGTGACTCGCTGCCAACCGAAGAAGAGCAGTTTGCCGCGTACAAAGCCGTGGCTGAAGCCTGTGGCTCTCAGGCAGTTATCGTCCGTACCATGGACATCGGCGGCGACAAAGAGCTGCCGTACATGAACTTCCCTAAAGAAGAGAACCCGTTCCTGGGCTGGCGTGCCATTCGTATCGCCATGGATCGCAAAGAGATCCTGCGTGACCAGGTTCGTGCCATCCTGCGCGCCTCTGCATTTGGCAAGCTGCGCATTATGTTCCCGATGATCATCTCTGTTGAAGAAGTGCGCGCACTGAGAAAAGAGATTGAGATCTTCAAGCAGGAACTGCGTGACGAAGGCAAAGCGTTCGATGAATCTATCGAAATCGGCGTGATGGTCGAAACCCCTGCGGCCGCGACGATTGCTCGTCATCTGGCCAAAGAAGTCGACTTCTTCAGCATCGGCACCAACGATTTAACTCAGTACACCCTGGCAGTTGACCGCGGTAATGATATGATTTCACATCTTTACCAGCCGATGTCACCGTCCGTACTGACTCTGATTAAGCAAGTTATTGATGCTTCTCATGCAGAAGGTAAATGGACCGGTATGTGTGGTGAGCTTGCGGGCGACGAACGTGCTACACTTCTGTTGCTTGGGATGGGCCTGGACGAATTCAGTATGAGCGCCATTTCTATCCCACGCATCAAGAAGATTATTCGTAACACGAACTTCGAAGATGCGAAAGTGTTAGCAGAGCAGGCTCTTGCTCAACCGACAACGGACGAGTTAATGACGCTGGTTAACAAGTTCATTGAAGAAAAAACAATCTGCTAATTCACGAGATGCTGCCCAAATTACTGCTTAGGAGAGAAGGCTAATGGGGTTATTTAGTAAACTGTTCGGTGACAAAAGCAATAGCGACACCGGAACCATTGAGATCGTTGCTCCACTGTCTGGCGAAATCGTTAACATTGAAGACGTGCCGGACGTCGTGTTTGCTGAAAAAATCGTTGGTGATGGGATCGCTATCAAACCAACCGGCAACAAAATGGTTGCTCCGGTTGACGGCACCATCGGTAAAATCTTTGAAACCAACCATGCCTTCTCTATCGAATCCGATAGCGGCATTGAGCTGTTCGTTCACTTTGGTATCGACACCGTTGAGCTGAAAGGCGAAGGCTTCAAGCGCATCGCTGAAGAAGGCCAGCGCGTGAAGAAAGGCGACGTGGTTATTGAGTTCGACCTGCCGCTGCTGGAAGAGAAAGCCAAGTCTACCCTGACCCCGGTTGTTATCTCCAACATGGACGAAATCAAAGAGCTGATCAAACTGACAGGTAGCGTAACCGTGGGCGAAACCCCGGTGATCCGCATCAAAAAGTAAGATTCATGCAGAAAAAAGGCACCTCAGGGTGCCTTTTTTATTGGCTGCGATTCAGCGAGGAAGAATCAGTTCATCTGAGCGCTGCGCCTGAGTCCAGGTCATCACGTCAAACACCCGGTGCGCAGCTTCTCCTGCGGCAACCGCTACTGCCTTGCCCTCCAGCATTCGGCTTACCAGCTCGGCGCAGAACAAATCCCCGGTGCCTTTCAGGTCGGTCACCACGCGCGCATGGCTGGTCACATCAACGTCATCAGCGGTCACCGTCACCACGGAAATCGTCTCCGCGCTATTCCCCGGCGCGCTGGTTATCACCACCCAGCGCAGCGTTTCAGAGAGAAGGCTTCTGGCCGCCATCACCGCCTGTTCCAGCGTATCGCAGGGCATCCCGGTCAGAATATGCAGCTCAAAGAGATTGGGCGTGATCCCCTGCGCATGGGGCAACAGCGCCGTGCGATAAGCTTCAGGAATACCCGCCTTGACGTAAATACCGCTGTCGGTATCCCCCATTACCGGGTCGACAAGAATCAACAGCTCAGGATGGCTGTCGCGCCTCTGACGCAACCACTCCGCCAGCAGATGGATTTGCTCCGCGCTGCCCATATAACCCGTCGTCACGGCCTTCAGTTCACGTAACGCATCCCGTTCTTCTAGCGCTTGCAGATAACCGCTAAACCAGTCAGCCGGGATCACACCGCCATAAAACGTATCGTAGTGTGGCGTGTTGCTGAATAACACCGTTGGAACGGCCATAACCCGCCAGCCATGCTGCTGGATCGCCGGGACCGCGATACTGTTCCCGACGCTGCCGTAAACGACCTGAGATTGTACCGCCACAATATCTGTCTGCAGCGCCCGGCCTGCATCGTGAAACAATACCGACTGTATATCGCTATCCTGACTCATTTTTTCCCCTTGCCCGCCAGACCGCTGAGGCCCGAATTGCTGAGCGGCCATTATAACCAGACCAGGGCTACGCAACCACGATAAGTACGGTCGCTTTATTCCGACAATGACCCACATGTGGCTGCCATCATTCAGATTTATCGAATCAATGGCAAAAGTAATATTTTCTTTCTGTCGTTACATTTTGAAAATGTATCACCTGAATGATGAACGAAAAAATTATTACCGATTAGTGCTGGATGTCTGAAAATTAATAATTTCCACATCAACACTTCGTCAACAATATCTTCATTACCGCTGGATAATATATCTTCACCCCTCTTTTTTAACATTATTGAATTCTGCCAGCCTTACAATTTCACCGGGTCAAATATCATAACCTCACCTATAACAAAAGTTCCCTCCGGAGAATAAACCTCACTCTGCATGAATAAAAGGAAGCGATTATATGAAAGATATATCCAGAAGAAGCTTCATGGCCTTTGCCGCAGGCGGTACCGTCGTATTAGCGGCCGGGCAGGCACATGCCCACGATGACAAAGTAAAATCCTACCCGGCAAGCGTGCGCGATCCTGGCCCTCACGACCCCATCCGGGAAGCCGAAAACCCTGATATCGTCAATCCACCCTCTACCGACAGCGGCACACTGCCAAATCTGCGCTACTCCTTCAGCGATGCCCATGTCAGAAAAGGCACAGGCGGCTGGACAAGGCAGGTGACCAAACGTGAGTTGGGGATTTCAACCACCATCGCCGGGGTGGATATGCGCCTTAATGCCGGAGGCATCCGCGAACTTCACTGGCACAAAGAGGGAGAATGGGCTTATATGACCTACGGCAATGCGCGAGTAACGGCCTTCGACGCAAAGGGAGGCTGGTTTGTGGATGATATCGGCGTCGGTGATTTATGGTATTTCCCGCCGGGCATCCCTCACTCGATTCAAGGTATAGGGCCTGACGGCTGTGAATTTCTTTTGGCCTTCGACGACGGTGGATTTGATGAAGACAGCACGTTCCTGTTATCCGACTGGTTTAAACATATCCCCCCTGAGATATTAGCCAAAAATTTCCAGGTTCCCGTTTCTACATTTTCTAAACTGCCTTCACCTGCCGATGAATATATTTTCGCGGGTACGGTGCCAGGCAGCCTTGCCTCAGACAGTATTAATAGCGCGGCTAAATCAGAAATTAATTTTACCCACCATATGCTGGCGCAGGATCCGATTAAAGCCCCTGGCGGCACGGTCAGAATAACAGACTCATCTAATTTCCCGGTGTCGAAAACGATTGCCGCTGCCCTGGTAGAAATAGAACCCGGCGGACTGAGAGAGCTTCACTGGCATCCAAATAACGACGAATGGCAATACTATCTTGAAGGGGAAGGCAGAATGGGCGTGTTTGCCTCTTCGGGCCAGGCCAGAACCTTTGATTACCGCGCCGGTGATGTCGGCTACGTTCCCTTTGCGATGGGGCATTATATCGAGAATACCGGCACCACGACCCTGCGCTTCCTGGAACTGTTTAAAAGCGACTATTACGCGGATATTTCGCTCAACCAGTGGCTGGCCAGCACGCCGCCTGAGCTGGTGAAACAGCATTTGCAGCTGGATGATACCTTTATGAAGGCGTTGGACCTGCATAAAAATCCGGTTGTGAAGTAAGCCTGCTCTCAGGAAAAGATCGCCTCAGGCGACCTTTTCCTGGCTTACAGTGTCAGATGCCCGCGCCCTGAACGTAGCTCTCTTCCCCGAACACACCGGTAGAAAGATAGCGGTCTCCCCTGTCGCAAATAATAGCGACCACTACGGCCCCCGGGTTAGCTTTGGCTACGCGCAGCGCACCTGCCACCGCCCCGCCGGAGCTCACGCCGCAGAAAATCCCCTCTTCCATCGCCAGGCGACGCATAGTCTGCTCGGCTTCCGTCTGTGCCATGTCGATGACTTCATCCACCAGCGCCGGATTGAAAATCTTCGGCAACCACTCTTCAGGCCAGCGGCGGATCCCCGGAATGCTGCTGCCCTCTTCCGGCTGCAGCCCGACAATTATCACCGGCTTACTTTGCTCGCGCATAAAGCGGCTGACGCCGGTAATCGTGCCCGTCGTGCCCATGCTGGACACAAAATGCGTGATACGCCCTTCGGTCTGTCGCCAGATCTCAGGCCCGGTTGTCGTGTAATGCGCCAGCGGGTTATCCGGGTTATTAAACTGATCGAGGATTTTGCCTTCGCCTCGGTCGGCCATTTGCTGAGCCAGTTCACGCGCGCCTTCCATGCCCTGAGCTTTGCTGACCAGAATCAGCTCCGCGCCGTAAGCCTGCATCGCCGCCTTACGCTCCATACTCATGTTGTCCGGCATCAGCAGCTTAATGCGGTAGCCTTTCAGCGCAGAGATCATCGCCAGCGCAATGCCGGTATTGCCGCTGGTTGCCTCAATCAGCGTATCGCCGGGTTGAATTTCACCTCGCTTTTCCGCCTGAACAATCATCGACAGCGCTGCGCGGTCTTTTACCGAGCCAGCGGGGTTGTTGCCCTCGAGCTTGACCCAAATTTCGCTGCCGTTAGTCAGCCCGCTGCGCTGCAGCCGGACCAGAGGAGTATTGCCAATTGTGCTTTCTAAAGTGATCACTTGCCTGCCCGCAATAAATGAAAAAGCGGCCTCAGTGGGCCGCTAGTGCGTGTCCTGTCGGGGTAAATTATCAGGCGGACTGCGCCAGGTCTACACCCTGAATACGGTTAACCCCTTCGTACAGGCGCGCGTTTTGTAGCCCCACAAACAGGCGCTCGCCGCGCTGTGGAATTTGCTGCTCTTTCAAAACCACCGTCAGCGGTTCGTCATACCAGCCTAGCGGCTGCACAACTAACTGCATGTAATGCCCACGCGGGCTAACTTCCAGCACCTGCACCGGCAGCGGTGAATCAAGGTTCGTGCGGCGGCTAACGTCCACTTCCCACGGACGCAGGAACAAATCAACGTCACCCTGATGGACCGGAGTGAACCCCAGTGGCCAGCGGTGCGCGCCAACGTGAAACTGGCTCCCACGAATCACGCCTTTCAGGCGGTTAACCTCGCCGAGGAACTCCAGCACGAAGCGGGTCGCGGGCTCACGCCAGACCTGCTCAGGCGTATCGACCTGCTCGATATTGCCCTGGCTCATCACCACCACGCGGTCGGCGACTTCCATCGCTTCTTCCTGATCGTGCGTCACAAACACGCTGGTGAACTTTAACTCTTCATGCAGCTCACGCAGCCAGCGGCGCAGCTCTTTACGAACCTGAGCATCAAGCGCCCCAAACGGTTCATCCAGCAGCAGGATTTGCGGCTCCACCGCCAGCGCACGCGCCAGGGCAACGCGCTGCTTCTGGCCGCCGGACAACTGTGCCGGGTAGCGATCGGCCAGATGGGAAAGCTGCACCATCTCCAGCAGTTTCGTCACTTTCTGTTTGATCTCGGCGGCAGAAGGCCGTTCGCGACGCGGCAGCACCGTTAAACCAAAGGCAATATTGTCGAAGACCGACATATGGCGGAACAGCGCATAGTGCTGAAACACAAAACCGACTTTACGGTCGCGGGCATGCATCCGACTCACGTCGGTGCCGTGGAAGCTGATGCGGCCGCTGTTCTGGTGCTCCAGCCCGGCAATAATACGCAGCAGCGTGGTTTTCCCGGAACCGGATGGCCCAAGCAGCGCCACCATCTGACCAGAAGGGATATCCAGCGAGATATCGTTCAGCACCTGGGTGCGTCCAAATGACTTCTTAATATTGGCAATATCAATGCTCATGATTTTCCTCCTGCTTCAGGCGCTTTTCCTGATTATTCAGACGCCACTGCACCGCACTCTTTAAGAACAAGGTCAGAACTGCCATCAGGGTCAACAACGCCGCGGCGGTAAACGAACCGACGGTGTTGTAATCCTGCTGCAGTAACTCAATCTGTAACGGCAGCGAGAATGTCTCGCCGCGAATCGAACCGGACACTACCGACACCGCGCCAAATTCGCCGATGGCGCGGGCGTTGGTCAGCACCACGCCATAAAGCAGCGCCCAGCGAATATTGGGCAGCGTCACGCGGCGGAACATCTGCCAGCCGGAAGCGCCCAGTAAAATCGCAGCTTCATCTTCCTGGCTGCCTTGGCTCAACATCACCGGCACCAGCTCACGCACCACAAACGGACAGGTCACGAAGATAGTCACCAGCACCATGCCCGGCCAGGCAAACATAATCTGCAGGTTGTGGGCATCCAGGAACCCTGCCAGCGGGCCGTTAGAGCCGTAAAACAGCAGATAAACCAGGCCCGCAACGACCGGGGAAACGGCAAACGGAATATCCAGCAGCGTCAGCAACAATTGGCGGCCGGGGAAGTTAAAACGCGTCACCAGCCAGGCCAGCAGCGTGCCTAACACCAGGTTTACCGGCACGGTAATCAGCGCAATCATCACCGTCAGCCAGATGGCGTGCAGCATGTCCGGATCAGCGATATTTTGCAGCGCGGGCATCAGCCCTTTAGAAAAAGCTTCAACAAAAATAGAAGCGACCGGCACCACCAGAATCAGGAAAGAGACCAGCACGCCGATAGCAATCAGCGCCCATTTTCCCCAGTTAATGCGGGAGCGGTTATAGTTTTTCAAAGCAGTGACGTCCGTCATCAGTGACCTACCACGCGTCGACCAAAGCGACTCTGCAACGTATTAATGGTGAACAGCAGCAGCAGCGACGCCGCCAGAATCACTGACGCAATGGCGCTGGCCGCCGGGTAATCAAACTCCTGCAGGCGCACGAAGATCATCAGCGAGGTGACTTCCGTCTTCCAGGCGATGTTTCCGGCAATAAAGATAACCGCACCAAACTCCCCCAGACTGCGGGTGAAGGAAAGCGCTACGCCCGCCATCAGTGCCGGAGAAAGCTCTGGCAGCACTACGCGGCGGAAGCTCTGCCAGCGAGTCGCGCCGAGCGTTTCAGCGGCCTCTTCGTATTCTGGTCCCAGCTCTTCCAGCACGGGCTGAACGGTACGCACCACAAACGGAATGCTGGTAAACGCCATCGCCACCGCGATACCCAGCCAGGTGTAGGTCACCTTAATGCCAAACTGCGCCAGCCACTCGCCGTACCAGCCGTTCACGGAAAACAGCCCGGCGAGGGTTAAACCCGCCACCGCGGTGGGCAGCGCAAAAGGTAAATCCATCAGCGCATCTAGCAGGCTGCGCCCCGGAAACTGGTAACGCGTCAGGATCCACGCCATTAGCAGGCCGAACACGCCGTTAAACACGGAAGCCAGCGCGGCGGAAAGCAGCGTGACTTTATAGGCGGCCACCACCTGCGGGTTAGTAATCACGTCCCAGTACTGGGAGAAGGACATTTGTGCCAGCTGCATCACCAGCGCGCTCAGCGGCAGCAGCAGGATCAGGCACACAAACAGCAGGCTGGTGCCGAGGCTAAGCGTAAACCCCGGCAATACGCGTTTTGAACGACTGGCAAACATCAACTACGCCCCGCCGCTAACAGCTTGTCCAGCTCCCCGCCGGTAGCAAAATGCGTTTTCATCACTTCCGGCCAGTTGCCGAAGGCATCTTCCACACGGAACAGCTCGGTCTGCGGGAATTTATCTTTCTGCTTATCCATCACCTGCGGGTTATTCACGCGGTAGTAGTAATCGGTAATGATGGTCTGCGCCTGTGGGCTATAGAGATAGTTCAGGTAAGCTTTCGCCGCCTTCTCCGTGCCGTTGGCCTTCACATTTTTATCCACCCAGGCAACCGGGAACTCGGCCAGAATGTTGACCTTCGGCACGACGACTTCATAACCGTCTTTGGCGTACTGGTTACGAATGTTATTCACTTCTGACTCGAAAGAAATCAGCACGTCGCCCAGCCCACGCTCAACAAAGGAGGTTGTCGCGCCGCGGCCGCCGGTATCAAACACTTCGACGTTTTTCAGGAATTGCGTCATGAACTGCTCGGTTTTGGCTTTATCGCCACCGTCAGCTTTGTCTGCCGCGCCCCAGGCTGCCAGATAGGTATACCGGGCGTTGCCGGAAGTTTTCGGGTTCGGGAAAATCAGTTTTACGTCCGGGCGCACAAGGTCGCTCCAGTCGTGAATGTTCTTCGGGTTGCCCTTGCGCACCAGGAAAGCCATGGTGGAGTAGAAAGGCGAGCTGTTGTTCCCCAGGCGGCTCTGCCAGTCCGCCGGGATCAGGTTGCCTTTATCGTGCAGGATCTGCACATCGGTCACCTGGTTATAAGTTACAACGTCAGCTTTTAAGCCCTGCAAAATGGCCAGCGCCTGTTTTGATGACCCGGCATGAGATTGTTTTATCGTCAGCTTGTCGCCGTTATTCTCCTGCGCCCACTGTTTTTCAAACGGCGGGTTCAGCGCGGCAAACAGCTCGCGGGACACATCATAAGAGCTATTCAGCAGCTCTGTTGCGTGGGCAGAGCCTGCCAGCAGCAGAGAGACCGCAAGCGCGTTCCATACTTTTTTAACTGACCTGATTGCCATGCTTCGCCCTTATAAATGTGATGAATGCCATAAAGTCATGACAGTCAGTGTATTTATAACGAGCGATAAAGCTGTAACGCTTTTATATACCGTTTGGCGATTTACAAGAAGAAAGGGATATAAGAAAGCGGCGTAGCAAACGCTACGCCGGAGGGGATTACAGGCTCAGTAATTTATCGAGCGACGGCGCGAAGTAGTAGCCGCCGGTGACCGGCTTAGTGAAGCGCAGCATACCGTCACGCTTGCCGTCAGCGTCGCCAAACATGCTCAGCAGCTGCTGTTCAATGTTATGCAAACGCGCACAATAGGCGATGAAATAGAGACCGTGCACACCGCTGGCGGTGCCGTAAGGCAGGCTCTGACGCACAATTTTCAGCCCCTTGCCGTCTTCTTTCAAATCGACCCGGCTCAGGTGAGAAGTGGCTGGCCGCGCGTCGCCGTCGATCTCTTCGTTTTCCTGTTTGGTACGGCCGAAGATCATCTCCTGGTCGTGCACGCTCAGGCGGTTAAGCTGCTTGAGGTTGTGTTCCCAGCGCTGAACCAGCACATAGCTGCCTCCGGCATCCACGCCTTCGTTGATCACCGCCACCTGGCGACGATTCTCTTCGCCCTGCGGGTTTTCGGTCCCGTCAACGAAGCCGCTGAGATCGCGCTCTTCTACCCAGCGGAAACCGTGAATCTCTTCTTCAATTTTCAGCGCATCGCCAAACGCGGCCAGCGCGGCCTGAGCCACGGAGAAGTTCACGTCATGGCGCAGAGAAAGAATGTGGATCATCACATCGTGCTGGGTTGCAGGCGCCAGGCCTTTGCCTAATGGCGTAAAGTTTTTCAGCTCTGCGGCACCTTCGCCTTTGCTGAGATCGCGCCACAGGTCGTGCCCGAAGCCAACGGTCGCCCCCAGCATCGCGTCAGGAAATTGTTCCTGGAAAGCGTTCAACGCTTCAATAAAGGTTTTGCACCCTGCGCTAACCGCGCTGAAGTCGCCCTGCACAGAAGCTTCCAGCCAAACGGCGGCACGACAATGTTCCGGCAGAATGCCGCTTTGAACCCGAGACATGATTCCTCCTGAAAAAATGCCACCCAGGGTGGCATCATAGTTACGTACCACCGGAGGTGGCATTTATCGGGCTATTTTAACCTGATTCATTCGCACCGACTTGCGGCGGCGCAAACCTGGCGCAGATTTTATCGACGCCAGATAATTTTGTTAAGCTTCCATTTCTTCAGCGTATCATCCGACGGCATCAAGCCTTCCGGCCCGTGCCATTCACCTGTAAACAGATAGCTGATGTGCTGGCTGTCAGGCGCCTGACAGATAACAGCTTCCGCATCATCGCCGGTGCCTTTTTCGCAAACCCCAAACGCTTTCTGATAAAGCTCACTGAAAGGCGTACCAATTTTCACGCCGCTGGCGGTTTTGATGTCATCATCCATCACATACACGCGGCTCACGGTGCCTTTTTCGCCATTCACCACCAGCTTCACGTCTTTGTCTTTCATCGCCTCAAAGTAGCGCACGATGGTGCCGTTTTCGGTTTTCATGCCGCTGCGCAGGCGATAATTGTCATTCAATCCCTCGCTCACGGCCTTCTCATCCATCGCGGTGGCAGAGGTCAGTTTCCCCACACCCTGCTCGCTCACCTCAACGGAAGAGCCAAACCAGTTCCACGGATAAGCCGCAGACCAGTTAACAGAAGACAGCGTGGAGCATCCGCTCAGAACCAGCGGCAGGCCTAGCATCATCAGGCGCAGAGATTTCATTGATCATTCCTTTTCAAAAAATGGTAACGGCCTTTGGAGTACGGGGATGTCAAAAAGTGCCGCTTAACTCGTTTTTCAGGGCGAAGTAATCCCGCAGCCGGCGGTTAGCCAGCAGCCACCAAAGCGCGAACAGATCGACAATCAGCAGAACAAGGGTGGTACCGGTCAGCGTTTCATCCCCGGCCAGCAGCGCCAGTTGCCACGCCAGCAGCCCAATCTGAGCCGCAATCAATATCCAGCGAAACGCCCGCCAGAACCGGGGCCAAAGGTGTCGACGCCCGCTAAGCAAAAAGGCCAGCGCAGCCGGAATACCGGGGATCAACCCCAGCCAGAAGTTATCGCGGTCGGGATAAAACAGGCCCAATAGCGCATCGCCCTGCTGACGAGAAGCCCCCGCCAGCACCAGCAAAACCCAGGTGCGGGCCTGTAACAACAACACCGCCCAGAACAGCAGCGGTGCTTTTAAGTTGCCCTGCGAATCATAATCAGCAGGCAAATACATGGCATGAACACATTTGAAAATTAATATTCCTGATCTTCTATCAGCCGTTTGCCGAGCAAAATGGTGTCCTGATGCTCGTAGTCGAGCTTTTCATAGAGGCCGATAACCAGATCGTTCTCTTCGCGCACCATGATGTGGATCTTCGGGCAGCCGCGGGCAATCAGCTTCTTTTCCAGCCGGTTCAGCAAGGCGTTAGCAATGCCACGGCCCCGAAACTCCGGGTGCACGCCCAGGTAATAGGCTGAACCTCGATGGCCGTCATACCCGCCCATCAACGAACCGACTATCTCACCGCCTACCTCAGCGACTAAAAACAGGTCTGCATCGTGATGCAGCTTACGTTCAATGTCCATTTCCGGGTCATTCCATGGGCGCAGTAAATCGCAGCGCTCCCAAAGGGTAATGACCTCTTCGAAATCTTCCTGGCGAAAAACGCGAATTTCCATGGTATTAGCCACCTTAAGCCGTAAAAGGTTGATTATGGCGTTAACCGTCCGTTAAGCCAATAACTGCCGCAAAAGCGCGAAAAAAATGGCATAATCTCCGACCAGTCATGAAATGAAACGAATGGATATACATTTCTGACGCCAGAGTGTCGTTTGCATGAAGCCGATACGTTATAACTTCCCATCTGGACTCCATAAGATAAATAATTCATCCGCATGAGCAAAATTAAATCGCTAACGCAACTTACGACGCGCCGCCAGGTCCTGCTCACGGGTTTGGCAGCGTTGACGCTAACCGGTATGAACAAAGCGCTGGCAAAGGAAGAAGCCAAATCGCTGAAAACCACCAATTCCCACAGTAAAGTGGCCAAAAAATCCGGGGCAAAACGCATTGTTATGCTCGACCCGGGCCACGGTGGGATTGATACCGGCGCCATCGGCCACAACGGGTCGAAAGAAAAACACGTGGTGCTGGCTATTGCCAAAAACGTGCGCAGCATCCTGCGCAGCAACGGGATCGACGCCAGGCTGACACGCACCACGGACGAATTTATTCCGCTGTACGATCGCGTTGAGATAGCCCACCAGCACGGTGCAGATCTGTTTATGTCTATTCACGCGGATGGCTTCACCAGCCCAACCGCCGCAGGTGCTTCCGTATTCGCCCTGTCTAACCGCGGCGCAAGTAGCGCCATGGCGAAATATCTATCAGACAGAGAGAACGCCGCGGATGATGTAGCGGGCAGCAAAGTGAAAGACAAAGATCACTACCTGCAGCAGGTGCTGTTTGATCTGGTGCAGACCGACACGATTAAAAACAGCCTGACGCTCGGCTCGCATATCCTGAAGCAGATAAAGCCGGTGCATAAGCTGCACAGCCGCAACACGGAACAGGCAGCCTTCGTGGTGCTGAAGTCGCCGTCTATTCCGTCCGTGCTGGTTGAAACGTCGTTTATCACCAACCCGGGCGAAGAAAAATTGCTCGGCACCACCGCCTTCCGCCAGAAGATTGCCACCGCCATTGCCTCCGGCGTGATGAGCTATTTCAACTGGTTTGATAACCATAAAGTCCACGGTAAGAAGCGTTAATTTTTATGACTGAGCCCGATATCCACGCCGTAAAACAGTTCCTGCTCTCCCTGCAGGACAAGATATGCCAGCAGCTTTCCACCCTTGATGGCGCTGTCTTCCAGGAAGACAACTGGCAGCGAGAAGGCGGCGGCGGCGGGCGCAGTCGGGTTTTGCGCGGCGGTGCGGTGTTCGAACAGGCTGGCGTTAACTTTTCTCACGTTCACGGCGACGCCATGCCGGCGTCGGCCACGGCCCACCGTCCGGAGCTGGCGGGCAGAAGCTTTCAGGCGATGGGCGTTTCGCTGGTGGTACACCCGAACAACCCTTATGTGCCGACCAGCCACGCCAACGTGCGCTTCTTTATTGCCGAAAAACCGGGGGCCGATCCGGTCTGGTGGTTTGGCGGCGGCTTCGACTTAACGCCTTATTATGGCTTCGAAGAAGATGCGGTGCACTGGCACCGCACGGCTCGCGACCTGTGCCAGCCGTTTGGTGACGACGTCTTCCCTCGTTATAAAAAGTGGTGCGATGACTACTTCTTTATCAAACACCGCAACGAGCAGCGCGGCATCGGCGGGCTGTTCTTCGACGATCTGAATAAGCCAGACTTTGATTACGGCTTCCGCTTTATTCAGGCCGTTGGGCAGGGGTATCTGGACGCCTATCTTCCGATTGTTGAACGCCGCAAAGATACTCCGTTCGGCGAGCGCGAGCGGGACTTCCAGCTCTACCGCCGTGGGCGTTATGTAGAATTTAATCTGGTGTGGGATCGCGGCACGCTGTTTGGCCTGCAAACCGGCGGGCGAACCGAATCGATTTTAATGTCGATGCCGCCGCTGGTGCGCTGGGAGTATGACTACCAGCCAGAAGAAGGCAGCCCGGAGGCTGCCCTGTATCGTGATTTCCTGCCGGTGAAGGAGTGGGTGTAGCTTTAGATTCTTTACCCTAACCCTAACCCTCTCCCTAAAAGGGAGAGGGAACAGATTCCGTACTGTGCTGCCTGTTGTTTTCCCCCTCGCCCCTCCAGGGAGAGGGCCGGGGAGAGGGGGCGTTCAATCACAGCGGTGCGGTTTGCGCCTCCACAACCGCCAGTGCCACCATATTCACAATGCGGCGAACCGAAGCAATCGGCGTCAACACGTGAACCGGCTTCGCCACCCCCATCAGGACTGGCCCTACAGTCACCCCTTCAGAACTCGACACGCGCAGCAGGTTGTAGCTAATACGCGCCGCCTCAACGTTCGGCATGATCAGGATGTTGGCAGAGCCTTTCAGCGGGCTATCCGGCATACGCTCATGGCGAATACTTTCTACCAGCGCGGCATCCCCGTGCATCTCCCCGTCAATTTCCAGGTCAGGCGCACGCTCGCGCACCAGATCCAGCGTTTTGCGCATCTTGCAGGCCGCTTTGCTGTTGGAGGAACCGTAGTTGGAGTGGGACAGCAGCGCAACTTTCGGCTCAATGCCGAAGCGACGCACCGTTTCCGCCGCCAGCAGGGTGATTTCCGTCAGCTCTTCCGGCGTTGGGTCATCGTTCACATAGGTATCCGCGATAAAGGTGTTGCCGCTCGGCAGCAGCAGCGCGTTCATCGCCCCGGCAGCCTTCACGCCTTCACGGTAGCCAAACAGCTTCTCTACCACGTCAAAGTGCTCGTGATATTCGCCAATTGTCCCGCATATCAGCGCATCCGCTTCACCGCGATGCACCATGATCGCCCCGATCACCGTGGTGTTGCTGATCACCGCCCGCTGCGCCTGCTCCTGAGTAATCCCACGGCGCTTCATGATGTTGTAATACTCGTGCCAGTACTCTTTGAAACGCGGATCGGACTCGTTATTCACGATCTCAAAATCTTTGCCCGGCTGAATTTGCAGGCCCAGCTTTTTGATACGCATTTCGATAACGCTTGGGCGACCAATCAGGATAGGCTTCGCCAGCCCCAAAGTGATCAGCTCCTGCGTGGCATGCAGCACGCGGGCCTCTTCCCCTTCACTTAACACCACGCGCTTCGGCTCTTTGCGTGCCTGGGAGAAGATCGGCTTCATAAACAGGTTAGTTTTGTAGACAAACTCTTCCAGCTTCTCGCTGTAAGCATTGAAATCCTGAATCGGGCGCGTGGCCACGCCGGAGTCCATCGCCGCTTTGGCTACCGCAGGGGCAATTTTCACAATCAGGCGTGGGTCAAAAGGTTTAGGAATGATGTATTCCGGGCCGAACGTCAGTTCCTGCTCGCCGTAGGCGGAGGCCACCACGTCGCTTTGTTCAGCGTGAGCCAGCTCGGCTATCGCATGCACCGCAGCCAGCTTCATCTCTTCGTTAATAGCCGTCGCGCCCACGTCCAGCGCGCCACGGAAGATGAACGGGAAGCACAGCACGTTGTTCACCTGGTTCGGATAGTCCGACCGGCCGGTACAGATAATGGCTTCCGGACGCACTTCTTTCGCCAGCGGCGGCAGAATTTCCGGCTCAGGGTTAGCCAGCGCCAGAATCAGCGGCGCTTTGCCCATTTTCTTCACCATCTCCTGGGTTAGTACTTTCGGGCCGGAGCAGCCGAGGAAGATGTCCGCGCCTTCAATCACGTCGTCCAGCGTCCGCTTGCCGCTGTCCTCAACGGCATAGGCAGCTTTGGTTTCGGCCATGTTCTCTTCGCGGCCTTTATAGATAACGCCCTTCGAGTCGCAAACCACGATGTTGTGTTTTTGCATTCCCAGCGCAACCAGCAGGTTCATACAGGCGATTGCCGAAGCCCCTGCGCCGGAAACCACCAGCCGTACATCGGTAATGTTCTTTTCAACTACACGCAGGCCGTTCAGCACTGCAGCGGTACAAATAATCGCGGTGCCGTGCTGGTCGTCATGGAACACCGGAATGTTCATGCGCTCGCGCAGCTTCTGCTCGATATAGAAGCACTCAGGCGCTTTGATATCTTCCAGGTTGATGCCGCCAAAGGTTGGCTCCAGCGCGGCTACCACGTCGATAAGCTTGTCCGGATCCATCTCATCAATTTCGATATCGAAGACGTCGATACCTGCGAATTTTTTAAACAGGACGCCCTTACCTTCCATGACCGGCTTGCCCGCCAGCGCGCCGATATTGCCCAGCCCGAGTACCGCAGTGCCGTTAGAAACCACGCCCACAAGGTTGCCGCGTGCAGTGTATTTGTAGGCGGCAAGCGGGTCCTTTTCAATTTCAAGACAAGGTGCCGCTACGCCCGGCGAATACGCCAGCGCCAGGTCACGCTGGGTAGCAAGGGGTTTGGTCGGAGAAACCTGGATTTTCCCCGGAATTGGAAACTCATGGAAATCGAGGGCACTTTGCTTCAGTTGTTCATCCATTGCATCGTTCCTTTTTGGGTCTTCTTTATTGTTACGTTAGCCGCCTAGTATCACGCGGGCACGTTTCGCAAACTTTGAAGGTAGCCATACTATTAAGATTAGGCGTGATTATTGTTAGCTAACTATAGAACCAATGTTAGCGGCTGCCCCGTCATCGCCCCCATCTGCTATGCTTTTGGGTTATGCAAAGCATTAATTTTCACGGCGAGCGACACGGAACGCTCAGGTAAGACGTTGCTTTTTCAAGGAGATAGTAATGAATCAGTTAGACAGCATTAAACAGTACACCACCGTGGTTGCCGACAGCGGTGATATCGACTCTATTCGCCACTACCAGCCTGAAGACGCCACCACCAACCCTTCACTGTTGTTAAAAGCCGCAGGGCTTGAGCAATATCAGCCGCTGATTGATGACGCCCTGGCCTACGGCAAACAGCGTGGCGGCAACAGGGAGCAAATTGTGGCCGAAGCCAGTGACAAACTGGCAGTCAATGTCGGTGCGGAAATTCTGAAAAGCATTCCGGGTCGCGTGTCCACCGAAGTGGATGCCCGTCTCTCCTACGACAAAGAAAAGAGCATCAGCAAGGCTCGTCGCCTGGTGGAGCTGTACGCCGAGCAGGGGATCGATAAATCGCGCATTCTCATCAAGCTGGCGTCAACCTGGGAAGGCATCCGCGCGGCGGAAGAGCTGCAAAAAGAAGGCATCAACTGCAACCTGACGCTGCTGTTCTCTTTCGCTCAGGCGCGTGCCTGTGCGGAAGCGGGCGTTTTCCTGATCTCCCCGTTCGTGGGCCGCATTTACGACTGGTATCAGGCGCGTAAACCGATGGATCCGTATATCGTTGAAGAAGATCCGGGCGTGAAATCCGTGCGCAATATCTACGACTACTTCAAGCAACATAACTATGAAACCATCGTGATGGGTGCCAGCTTCCGTCGTAAGGAACAAATCCTCGCCCTGGCGGGCTGTGACCGACTGACCATCGCCCCAAATCTGCTGCAACAGCTGCAGGACAGCGAAGAAGAGGTTGTCCGTAAACTGATTCCTTTCTCACAGGGCTTCCGCCGCCCGGCCCCAATGAGCGAAGCGGAATTCCGTTGGGAACATAGCCAGGATGCTATGGCCGTGGAAAAACTGGCCGAAGGGATCCGCCTGTTCGCCATAGATCAACGCAAACTGGAAGACCTGCTCGCCGCCAAACTTTAACAAGACCTGGAGTGAAACATGTCATCACGTAAAGAGCTTGCCAACGCCATTCGCGCCCTCAGTATGGATGCGGTCCAGAAAGCCAACTCCGGCCACCCCGGAGCGCCCATGGGCATGGCCGATATCGCCGAGGTGCTGTGGAATGATTTCCTCAGCCATAACCCGTCTAACCCGCACTGGGCCAACCGCGACCGCTTCGTGCTGTCGAACGGCCATGCGTCGATGCTGCTTTACAGCCTGCTGCACCTGAGCGGCTATGACCTGCCGCTGGAGGAGTTGAAAAACTTCCGCCAGCTTCACTCCAAAACGCCCGGTCACCCGGAAGTGGGCTATACCCCCGGCGTGGAAACCACCACCGGCCCGCTGGGCCAGGGGTTAGCCAACGCCGTGGGGATGGCGATTGCCGAGCGCACGCTGGCCGCGCAGTTTAACCAGCCGGGCCATGACATCGTTGACCACTACACCTATGTGTTCATGGGCGACGGCTGCCTGATGGAGGGGATTTCCCATGAAGTCTCTTCCCTGGCCGGTACGCTGGGCCTGGGCAAACTAATTGGCTTCTATGATCACAACGGGATTTCCATCGACGGGGAAACCGACGGCTGGTTTACCGACAACACGGCCAAACGCTTCGAGGCCTATCACTGGCACGTGATCCATGAGATTGACGGCCACGACCCGGCGGCGCTGAAAAAAGCCATTAAAGAAGCCCAGAGCGTGAAGGACAAACCGTCCCTCATTATCTGCCGCACCGTGATTGGCTTTGGTTCGCCAAACAAAGCGGGCAAAGAAGAGGCTCACGGCGCGCCGCTCGGTGAAGAAGAAGTCGCCCTGGCCCGCAAGCAGCTTGGCTGGAAATACCCGCCGTTTGAGATCCCAAAAGAGGTTTATCACGCCTGGGATGCCAAAGAGGCTGGCGAAAAAGCAGAAGCCGCCTGGAAAGAGAAATTTGCCGCTTACGCAAAGGCACACCCTACCCTCAGCGCCGAATTTAAACGCCGTACCGAAGGTAAGCTGCCGGATAACTGGCAGAAAACGGCCCAAAGCTACATTGAACAACTGCAGGCGAACCCGGACAAAATCGCGACCCGCAAGGCTTCGCAAAATACTCTTAACGCCTTCGGCCCGTCGCTGCCGGAACTGTTGGGCGGCTCCGCCGACCTGGCCCCAAGCAACCTGACCATCTGGAAAGGTTCGAAGTCGATTAAAGAGGACACCGCCGGGAATTATATCCACTACGGCGTACGTGAATTCGGCATGACCGCCATTGCCAACGGTATCGCGCTGCACGGCGGCTTTATCCCTTACACCGCCACCTTCCTGATGTTTGTGGAGTACGCCCGTAATGCGGCGCGTATGGCGGCGCTGATGAAAGCGCGGCAGATCATGGTTTATACCCATGACTCCATCGGCCTTGGGGAAGATGGTCCGACGCACCAGGCCGTGGAGCAATTAGCCAGCCTGCGCCTGACGCCAAACTTCAGCACATGGCGCCCTTGCGATCAGGTTGAGGCCGCAGTGGCCTGGAAATCCGCGCTTGAGCGCCAGACTGGCCCAACTGCGCTGATCCTGTCTCGCCAGAACCTGGCACAGATGGATCGTACGCCTGAGCAACTGAAAGCCATCAGCCGCGGCGGATATATTCTGAAGGACAGCGACGGCAAGCCGGATCTCATCCTGATTGCCACAGGCTCTGAGATCGAAATTACCGTCGAAGCCGCGGCAGCATTGAGCAAAGAAGGGCATAAAGTGCGCGTCGTGTCGATGCCATCCACCGACGTTTTCGATTCTCAGGATGAGGCGTATCAGGAATCCGTTCTGCCTTATGCCGTCCGTGCCCGCGTTGCGGTAGAGGCGGGTATTGCCGATTACTGGTACAAATACGTCGGTCTTAAAGGCGGGATTGTAGGTATGACAACCTTCGGCGAATCCGCCCCTGCAGGGAAGCTGTTCCCGTTCTTTGGCTTTACGGTAGAAAACATCGTAGCCACGGCGAAAAAATCACTCGGCAAGAAATAGCCCTACTCTGCCAACCCTCTCCTTCCGGGAGAGGGTTTTCTTTTTTCAATGAGCCAACCTATTTGGTGACCCACAGCGTCGGCCAGCCGCCCGCTTTATGCCAGCCATCACAGGCGGGCTCTTCCGCATAGCGAACCAGTCGAAAACGCTGCCCATCAAAGCGCCAGCGCGTGGCCACCCCGCAATCGCCGGGCCCGCGCCCTTTCGCCAAAGTCGTTAGCTCTTTGCTGTGCACATCAAATCCAGCATTCATCAGTTCCAGTTCGGTGCTACCGCTGTCCGGCATAAAGGGTAACCGCAGGTGAATCGTCCTGGCGACAAACGGCTTTTGCCGGGAGATGACCCAGGCCAGAGACACCACGTTATAGGCGCCTGCTTCACAGCTGGTCAGCATCAGCGCTTTGTCGTCGGTCAGAGGGAAAACGCGCACTTCCCGGCGCTGTGGATCGAGTGAACACTGGCTGTTATTCATTCGCCATGTGCCGTAATCCAGCAGATCGTTCAGTTCGTCGTGTGAAAGCGGCGTTGATGTGGCCGTTGCTGCAGCCACTTCTTTCAGCGGCGGAGCCGGAGGCACGCTGAGCGGAGGCCCGTCACCTTTTTTAATCCACGCGGTTTCACTGCCAATACGCTTTTGCTGGCTGTCGATAAACAGCAGCGCCGCTTTCAGCCCGCTGAGTGAGATAATGCCCATCCCATCGGCAAGCGTGATTTTGTCGCCGTTCACAACAGCGTTTAACAGAGCGTTAATCGCCTCCGGATTATTGGTCATCAAATGGTGAGGTGACACTTTCCATTCGTTAGGCTGGATAACAAGAGGCGCGTCGTCGAGCCGCAGCCGCGGTGCTACAGGCGGAACTTTGACGTCCACACTCTCCATATTCCCAAGGTCGATACGCAAACTGCTATCAATGCGAGCCCCGGCCCCCCGGGTAATCGTCATCACCAGCCCCTGATGCGCCCCGGTATTACGGGTGCTGCAAAAGTTCTGGTTATTGCAGGTCACCTGCCAGTCGGAAAACTGCTTTTGTGCCGGCGCGGCACGTGCAGCATTAGCCGCCAGCAGTGCAAGCATGAGTAAGGAGGATATCCGATAGAACATTGAAGGCTGCCCTAAGATGCAAAGCGTGAAAAACGTACGATGGTGCGACGTATATTCGGCCTACGAGACAGCCTGCTCAATCGGATTTGTCGGATAGCTTTATCGCAATATTAAAAATTGCAATGGTATGATTTTATGGAGCTTTACCCCATGATATTGCGCAACTGCAGCTGTTGCAGCAGTATCACGGTCTTACCGTCGCGAATTTCACCGTTCTTGACCATCACCATCGCCTGGCTAAACGGGATTTCCAGCACGTCGATATCTTCATCTTCCACGCCGCCGCCAGCCCCCTCTCGCTGAGAGTCACTGTATTCCGCCAGATAGAAATAGACGATTTCGGTCACGCCGCCGGGAGACATGTACAGCTCAAAGACTTTCTCAACTTCACCCACCTGAAAGCCCGTTTCTTCCATGGCCTCTTTGCGCGCGCAGACTTCCGGCTCATCGGCATCCAACAGCCCGGCGCAGGCTTCTATCAGCATGCCGTCTTCATTCCCGTTAACCCAGGTCGCGACGCGGAACTGGCGTGTTAGCACCACGCTTTTCTTTTCGCGGTTATAAAGCAGAATGGTCGCCCCGTTGCCCCGATCATAAACCTCGCGCTTATGGCGCACGCTTTCAGCCCCGTTACGAGACAGGTCATAAGTAATATTGCGCAGGATGAAGTAGTTATCAGACAGGACTTTATCTTTGATGACTTCAATACGTAACGACATACGGTCTCCACGAGGCGGTAAGGGAGCCGATAATCATATGATGTTCTGTGAGCGTTGTCGCGCGGCGTTAGGTGTGTTTTTAGTGGGGTGATTTTCTTTATGTTAACCAGGGGTGGTTCCGTTCACTTATCGCTCCCCCCCTCACCCCGGCCCTCTCCCCAAAGGGAGAGCAGCTGTGTTTAAAGTCAAGGGTGGCGCTATGTCGTCACCCATTCTTTATTATCCCGAAGCATTGCATTCAGGATGGTCACCAGCTTTCTGATACAGGCCGTTATGGCCACTTTGAACGCCTTTCCC
>NZ_FXAS01000029.1:0-60636 GCF_900177785.1 Cedecea sp. NFIX57 | reverse complement strand
GGCACGCCGCGTTAGCCTGTGGAGAGATGGCAGCTTTAGGCCGCTCGATGAAGCAGGAACCCACCGAAACGACTCAGACCCTGGTTTGAGCGTAGCAGGAATCCTCGCCCTTTAGGGCGGGGAGGATGTCAATTAAACGGGTAAGCCAAACCGGAAGCAGGCTCCACGTTTTGGCTGGTCCACCAGCGAAATGTCGCTGCCGTGCAGTTGCAGCATCTGGCGTACAATCATCAGCCCAAGCCCACCAACCCTGAGCCGGGATTGATTCACAATCGAAGGTCGTACAAACAGCCCCTCTTTTAACTCCTGCGGAATGCCTGGCCCGCTGTCGCTGACCTGCACCATGACTTTATCCACCTCTTTCCACAGCCGGACGGAAATCACGCCTTTGTCCGGCGTATGGCGAATGGCGTTGTCTAACAGATTGGTCAACACACGCTCAATCATGCTGACGTCGGCTTCAATCAGCGGCAATCCGGGCTGGATGTCAGCCAGCAGCTCCAGCTGGCGAGTCTGCGCCGGTAGCTCAAATTTCTGGAACACATCCTGCAGCAGTTCGCTCAGGGAGAAACTTTCTTTATGCGGCTTCACCACCCCGTATTCCAGCCGCGCCAGTTCGAACAGCGACTGCGCCAGTGCCCCAACCTTCTGACTCTGTGCCAGCGCAATATCCAGATAGCGCTTTTTCTCCGCTTCGCTCAGCGTGGCTGACATGACCGACAGGCTTTCGAGGTAACCATGCAGCGACGTTAGCGGCGTTCGCAGGTCATGGGAGATATTGGCAATAAATTCGCGACGCAGCTGATCTTGCTGGGTCAGGCTATGCCATTGCTCGGAGATTCGCCCGGCCATAGCAATAACCCCATGCCGCAGTTGAGCAAGTTCATCCCCATCTCCACCTGGATTTTGCGGCAGAGCCGCCATGGCCTGCATTTCAGCCATCCCCCCTGACTCCAGCGCCTTCACGTGCTGCGAAAGTTCGCGTAGCGGGCGTGTGATCCAGCGAAATGCAAGGCCACCCACCACCAGCCCCAGCACACAGATCAGGCTGAGCAGAAACAGGCTGAGTTTCAACACCGCATCGAATTGCGCGCTGTTGGCGAGCTGATTGTAAGTTTCACCCAGCAACACCACATACAAATAGCCTTCCAGCTTGCCGTCCTGCATCATCGGCGCCACGCTAAAAACCTTCTGCCCGTCCAGGCTGCGCGGGTCGTCGCCATAAAGCGGGAATTTGCCGCCGTTCAGCGCGGTCCGTAGCGGAGCGAGATCGACCTGATGGCGTTTAATATGCCCATCCGGGGCTGCATCGCCAATGATATTACCTTGTTTATCAAGCAGATAAACTTCCACGCTGGGGTTAACGGCCATCAAATGGTCGAACAGCGTGCGGACCGAGTCTTTGTTGAGCCCGTCCTGCCCGAGCAGCGGATAGCTCTGGTTGATGTGCTGTGCAAGGTCGCCGGAAAGCTGCTGAATAACGGCCTGGCTGTACTGTGTGCTGGTACGCACCTGAAGCCAGCCCAAAAAGGCGCAGGCGGTCAGCAGCAGCACGGCAAAAACCAGCGTCAGGCGGCGGGAAAGCGTAAGGATTCGCATAGGGTTACTCACGTATCTGGGCGGTAAACTTGTAGCCTTTACCCCACACGGTGCGGATAAAATTCGGCTCCGCCGGGTTATCTTCAATCTTGATGCGCAGCCGGTTGATGTGGGTGTTTACGGTGTGCTCATAGCCTTCGTGCTGGTAGCCCCAAACCTGGTTGAGCAGGTGCAGCCGCGAAAACACTTTGTCCGGGTTGCGGGCAAAGAAGTAGAGCAAATCAAACTCTCGCGGGGTGAGCTCCACGGGCATCTGATTCAGCCGAACATCTCGGGCCAGCGGATCAATTGTCAGCGGGCCAAACGTCAGCGTGCCGGCGTCTATCTTGAGGTTTTGGCTCATGGCCTCCTGACGGCGGAACAGCGCCTTCACGCGGGCGACCAGCTCGAGCATTGAAAAAGGTTTTGCCAGGTAGTCGTCCGCGCCCAGCTCAAGCCCCAGCACGCGGTGCGTTTCGCTGGAGCGAGCGCTGATCATAATAATCGGCGTGTAGCGCGTCATACTTCTGGCAAAGCGGCAAATCTCCAGGCCATCGACACCGGGCAGCATCAGATCGAGAATCAGCGCATCCCAGCCACCCTGCCTGAGCTTTTCCAGGCCGACATTGCCGTCGGCGGCATGCACAATCTCGAAGCCTTCTTCCCGCAAATGCAGTTGCAAAAGCTCGGCGATATTTTCGTCGTCTTCAACGATCAGTATTTTTTTTGCCTGATTCACTTTGTCTGTCCCCACACGCTGGCATAGCCAAAGTTTACACAACTCGCGTCGGTTAAGTTGTCACATTTAATTTAACTTTGCGTGAGGCAATGGGGAACAAATCTGGCCAATACTCGCTGCATCAAATCACGAGGAAGCCGGACGATGGAAAGCTCAACGCTGCATACCGCCCCAACGCTCATTCACCCGCTGTGGCTGAGGCTCTGCCACTGGCTGAATGCGCTGGCGATCCTGATTATGGTCACCAGCGGCTGGCGCATTTATAACGCCTCTCCGCTGTTTCATTTCCAGTTTGCCAATGAACTGACGCTCGGCGGCTGGCTGGGCGGCGCGCTGCAGTGGCACTTCGCCGGGATGTGGCTGTTTGCGGTCAACGGCGTGATTTACCTGCTGTGCAATCTCTTGAGCGGCCGCTTTAAGCAGAAATACTGGCCCTTATCGCCTCGTGAATTCTTCCAGGATGCCTTTGCGGCGCTGCGGGGGAAATTAGCCCACGCCGACCTGAGCCATTACAACATGGTGCAAAAGGCGGCCTATCTGTTTGTTATCGCCGACAGCCTGCTGCTGGTTGTTTCCGGCCTCGTAGTGTGGAAATCCGTGCAGTTTGCCCTGCTGCGAGAATTGCTGGGCGGCTACGACACGGCGAGGTTTATCCACTTTTATGCCATGTCCGCACTGGTCGGTTTCGTGGTGATTCATCTGCTGATGGTGGCGCTGGTGCCCCGCACGCTGCTCGCCATGCTCCGTGGCCGCTGAGGAAGAAACATGAGCGATAAAAACGAAATCATTAAAGAAGCGACGCAGCTGATTAATAAGCAGCTCACGCAGGAAGGCCGCCGTCGTTTTTTAAAGCAGGGCTTAACGCTCGGCGGCATCGCGATGCTCACTGGCTGCGATATCAGCGATAACGCGACGGTTGAAAGTTCGCTCAGCAAGATTTCACGTTTTAACGACCGCATCCAGGCCTGGCTGTTTAACGGCAGCCAGCTGGCACCGGTTTACCCGGAAAGCATGATCGACGTTAACTTCCCGTTTAACGCCTTTTACGGCGAGGATGAAGCGCCGGACATCAACGGCGACAGCTACCGCCTGGAGCTTGCCGGGCTGATTACCGACAAGCGCCCGTGGACGCTGGCACAACTTCACCAGATGGCGCAGGTCAGCCAGGTGACTCGCCATATCTGCGTCGAAGGCTGGAGCGCTATCGGCAAATGGGGCGGCGTCCCTTTTGCCCTGTTCCTGAAAGGGATTGGTGCCGACCTGCGAGCCAAATACGTCAGCTTTAAATGCGCGGATGACTACTACACCAGCATCGATATGGCCACCGCGCTGCATCCGCAAACGCTGATTGCTTTAACCTGGGATGGCAAAGTCCTGCCGCGTAAATATGGCTACCCGATGAAACTGCGTATCCCGACCAAACTCGGCTACAAGAACCCGAAGCATATTCAGGTCATTGAAGTCACCAATCGCTACCCCGGCGGCTACTGGGAAGACCAGGGCTATAACTGGTTCGGTGGTAGTTAACTCTCTGTCTCACAGATAAATCAAGGAAATACATCATGAAAAAGATCTACGCTGCCCTGCTGTGCTCCACCATGCTGTTCGGTATCGCCGGGGCTAACGCTGCGGATTCGATGAGCAAAGATTCCATGGCCAAAGACGGCATGGGCAAAATGACCCACACCTGTAAAGACGGCATGAACAAGGACGGCATGAAGAAAGATTGCATGTCCAAAGACGGTATGAAGAAAGACGGAATGAGCAAAGACCATATGGGCAAAGACAGCATGGCCAAAGACGGTATGGCGAAAGACAGCATGAGCAAGCAATAAGCCTTACGCTACGCCAGTCTCACCCTCTTCTGGCGTAGCGAACTTATTTCCCACCTGCTGCATCAATAAAGGTGCCGGTCACGTAAGATGCCTTTTCGCTCAGCAGCCATAAAATGGCCTCCGCGATCTCTTCCGGCTGACCGCCGCGCTGCATCGGCAATGCCGTTTTCACCCGGTCAACTCTCCCAGCTTCCCCGCCGGAAGCATGCATTTCGGTATAAATGAAACCGGGTCGCACGCCGTTCACGCGGATCCCCTGCGCGGCAACTTCTACCGCCAGCCCGGTGGTCAACGTATCGACCGCGCCTTTAGACGCAGCATAATCAACATATTCCCCGGCAGCGCCTAAGCGGGACGCGGCTGAAGAAACGTTCACAATTGCCCCGCCTTCCCCACCGTGGCGGTACGCCATACGCTTCACCGCTTCCCGGCAGCAGAGAAAATACCCGGTCACGTTTGTCGTCAGCACGCGATTGATACGTTCCGCCGTCAGGTTTTCAATGGTCGATTGCTGGAACAAGATCCCGGCGTTATTCACCAGCGCGGTCAGCGGCCCGAATGCGTTATCGATTTCGGCGAACATCGCCATTACCTGCAGCTCATCGGCAATATCCGCCCGCAGCGCCAGCGCTTCGCCACCCTCAGCAATGATCGTATTGACGACTTCATCCGCAGCCTGCTTATTGCGGAGGTAGTTCACCACCACTTTATAACCATGCTGAGCCAGCAACAGCGAGGTAGCTTTGCCAATCCCCCGGCTGCCGCCGGTAACCAGAGCTATCTTCATGTGATTCCCCAAAAACAAGAAAGGGCACCGAAGTGCCCTTAATCAACGTCGCTAAAACTATTCGTACTCGCTCATCGGCACGCAGGAGCAGAACAGATTGCGGTCGCCGTAAACGTCGTCAAGACGCTTCACGGTTGGCCAGTATTTATTACCGTGACCAGCCGGGAAGACTGCCAGTTCGCGGGTGTACGGGTGCGCCCACTCGGAAACGATTTCATCCTGAGTGTGCGGCGCGTTCACCAGCGGGTTGTCTTCCAGCGGCCATTCGCCTGCAACCACGCGGTCGATTTCACTGCGAATGGACAGCATCGCATTAATAAAGCGGTCCAGCTCCATTTTGCTTTCGGATTCGGTTGGCTCAACCATCAGCGTGCCCGCTACCGGGAACGACATGGTTGGCGCGTGGAAGCCGAAGTCGATCAGGCGCTTGGCGATATCCAGCTCGCTGATGCCGGTTTCTTCTTTCAGCGGACGAATATCCAGAATACATTCGTGAGCCACGCGGCCGTTCGTGCCGGTGTACAGCACCGGATACGCGGATTTCAGGCGGGTCGCGATGTAGTTGGCGTTCAGAATCGCTACGGAGCTGGCTTTCTTCAGGCCGTCCGCGCCCATCATGCGGATGTACATCCAGCTGATTGGCAGAATGGAGGCGCTGCCAAACGGGGCGGCGGAAACTGCGCCTTGCTGGGTCAGCATCTCTTCAATCTGCACCACGCTGTGACCCGGCACAAATGGCGCCAGATGCGCTTTAACGCCGATTGGGCCCATGCCCGGGCCGCCGCCGCCGTGCGGAATACAGAAGGTTTTATGCAGGTTGAGGTGCGACACGTCCGCGCCGATATAGCCAGGCGTGGTGATCCCGACCTGCGCGTTCATGTTGGCGCCGTCCAGGTAAACCTGGCCGCCAAACTGATGCACGATCTGGCACACTTCGCGGATCGTTTCTTCGTACACGCCGTGGGTGGATGGGTAAGTCACCATGATGCAGGAGAGCGCTTCACCAGCCTGTTCAGCTTTAACACGCAGATCCTGCAGATCGATGTTGCCTTGTTTATCACAGGCCACGACGATCACTTCCATACCTGCCATTTGTGCCGAAGCCGGGTTGGTGCCGTGCGCAGAGCTTGGGATCAGGCAGATGTTGCGGCTACCTTCGTTGCGGCTTTCGTGGTAGCGGCGGATAGCCAGCAGGCCAGCGTATTCGCCTTGCGCGCCGGAGTTCGGCTGCATGCACAGCGCGTCGTAGCCGGTCAATTTCACCAGCCAGTCGGACAGCTGGGCGATCATCTGGTGATAGCCTTCAGCCTGGTTTGCCGGGCAGAACGGATGCAGCTCAGCAAATTCCGGCCAGGTGATTGGGATCATTTCGGCCGCGGCGTTCAGCTTCATGGTGCAGGAACCAAGCGGGATCATCGCCTGGTTGAGCGCCAGATCTTTACGCTCCAGAGAGTGCATGTAGCGCATCATCTCTGTTTCGCTGTGGTAGCGATTAAAGACCGGGTGGGTCAGGATCTCGTCGTCGCGCAGCATCGGGGCCGGAATGGACTGGCTGTCGTTGGCCACGTCGCGATCCAGCTTGTCGATATCCAGACCGTGAGCATCGCCCAGCAGCACGTCGAACAGAGCAACAACATCTTCACGGGTGGTGGCTTCATCAAGGGTGATGCCTACCGCGTTCAGGATGTCGCTGCGCAGGTTAATTTCACGCGCTTCGGCGCGCGCCAGCACGGCGGCTTTGTCAGCCACTTCAACACAAAGGGTGTCGAACCAGTGTTTGTGGCGCAGAATCAGGCCTTTCTGCTGCAGGCCAGCGGCCAGAATGTCGGTCAGGCGGTGGATGCGGCCTGCAATACGTTTCAGGCCAGCCGGGCCGTGGAAGACCGCATACAGGCTGGCAATGTTCGCCAGCAGCACCTGGGAAGTACAGATGTTGGAGTTCGCTTTCTCGCGGCGGATATGCTGTTCGCGAGTTTGCATCGCCATGCGCAGCGCGGTGCGGCCAGCGGCATCGCGGGAAACGCCGATAATACGGCCAGGCATGGAGCGTTTAAATTCATCGCGAGCGCCGAAGAACGCCGCGTGCGGGCCGCCGTAGCCCATTGGGACACCGAAGCGCTGGGCAGAGCCGAAGACTATATCTGCACCCTGTTTGCCCGGCGCGGTCAGCATCACCAGCGTCATGAAATCTGCGGCTACGCTAACCACAACTTTGCGCTGCTTCAGCTCGGCAATCAGTGCCGTGTAATCATGCACTTCGCCGGTGGTGCCCACCTGCTGAAGCAGCACGCCAAATACATCCTGATGATCCAGCACTTTGGCGGCATCATCGACAATGACGTCAAAGCCAAAGGTTTCCGCGCGGGTACGCACCACGTCCAGCGTTTGTGGGTGAACGTCAGAGGCCACGAAGAAACGGTTAGCGTTTTTCAGCTTGCTGACGCGTTTGGCCATCGCCATCGCTTCGGCTGCCGCGGTGGCTTCATCAAGCAGAGAAGCGGAAGCGATATCCATGCCGGTCAGGTCGAGCGTGACCTGCTGGAAGTTCAGCAGCGCTTCAAGACGGCCCTGGGAAACTTCTGGCTGGTAAGGCGTGTAGGCGGTGTACCAGCCTGGGTTTTCCAGCATGTTACGCAGAATCACCGGCGGCGTTTGTACCGCGGTATAACCCATGCCAATGTAAGTTTTGAAGCGTTTATTGCGGCTGGCGATGGCTTTTAACTCGGCCAGCGCGGCAAACTCGGTCGCCGCGGAGCCAATCTGAGGCGGCTCAGCAAGCTGAATGTCCTGCGGAACGATGCTGGCGATCAGGTCGGGGAGCGTCTTCGCGCCGACGGTCTCCAGCATTTCTTGCTGCTGCTGCGCATCCGGGCCAATGTGACGGTCGATAAACGCTTCGTGATTCTCTAACTGACGTAAAGACTGGGTCATGAGCGGTGATTCCTGAAATGGTTTCCCCTCCCCACATGGGAGAGGGGTTTAAAAATTACTCGTCTTCTAACAGTGCTTCATAGGCAGAAGCATCCAGCAGCGCGGCAACCTGTGCTTCGTCGCTGGCTTTAATTTTGAAGATCCAGCCTTCGCCGTAAGGCTCGCTGTTGACCAGCTCCGGGCTGTCGCTCAGCGCGTCGTTGACCGCAACAATTTCACCGCTGATTGGGGCGTAAATGTCAGAAGCCGCTTTCACGGATTCAGCAACGGCACAATCATCACCGGCAGAAACGGTGGCGCCCACTTCAGGCAGGTCAACAAATACCATGTCGCCCAGCAGTTCCTGCGCGTGTTCGGTGATGCCCACGGTGTAGCTGCCGTCAGCTTCTTTACGCAGCCATTCGTGCTCTTTGCTGTATTTCAGTTCGTTCGGCACATTGCTCATTGTTTTCTCCTGATACCTGATTTCAAAATTTAAAGCGCGACCGGCTTACCGGCGCGAACAAAAATAGGTTTGGTGACTTTGACCGGCATTTCGCGGTTACGAATCTGCACAATCGCCGTTTCACCGATGCCCGCCGGGACGCGAGCCAGCGCAATGCTGTAGCCGAGCGTTGGCGAGAAAGTGCCGCTGGTAATTGCCCCTTCGTGCGTATTGCCCTGCGCGTCGGTAAACCGTACCGGCAGCTCATTACGTAATACGCCTTTTTCGGTCATGATCAAGCCAACCAGCTCTTCGGCGCCGTTCGCGCGCTGTGCTTCCAGCGCTTCACGGCCGATAAACGCTCGATCTTCCGGCTGCCACGCGATGGTCCAGCCCATGTTCGCGGCCAGCGGAGAAACGCCTTCGTCCATGTCCTGTCCGTAAAGGTTCATGCCCGCTTCCAGGCGCAGCGTGTCGCGAGCGCCCAGGCCGCAAGGCTTAACGCCCGCTTCAACCAGTTGCGCCCAGAATCCTGCAGCTTTGTCGTTCGGCATTGCAATTTCATAGCCCGCTTCGCCGGTGTAGCCGGTGGTGGCAATGAACAGATCGCCGGACTGCACGCCAAAGAATGGCTTCATGCCTTCCACGGCCTTACGCTGCGCTTCGCTAAACAGCGTGGCGGCTTTGGCCTTCGCATTCGGCCCCTGAACGGCAATCAGCGCCAGGTCGTCACGCACGGTGACGGACACGCCAAACGGTTCAGCGTGCTGGTTAATCCAGGCAAGGTCTTTTTCACGAGTGGCGGAGTTAACAACGAGGCGGAAATAGTCTTCGGTGAGGAAATAGATGATCAGGTCGTCAATCACGCCACCGGAAGCATTGAGCATGGCGGTGTAAAGGGCTTTGCCCGGCTGGGTGAGTTTGGCGACGTCGTTGGCGACTAAGTAACGCAGAAACTCGCGGGTACGGCTGCCGTGCAGGTCGACGATGGTCATGTGCGACACGTCGAACATACCGGCGTCGGTGCGTACAGCATGGTGCTCATCAATTTGCGAGCCGTAGTGCAGCGGCATCATCCAGCCGTGGAAATCAACCATGCGGGCACCGCAGAGCGTGTGCTGTTCAAATAAGGGGGTCTGTTGAGTCATCTTTTCCTCTTTAACCATCTGGTTGCAAAGCGGATTTGGCTTTGCCAACCGTCAGACGAAACCCGGCATCGCCACCGTTCCCCGATAGCGACGCAAACGTTACCTTTGACCTGAACTTACCACCGAACGGGGGCGTAAACCATAAGCGAAAAACGGTCATTGCATTAGCTTATGACCAAAATGGGAGAGGAAGTGTGCAGAGTTATTCACTGTAAAAATGCGATTCACTCCACATTAACCGCAGGTATTTAGTGTCGAATTTAGCACTGGCTAACATTTACGACCATTTCAGAAACAAATTGACTACATCGCATAATTTGTAAGATTAGAAAATGTAATCCGAGATTTGTCCTGAGATTAGAATATTTCAAACGAGGGAGCAGATACCCTTCCCGGTCATCGGGAAGGGAAATGTGACGGAGTTATCACTATAGATTACATCGAGTGGCTGAGTGCCGCTAACACCGCTGTAGCTCGAAGTATGACGAGGATTCAGCGCAGCCAGGACGGCAGATCTTGTAGCCCCATCGCCTGGCGAACCAGCTGCGGTTTAACCCCCGGCAACGTATCGGCAAGCTTCAGGCCAATGTCTCTGAAGAGTTTTTTTGCCGGATTGCTGCCGGCAAACAGATCCCGGAAGCCTTGCATACTGGCCAGCATCACCGCCGCGCTGTGCTTGCGGCTGCGCTCATAGCGACGCAGGTAGAGATGCTGCCCAAAATCTTTGCCTTCGCGATGCAGGCGGCGAATTTCCGCAATCAATTCAGCGGCATCCATAAAACCAAGGTTGACGCCCTGCCCGGCCAGCGGGTGAATGGTATGGGCGGCATCGCCCACCAGCGCCAGACGATGACCGGCAAAGCTGCGGGCGTAGCGGCCCGTCAGCGGGAAGGTACGACGCTCGCTTTCAACAGAACACAACCCGAGGCGCATATTAAACGCGACGGAAAGCGCCTGATTAAACGCTTCATCATCGGCCTGCTGCATACGCACCGCTTCTTCCGGCGGCAGCGACCAGACAATCGAGCAAAGATGCGGGTCAGAAAGCGGCAGAAACGCCAGAATACCTTCGCCGTGGAACACCTGACGCGCAACGGCCTGATGCGGCTCGGCGGTGCGAATCGTCGCCACCAGCGCATGGTGGTTATAGTCCCAGAACGTCAGCGGGATATCGGCTTTGTCCCGCAGCCAGGAGTTGGCGCCATCTGCGCCCACCACCAGCCTTGCAGTTAGCATCGTGCCGTCCTTAAGGGTCAGGAACGCTTCGTTTTCACCCCAGGCGACCTGGTTGATGTCCACGGGGGCCATCAGGCTGATGTCGCTACATTGCTCCGCACGTTGCCACAGCGCCTGGTGAATTACCGAGTTTTCGATGATGTGCCCCAGATGGCTAAAACCGAAGCTCTTATCATCAAAGGCGATTTGCCCAAAGCTGTCTCGCTCCCAGACTTCCATCCCGTGATAGCTACTGGCTCGCTCGCTAATTTTTGACCACGCGCCCAGATGCGTCAGCAGCTTTTCACTGGCCGCATTGATCGCCGAAACGCGCAGTTCCGGGGCAGCTTCAGGTGCCAACGGCTGAGGAAGGTGGCTTTCAATGACCGCAACGCGCAGGCCGCTGCCCTGAAGCCCGCAGGCTACCGCCAGCCCCACCATGCCGCCGCCGACAATCGCCACATCTACGCTTTGCAAATTGACTCTCCTTTAACGCGCCACCCAACCCAGGGTGCGCTGAGCCAGCACGTCTCGTGCCGGAGTAAAATGTTCCATCGCCATCAGGCCAAGATTACGGCCCGCCACCAGCGGTGCCCAACGGTTAGCAAACAGCTGAACCAGCCCGTCAGTGACGCCGATGGTTGCCGCTTTATCTGCGGCACGGCGCTGCTGATAAGCAGCCAGAACCGGGAAACTGCCGACATCCGTGCCTGCCGCGTGTGCCTCTGCTAACCCTTCAGCCAGCGACATAACGTCGCGCAGGCCAAGGTTGAATCCCTGCCCGGCTATCGGATGCAGCGTTTGCGCGGCATTGCCCACCAGCGCCAGGCGATGGGATACGGTCTGTGAAGCCTGTTGTAACGCCAGCGGATAATGATGGCGAATGCCTGCATGAGTAATTCGCCCCAGCCGCCAGCCAAAGGCACGCTGAAGCTGCTGGCAAAACGCTGCTTCGCTCCAGCTTTCAACCTCCTCACGGGCATCCAGCGCATGGCACCAGACCAGCGAGCAGCGCCCGTCGGACATCGGCAGCATGGCAATCGGCCCGTGTTCGGTAAAGCGCTCAAATGCCCGGCCATGATGGGGTTCAGAGGTGGTGACGTTGGCAATCACGGCGATTTGCTGGTAGCTCTGCGGCAGCCAGGTGATACCACACTGCGCCGCCAGCTTAGAACGCGTGCCATCCGCGGCAACCAGAATATTGCCCAGCAGTTCAACACCGTTATCCAGCACAACCTGCACGCTATGTTCGTGCCGGGTAAACGACGCAACGCGCTGCGGGCAGTGCAGCGTTACGCCTGGCGCTTTACGCAGCAGGCTAAAAAGACGCAGCCCGACATCATGAAGCTCCACAACCTGCCCAAGCGCATCAATCTGGTAATCTTCAGCCTCAAGGGTGACGAAGCCAGCATGGCCTTTGTCGCTGACGTGTACGGTTTTAATTGCCGTGGCGCAGTCGGCAAGCGCAGACCATACGCCAATGCGGGCCAGCTGCTGCCGGGTGCCCTGTGCAAGCGCGATGGCTCTGGCATCAAACCCCGGATGAACGGCTGAGTCCGGAGCAATCGCTTCGATCAGGTGCACCGGCAATTTCCCCTGGGTGAGGGTTGAGATGGCTAACGCCAGCGTAGCCCCCGCCATCCCACCGCCAACAATGATGACACTCATGGCTGGCGCGCCGCCGCCATCAACGCTTCGATATCGTCTGCGGATTTCACCACGCTGGCGGTCAGGTTCTCGTTGCCGTCTTTGGTGATCACAATGTCGTCTTCAATGCGGATGCCGATGCCACGGTACTGCGCGGGCACGTCTGCATCCGGCGCAATATAAAGCCCTGGTTCCACGGTGATGACCATACCCGGCTCCAGCACGCGAGACTTGTCCACGCCATAAGAACCTACATCGTGAACGTCCAGCCCCAGCCAGTGGCTCAGGCCATGCATGAAGAACGCGCGATGGGCGTTATTGGCTATCAGATGATCGATATCGCCTTTCAGAATACCGAGCTTCACCAGCCCCTTAACCATGATGCGTACCACTTCCGTCGTCACTTCCTGCATGGAGGTGCCCGGCCGGTAGAGTTTTAGCGAGGTTTCGAGCGATTCCAGCACGATGTCGTAAATTTCACGCTGAGCCGGACTGAATTTGCCGTTAACAGGGAAAGTACGTGTGATATCGCCGGCGTAGCTCTGGTATTCGCACCCGGCGTCTATCAGCACCAGGTCGCCGTCGCGCAGTACACTTTCGTTTTCGGTGTAATGCAGAATGCAGCCGTTCTCGCCGCCGCCAACAATAGTGGTGTACGAAGGATAACGCGCGCCGTGGCGGGTAAACTCGTGGTGAATTTCACCTTCGAGCTGATATTCAAACATTCCCGGGCGGCAGGCCTGCATGGCACGAGTATGCGCCAGCGCGGAAATCTCCCCGGCGCGACGCATAACGGCAATCTCTTCTTCGGATTTGAAGAGGCGTAGTTCGTGCACCATTGGGCGCCAGTCGGTCAGCGTTGCTGGCGCGGTCAGGTTTTGACGCGAACCACGACGCAACGTATCCAGCGCGGCAAAAACGATGTTATCCGCATATTCGTACTCGCCCTGAGCGTGGTAAACCACATCCAGGCCGTTTAGCAGGAGATGTAATTGCTCACCAATTTCGCTGAAGGCCAGCGCGCGATCCACTCCTAACTTCTGCGGGGCAGCGTCCTGGCCAAGCCTGCGGCCAAACCAAATTTCTGCACTTTTGTCCCGCACGCGGTTGAACAGTACGCTGTGATTATGCGACTCATCGCTTTTAATGAGCACCAGCACAGCTTCCGGCTCATTAAAACCTGTGAAGTACCAAAAATCGCTGCTCTGCCGATAAGGGTATTCACTGTCGGCATTACGGGTCGCTTCCGGGGCCGCGAAAATTAACGCAGCGCTGCCAGGCACCATTTTCGCCAGAAGCGCCTGGCGACGGCGAAGAAATTCCTGCTGGTTCATCACATCTCCTGACTTTTTGACCGTTAGTGGAGCGTAGGTTTGCGTACCTCAGGTGCGGTCGGTGCCGCATGAGTAAAGGTGTCGTGGCACAGCAGCGCCGCAACGCGCACATACTCAATAATCTCTTCGAGGGACATTTCCAGCTCTTCCTGATCTTCGTCCTCGTCATAACCCAACTGGGCAATATTACGCAGATCGTCAATGGCTTCGCCGGTTTCACCGGTGACTTTGTCGAGCTTGCTCTGCATCACGCCGAGGCCCAGCAGGAAATGGTTTACCCAGCCGGAAAGCGCATCGGCGCGATCGAAAACGGAGACATCATCCCCGTCCGGCAGGTAAAGCTGGAACAGGAAGCCTTCGTCTTCCAGCGCGTCGCCAATGGCGCCGTGCATCTGGCGTAGCGGATCGGCAAGGTTCTGGCTAAAGGCCAGGCCCTCGTTAGTCAGGTCATGCAGCAGCGTTTGCCAGCTGGTGTCTTTGTTACCACCGCACAGCATGCCGCTGATCAAACCGTGCATTTCTGCAGGCGTCAGACCCACACCCTGTTGGTTCAAAAGTTGGCCGACTAAGTCGTAGTCCGGCATTGCGTTCTGTATTGACATGCGCATTCGTCATCGTTGGCAGGAATAGTGTGTGTTATGCTACCACCAGGACCCCCGCAGATACCAGAAAAGGGCTTGTATCTTGATATCGGGATAGCTATAGTGGCGCCCCTTCCGCTACCGGGGTCGGTGGCGTTAAGGCAGGCGAGTAAACAGCAGGAAGGTGGCATGTCTGCACAACCAGTCGATATTCAAATTTTCGGTCGTTCATTACGCGTGAATTGTCCGCCTGAACAACAGGATGCGCTGAATCAGGCTGCGGAAGAGCTGAATCAGCGGTTGCAAGATTTAAAAGTTCGCACTAGAGTCACAAATACCGAGCAGCTGGTGTTCATCGCAGCACTTAACATTTGCTACGAACTGGCTCAGGAAAAGTCGAAAACCCGTGACTACGCCGCCAGTATGGAAGAGCGTATTCGGATGCTACAGCAGACCATCGAACAAGCATTGCTTGAGCAAGGTCGCATTGCAGACCGACAGGGTCCAAAGTTTGAATAACACTTCGCAGTTGACTATGGTAGAGTAACTTCGAAGACAAAATTTCTCTGAGATGTTTGCAAGCGGGCCAGTCCCCTGAGCCGATATTTCATACCACAAGAGTGTGGCGCTCCGCGGTTGGTGAGCATGCTCGGTTCGTCCGAGAAGCCTTAAAACCATGACGACACACTCACCTTGAACCAAGGGTTCAAGGGTTACAGCCTGCGGCGGCATCTCGGAGATTCCCTCTTTACTACCCGGCCATCATGACGCATATCCCGTTAACCTCAACGCTTCGTCAGGACATTCGCCAAACGATACGGCAGAGACGCCGGTCACTCACTCCCGCTGAACAACAAACCTTTGCCCTGCAGGCCGCTGAACGTATGCTGGCGTTTGAGCCGGTTATTCGTGCTCACACCGTGGCGCTGTTTCTCTCGTTCGACGGCGAGCTTAATACCACGCCGCTGATTGAGGCTTTATGGCAGGCGGGCAAAAACGTTTATCTCCCGGTACTTCATCCTTTTAGCGCCGGTAACCTGCTGTTTTTGCGCTACACGCCGCAAAGCAATCTGGTCACCAATCGCCTGAAAATTCTTGAGCCTAAGCTGGATGTTCGCGACGTGCTGCCGCTGAATAAGCTGGATGTACTGGTTACGCCGCTGGTTGCCTTTGATGAAGCGGGGCAGCGTCTGGGCATGGGCGGTGGATTCTACGACAGGACGCTACAGCACTGGCCACAGCACGGCCTTTACCCGGTTGGCCTGGCACATGATTGCCAGCAGGTGGAGACATTGCCGGTAGAACAGTGGGATATTCCTTTGCCTGCCGTGGTGACGCCATCGCGCCTTTGGCAGTGGTGATGCCCCTTCCCCCTTCGGGGAAGAGGCCATTCGTCAGATCAGTACAGCAAACGGGCGCGAATGGTGCCCGGAATCCCTTTCATTGACTTCAGCGCCTTCTCAGCAACATCTTCAGGCGCATCAATATCAATTACCACGTACCCCATGTGCGGCGTGGTCTGCAGGAACTGAGCGGCGATGTTGATACCCTGATCGGCAAAGATCTGGTTCAGCGCGGTCAGGATCCCTGGGCGGTTTTCATGAATATGCAGCAGGCGGCTGGTTGTGCCCCCGTGCAGCGGCAGCGAAACTTCCGGGAAGTTAACCGCAGACAACGTTGAGCCGTTATCGGAGTATTTCGCCAGCTTGCCCGCCACTTCCAGGCCGATGTTTTCCTGCGCTTCCTGAGTTGAACCGCCGATGTGCGGGGTCAGGATCACGTTGTCAAACTCGCACAGCGGGGAGTTGAACGGATCGCTGTTGGTAGCTGGCTCAGTCGGGAAGACGTCAATCGCCGCACCAGACAGATGCTTGCTGGAAAGTGCACCACATAGAGCAGGAATATCGACCACCGTACCACGGGAGGCGTTGATCAGCAGTGAGCCCGGCTTCATCAGCGCCAGTTCGTTCGCGCCAATCATGTTTTTGGTGGAGGCGTTTTCCGGCACGTGCAGACTCACCACATCGCTCATGTTCAGCAGGTCGGAAAGATGCTGAACCTGAGTGGCATTGCCCAGCGGCAGCTTGTTTTCGATATCGTAGAAGTAGACGTGCATCCCCAGAGATTCAGCCAGAATCCCCAGCTGTGTACCAATGTGGCCGTAACCAATGATGCCCAGCTTTTTACCACGGGCCTCAAAAGAGCCTACCGCCAGCTTGTTCCACACGCCACGGTGCGCTTTGGCGTTAGCTTCAGGAATGCCACGCAGCAGCAGCAGCAATTCACCAATCACCAGTTCGGCAACGGAACGGGTGTTAGAGAACGGGGCGTTAAACACAGGAATACCACGCTTCGCCGCCGCATCCAGATCAACCTGGTTGGTGCCGATGCAGAAGCAGCCCACGGCCACCAGTTTTTCAGCCGCGGCAAAGATCTCTTCGGTCAAATGGGTGCGGGAACGCAGGCCAATGAAGTGAGCATCACGGATCGACTCTTTGAGCGCTTCGGAATCCAGCGCGCCTTTATGGAATTCAATGTTGGTGTATCCCGCTGCACGGAGGCTGTCTATCGCCTTCTGGTGCACGCCTTCCACAAGCAGGAATTTAATTCTGTCTTTATCCAGTGATACTTTTGCCATTTCCCGACCCTATTTTCAGTGCTGTTGTGTTCGTTTTTAGGCGATGATGCGCCACCGCCTATAAGTTACCCTTCTGTCAAAATATCAAAATCTACGTTTGGGGCAATATGAACGATTGCGTCGCCGTATCGTCAGGCGGGAATAAGGCGGCGGGAGTCAGAATAAAATGCTGAGCGAGAGAGTGAACCAGGCATGAATCACAGCACTGTTACCAAAATGTGATATATGTCACCAAATATGCGGTTAAAATAATTTGTCATTTTTTATACGGTTTTTTGGGGCGCTGAACGCGCCCCGGTCAGATCATTTCACGATGGTTTTTACGCCGTCAGCAGTGCCAATCAGCGCCACATCCGCGCCACGGTTCGCAAACAGGCCCACGGTAACGACGCCAGGTATACCGTTGATGGTATTTTCCAGCTTCATCGGCTCCATGATGCTCAAACCATGCACATCCAGAATGATGTTACCGTTGTCCGTGACCACGCCCTGCCGGTACTCCGGGCGCCCGCCCAGTTTTACCAGCTCACGCGCGACGGCGCTGCGCGCCATCGGGATCACTTCTACCGGCAGCGGGAAGTTACCAAGAATATCAACCTGCTTGGAAGCGTCCGCGATGCAGACAAACTTGTCGGCCACGGAGGCGATGATTTTCTCGCGGGTTAACGCGGCACCACCGCCTTTGATCATCTGCATCTGGTGGTTGATCTCATCGGCACCATCAACGTAAACGCCTAATGAATCCACCTCGTTGAGATCGAAAACAGGGATCCCAAGGCTTTTCAGTTTCGCGGTGGAAGCGTCGGAGCTGGAAACAGCACCTTCAATCTGGTGTTTGATGGTGCCCAAAGCATCAATAAAATGCGCGGCGGTTGAGCCCGTCCCCACGCCCACAATGGTGCCCGGCTGCACGTACTGGAGTGCTGCCCATCCGACTGCTTTTTTCAGTTCATCCTGCGTCATAATTTTATGCCTGTGATGTGGAAACTGACGCGCATTATAGAGCATGCGTCGGAAAAATGTCCCCGGCTTTGCCGCAATGCCAACGTCATCACGTTCGAACACCTTGCCGGTTTGCTGATTTGGTCTGAATCAGCGGCAAATTTATGTCATAGTGGCTGCACGACGAAATCAGGAGCAGATGAACAACAATGAAACGCCCGGACTACAGAACGCTGCAGGCGCTGGATGCGGTAATTCGTGAACGAGGATTTGAGCGTGCGGCGCAGAAGCTGTGCATTACTCAGTCGGCGGTGTCACAACGTATTAAGCAACTGGAAACGATGTTCGGCCAGCCATTGTTGGTGCGTACCGTGCCGCCCCGCCCTACCGAACAGGGCCAAAAACTGCTGGCGCTTTTACGTCAGGTGGAACTGCTGGAGGAAGAGTGGCTGGGCGACGAGCAAACCGGCTCCACGCCGCTGCTGCTCTCGCTGGCGGTCAACGCCGACAGTCTGGCCACCTGGCTGCTGCCTGCCCTTGCACCGGTTCTGGCCGACTCCCCCATTCGCCTGAATCTTCAGGTGGAAGATGAAACCCGCACTCAGGAGCGCCTGCGTCGGGGTGAAGTGGTTGGTGCGGTCTCCATTCAGCCTCAGCCGCTGCCAAGCTGCCTGGTGGATCGCCTGGGCGCGCTGGACTACCTGTTTGTGGGATCGAAAGATTTTGCCGAGCGTTATTTCCCGAACGGCGTCACGCGGTCGGCGCTGCTAAAAGCCCCTGCCGTCGCCTTTGATCATCTCGACGATATGCATCAGGCATTTTTACAGCAGAACTTTGACCTGTCGCCGGGCAGCGTGCCGTGTCATATCGTTAACTCTTCGGAAGCCTTTGTGCAGCTGGCGCGCCAGGGCACAACCTGCTGTATGATCCCGCACCTGCAAATTGAGCGCGAGTTAAATAGCGGGGAATTAATCGACCTGACACCGGGCCTGCTACAGCGCCGCATGCTTTACTGGCACCGCTTTGCGCCGGAAAGCCGCATGATGCGCAACGTGACGGATGCTTTGCTGGAGTACGGACACAAGGTCTTGAGGCAGGATACGGAATAACGCTTTGAGTAACCCTCGCCGGCAGCGGCGAGGGTTAAGGTAAAGGTCACATCTTACTGAGCAGGGGCCGCCGGGGTCTGCGCGCCCTGCAGTTCAAACACGACGTCAACCTGATCGTCAAACTGAATAGTCTGCTGATCGTAGGTATCCTGCGCGGAAACCGGGGCAGCCGCGTCCGCTTTCATCATGCGAACCATCGGTGCGGGCTGGTAGTTAGACACGTGGTAACGCACGCTGTATACCGGGCCCAGCTTGCTGTTAAAGCCTTCGGCCAGCAGCTTCGCCTGGCGAGTTGCGTCGCTAATCGCCTCTTTACGTGCTTTGTCTTTGTACTCTTCCGGATGCGCAACCCCCAGCGACACGGAACGGATTTCGTTCAGGCCGGACTTCAGTGCCCCATCCAGCAGCTCGTTCATTTTATCCAGCTGACGCAGGGTGACTTCCACCTGACGTACCGCCCGATAGCCTTTCAGTTGCGTTTTGCCGTCTTTCAGGTAGTCATATTCTGGCTGTGTGCGCAGGTTAGCAGCATTGATGTCCTTCTTCTCAACGCCATTTTTCTGCAGGAAAGTCAGATATTGTGCCACGCGATCGTCGGCCTGTTTTTTGGCAGAAGCGGCGTCCTTAGCGGACACGTTGACTTCGATAGCGAGCGTAGCGATATCAGGTACGGCATCAACGCTGGCTGTCCCGGAGGTGACCACGTGCGGCCCGTTTGGCAACTCACCTGCTTGTACAGAAACAGAACCTAATCCCATTAACGCGGCTAATGCTAAAATTTTAAACTTCACTGTAACTCCTCCGTGCTACGTTCCACTGTGATTACGCCTTGCAATAAACTCCCGGCGTCTGCCAGCAAGCTTAGCCTGTAATGGTAACTTGTCTATCAGATTATGGCGAATTAGCCCACCAGCGCCGCGATGTGCTGCACGCCATCCCGGGCCAGTTGCGCGGCGATAAACCACATCACAATCCCAACCACGCCGTTGATAATACGCTGCGCTTTCGCGGTACGCAGACGGGGAGCAAGCCAGGCGGCAAGAATCGCCAGGCCGTAAAACCAGAGAATAGAGGCGCTAATGGTCCCCAGTGCAAACCAGCGTTTTGCATCATCCGCCAGCTGGCCGCCCAGGCTGCCAAGCACCACAAAGGTGTCCAGATAGACATGCGGGTTGAGCCAGGTCACTGCCAGCATGGTGACCACGATTTTCCAGCGCCCTTGTTTCAACACTTCGGCCGAAGCCAGCTCCAGGTTGCTGCTCATCGCCGTGCGCAGCGCGCCCCAGCCATACCACAGCAGAAATGCCACGCCGCCCCAGGTGACCAGCGCCAGCAGCCAGGGAGACTGCATCAGAATGGCGCTGCCGCCAAAAATCCCACCACAAATCAGAATGATGTCGCTCAGCGCGCACAGGGAAGCAATCATCAGATGGTATTGGCGACGAATGCCCTGGTTCATCACAAAGGCATTTTGCGGCCCCAGCGGCAGAATTAGCGCGGCTCCCAATGCAATACCCTGAAAATAATAAGATAACACGCTGTACACCCTTTAAATGTTCATCATTGAGCGTGAGTGTAATGCGCAAAAATTATTAGAGGAAATTGATAGTTTTAATCGCTGATAAGAATGGCTAATTATTACAGGTAAAATTAAGGCCAGCGAACGCTGGCCCTGGAGGTTATGCGTTATCAGAGCCTTTAATCTGGCGAACGTGAACGTCCATCTGCGGATAAGGAATGCCGATGCCGTTTGCATCAAGGGCTTTCTTGATGCGCTCCAGCACGTCCCAGTAAACGTTTTGCAGGTCACCGCTTTTGCTCCATGCCCGCACCACAAAGTTGACGGATGAAGGGCCAAGCTCGTTGAGGCGCACGGTGATGTCGCGATCCTTCAGCACACGCTCGTCGCTGGTGATGATGTCAGTCAGGATCTGCTTAACTTGATCGATGTCCGCATCGTAGGCCACGCCGATGATGAATTCGTTACGGCGGGCAGGTTCACGGGAAAAGTTAATGATATTGCCGGCGATAATTTTGCCGTTCGGCACAACCACAATTTTGCCATCCACGGTACGCAGCGTGGTGGAGAAGATTTGCACATTCAGCACTGTGCCCGCGATGCCACCGAGATCGACATACTCCCCGGTACGGAAGGGGCGGAAGGTGACCAGCAACACGCCTGCGGCCAGGTTGGACAGGGACCCCTGCAGCGCCAGACCCACGGCCAGACCGGCGGCACCCAGCACGGCAATCACAGAAGCGGTCTGCACCCCAACACGGCTCAGGGCGGCAATCAGCGTGAACGCGATGATCCCGTAGCGCACCAGCGCGGAAAGAAAGTCCGCGACGGTACTGTCGATGCTGCGAGCCAGCATCAGGCGATTAACGGTCCCGGAGACCAGACGGGCAACGATCATCCCGGCGATCAAAATGGCCACGGCGGCGACGATGTTTACCGCATAGCTCAGGAGAAGTTCCTGATTGCGCACCAGCCAGCCTCCCGCATTATGAATACTGTCTACTACGTTGAGATCTTCCATTTACTGTTCCTTGTCTGAGGGCTGCCCACAGGGCAAAAATTCTACGTCCTGAAAGCGTAGTCCAGTTGCAAAGGGTAAACAAAAACCCGTATTTTTGCCATGTAGATCACAAAATTGAGCCATACCATCCATAAAAAAAGCCCGCACAAAGCGGGCTTCAGCAGTAACGGCAAAACTCAAATTACAGAACGTCTACCGCGTTCAGCTCTTTGAATGCCTGCTCCAGGCGAACGATCATCGAAGTCTGGGCTGCGCGCAGCCAGACACGCGGATCGTAGTATTTTTTGTTCGGCTGGTCAGCGCCTTTCGGGTTACCCAGCTGCCCCTGCAGGTAAGCTTCGTTTTCTTTGTAGTACTGAAGGATACCGTCCCAGGTTGCCCACTGGGTATCGGTATCGATGTTCATTTTGATCACGCCGTAGCTTACGGAGTCTTTGATTTCCTGAGCAGAAGAACCGGAACCGCCGTGGAAAACGAAGTTCAGGCTGTTGTGCGGCAGGTTGTGTTTCTTAGAAACATATTCCTGAGAATCACGCAGGATGGTTGGGGTCAGAACCACGTTACCTGGTTTGTACACGCCATGTACGTTACCGAAGGACGCTGCGATGGTGAAACGTGGGCTGATTTTGCTCAGCTCGGTGTAAGCGTAATCAACATCTTCTGGCTGGGTGTACAGAGCAGAAGCGTCCATGTGGCTGTTATCCACGCCGTCTTCTTCACCGCCGGTGCAGCCCAGTTCGATTTCCAGGGTCATGCCCAGTTTGGACATGCGAGCCAGGTATTTGGAGCTGATTTCGATGTTTTCTTCCAGAGACTCTTCGGACAGGTCAATCATGTGGGAAGAGAACAGTGGTTTACCGGTAGCGGCAAAGTGTTTTTCACCCGCGTCCAGCAGGCCGTCGATCCACGGCAGCAGTTTCTTAGCACAGTGGTCAGTGTGCAGGATAACCGGCACGCCATAGTGTTCAGCCATCTGGTGTACGTGGTGTGCGCCAGAGATTGCCCCCAGGATAGCAGCCCCCTGTGGAACATCAGTTTTCACGCCTTTACCAGCGATGAAAGCAGCACCGCCGTTAGAGAACTGAACGATAACCGGAGATTTTACTTTCGCAGCGGTTTCCAGAACGGCGTTAATGGAGTCGGTACCGACGCAGTTAACGGCTGGCAGAGCAAAGTTGTTCTCTTTTGCTACCTGGAAGATTTTCTGTACGTCGTCGCCAGTTACAACACCTGGTTTTACGAAATCAAAAATTTTAGACATGTTGATGTGTCCTGTAGGCCTTGGAAAAATCGAATCACCGTCCTGAATCTTGCCGGGCGGCAATAAATCAACGGGCAGGTTACCCTGCCCGTAGGAATTACTTCTTAGCGCGCTCTTCGAGCATCGCTACAGCTGGCAGTACTTTGCCTTCCACGAACTCGAGGAATGCGCCGCCGCCGGTAGAGATGTAGGAAATTTTGTCTGCGATACCGAACAGGTCGATAGCGGCCAGAGTGTCGCCGCCGCCTGCAATGGAGAAGGCTTCGCTGTCTGCGATAGCACGAGCAACGATTTCGGTCCCTTTACGGAAGTTAGGGAATTCGAAGACGCCAACCGGGCCGTTCCACAGAATGGTTTTCGCGTTTTTCAGGATCACGGCCAGTTTCTCAGCGGAAACGTCGCCCATGTCCAGAATCTGCTCTTCGTCTTTGATGTCGCTTACGGACTTCAGGGTTGCGGTCGCAGTTTCGGAGAACTCAGTAGCCACACGCACGTCAGTTGGCACTGGGATATCGCAACGGGTCAGCAGATCTTTAGCGGTATCAACCAGGTCTGCTTCGTACAGGGATTTACCGACGTTGTGGCCCTGGGCTGCAACGAAGGTGTTCGCGATGCCGCCGCCAACAATCAGCTGGTCAGCGATTTTGGACAGGGAATCCAGCACGGTCAGTTTAGTCGAAACTTTAGAACCACCCACGATAGCCACCATTGGGCGAGCAGGTTCTTTCAGCGCTTTACCCAGCGCTTCCAGTTCGTCGGCCAGCAGCGGGCCTGCACAAGCCACGTCAGCAAATTTAGCGATGCCGTGGGTAGAAGCCTGCGCACGGTGAGCGGTACCGAAAGCGTCCATCACGAACACGTCACACAGTGCAGCGTATTTTTTGGACAGCGCTTCGTCGTCTTTTTTCTCGCCTTTGTTGAAGCGAACGTTTTCCAGCACAACCAGCTCACCGGCGGCAACCTCTACGCCGTCCAGGTAATCTTTTACCAGACGAACCGGATTAGACAGTTTGTCTTTCAGGTAGTTAACCACTGGCAGCAGAGAGAATTCTTCGTTGTACTCGCCTTCGGTCGGACGACCCAGGTGAGAAGTCACCATGACTTTAGCACCCTGTTTCAGCGCCAGTTCAATGGTCGGCAGAGATGCACGGATACGCGCATCGCTGGTCACTTTTCCGTCTTTAACCGGCACGTTCAGATCGGCACGGATGAAGACGCGTTTGCCCGCCAGATCCAGATCGGTCATCTTAATTACAGACATGGTGAATCCTCTCGTTGATTCTTAAAGTTTTGCAGACGCAACGTGCGCCTTACCTGAAATCCATTGAGCCATAACCAACGTGGTGTCGAGCATCCTGTTGGCAAAGCCCCATTCGTTATCACACCAGACTAGAGTTTTAATCAGATGTTGCCCACTGACCCGCGTTTGCGTGCCGTCGACGATTGCACTGTGCGGATCGTGGTTAAAATCAGTAGAGACCAACGGTAATTCCGTATAGTCAACTATACCATGAAATGCTTCCTGTGCCGCTTTTTGCAGCAAGTGGTTGACTTCACATGCATTTACTGAATTTCTGACCGTCACGCTCAAATCAATTGCCGTCACGTTTATCGTGGGCACGCGTACCGCGATCGCCTCAAAACGGTCATTAAATTGTGGGAAAATACGCGTGATACCGGCCGCAAGACGCGTATCCACCGGAATGATCGACTGACTCGCCGCGCGGGTGCGTCGCAAATCAGGGTGGTAAGCGTCAATCACCTGCTGATCGTGCATGGCCGAGTGGATAGTGGTGACCGTCCCGGACTCAATGCCAAACGCTTCATCCAGCAGTTTAATGATTGGAATAATACAGTTTGTGGTGCAGGAGGCATTGGAGACGATACGGTGGCTGTCTTCGACCTGCTCATGGTTCACGCCGTAGACGACGGTCGCATCGAGGTCGTTACCGCCGGGATGCGAGAACAAGACTTTCTTCGCCCCTGCCAGAATGTGAGCTTCACCGTCAGCGCGGGAGCCAAACACGCCGGTACAGTCCAGCACGATATCAACGCCCAGTTCACGCCACGGGAGCGCTTCAATAGCCGGTTCGTGCAGCAGGCGGATGCTGTCATCGCCCACAAACAGGACTTCACGCTCCTGGCGCACATCCCAGGCAAAGCGGCCGTGGCTGGTATCGTACTTCAACAGATGCGCGATACCCGCAGCGTCTGCCAGTTCGTTGATTGCTACCACGGTAATTTCCGCACGGCGACCAGATTCGTACAAAGCACGTACCACGTTGCGCCCAATGCGACCGAAGCCATTAATAGCGATGCGTACGGTCATATCTCTCCTGCCAGAATCCCTGGGATTAAGTGGCTGACAGAGTAATCCAGCAACCGCCTGAGGGGAATCCTCGCACTCATGAAACTGCACTTGTTTGCTTAATTGTCGAACATTTATTCGACTGAAACGCTTCAGCTATGTTAAGCGAAAGCGGGAATAAAAGGAACGATACCCCAACATGCTCCGCTCAACTTCTGACGTACATCACAGTTTTGGTGGAATAACTGCAACTGAGCGCCGCAGTGGTGGAATAAAGAACAGGGCATAAATGGAATAATCGGCATAAAAAAGGGCCGCCGAAGCGACCCTACTATTTAGCGAGACGGATTACAGAATCGCTTTAGCCTGTTTCACCACGTTTTCCACGGTGAAGCCAAACTCTTCGAACAGCAGCTCCGCCGGCGCAGACTCACCGAAGGTGGTCATGCCGACGATAGCGCCGTTCAGGCCAACGTATTTGTACCAGTAGTCTGCGATGCCAGCTTCGACAGCCACGCGAGCAGAAACGGCTTTCGGCAGCACAGATTCACGGTAAGCCGCATCCTGCTTGTCGAACGCGTCGGTAGACGGCATGGACACTACGCGCGCTTTCACGCCTTCGGCAGTCAGTTTGTCCCATGCGGCAACCGCCAGCTCAACTTCAGAGCCGGTAGCGATGAAGATAAGCTCAGGCTGACCGGCGCAATCCTTCAGCACGTAGCCACCGCGAGCGATGTCTTTCAGCTGCTGCTCGGTACGATCCTGCTGAGCCAGGTTCTGACGGGAAAGGATCAGGGCGGTCGGGCCGTCGTGACGCTCAACGCCGTACTTCCACGCTACTGCAGACTCAACCTGGTCACATGGGCGCCAGGTGCTCATGTTCGGGGTTACGCGCAGGGAAGCAACCTGCTCAACCGGCTGGTGAGTTGGGCCATCTTCGCCCAGGCCGATGGAGTCGTGGGTGTACACCATCACCTGACGCTGTTTCATCAGCGCAGCCATACGCACCGCGTTACGGGCATATTCTACGAACATCAGGAAGGTAGAGGTGTACGGCAGGAAGCCACCGTGCAGGGAGATACCGTTGGCGATAGCGGTCATACCGAATTCACGCACGCCGTAGTGGATGTAGTTCCCGGCAGTATCTTCGTTGATCGCTTTAGAACCGGACCAGATAGTCAGGTTAGAAGGCGCCAGGTCAGCGGAACCGCCCAGGAATTCCGGCAGCAGCGGGCCAAACGCTTCGATAGCGTTCTGGGATGCTTTACGGCTGGCGATCTTGGATGGGTTAGCCTGCAGCTTAGCGATGAACTCGTTCGCTTTCGCGTCGAAGTCAGAAGGCATTTCGCCTTTCACGCGGCGAGTAAACTCCGCGGCTTCCTGCGGGAAGGCTTTCGCGTAAGCAGCAAACTTCTCGTTCCATGCGGCTTCTTTAGCCTGACCCGCTTCTTTCGCATCCCACTGCGCGTAGATATCAGAAGGGATTTCGAACGGTGCGTGGTTCCAGCCCAGAGCCTCGCGAGTCAGTGCGATTTCTGCATCACCCAGCGGTGCGCCGTGAGAGTCGTGGGTACCGGCTTTGTTCGGGGAGCCAAAACCAATGATGGTTTTGCACATCAGCAGAGAGGGTTTGTCGGTTACCGCACGCGCTTCTTCTACCGCACGTTTGATAGCCGCTGCATCGTGGCCGTCTACGCCGCGCACGACGTGCCAGCCGTAGGCCTCAAAGCGTTTTGCGGTATCGTCGGTGAACCAACCTTCAACGTGGCCGTCGATGGAGATGCCGTTGTCGTCATAGAACGCAACCAGTTTACCCAGCTTCAGGGTACCCGCCAGAGAGCAAACCTCGTGAGAGATGCCTTCCATCATGCAGCCGTCACCCATGAATGCATAGGTGAAGTGGTCAACGATGTCGTGACCAGGACGGTTAAACTGCGCCGCCAGCGTTTTCTCTGCGATAGCCATACCGACAGCGTTCGCAATACCCTGACCCAGTGGACCCGTCGTGGTTTCCACACCTGCGGTGTAGCCCACTTCCGGGTGGCCCGGCGTCTGAGAGTGCAGCTGACGGAAGTTTTTCAGCTGTTCAATCGGCAGATCATAACCGCTGAGGTGCAGCAGGCTGTAAATCAGCATAGAACCGTGGCCATTGGACAGCACGAAGCGGTCGCGATCGGCCCAGGATGGGTTCTGCGGGTTATGGTTCAGGAAATCACGCCACAGGACTTCGGCAATGTCGGCCATGCCCATAGGGGCACCCGGGTGACCGGATTTGGCTTTTTGTACTGCGTCCATGCTGAGCGCACGAATAGCATTGGCAAGCTCTTTACGAGAGGACATTTTGACTCCAGATCGGATGGTTGAAGGTCGCGCCTTGACTACGATGCGTTATGGGCTACGCCCGAAAATGTGACAACAATGTACACCAGGGGAATGGTCATGTACATGCGGCGTGCCGTTGACAGGGTAAGAAATCTCTGGATAACGCTCGCAAGTTGCGCAACCTGATGCGCAGGCCATTTATTCTTCTTTATACTGAGTCTGGAGCCGCCTCGCCTGCGGTAAATCCGATTCTGTTTTTACCTATTATAAAGAAAGGAAAATGGCCATGAAGATGCGCCCAATATTGTTGAGCCTGAGCGTCGCAGCCCTGCTGAGCGGCTGCCAGGGAATGGATTCCAACGGGCTACTTACCTCCGGAGCCGAAGCTTTTCAGGCCTACACTTTAAGCGACGCGCAGGTGAAAACCCTGAGCGATGACGCCTGTAAGCAACAGGACAGCAAAGCCACGATAGCCCCGGCAGACAGCCCTTATTCCCAGCGGTTGAACAAAATTGCCTCCGCGCTGGGCGATAACATTAACGGCCTGCCGGTTAACTACAAGGTTTATGTGACCAAAGACGTCAACGCCTTCGCCATGGCGAATGGCTGTATCCGCGTGTACAGCGGCCTGATGGACATGATGGACGACAACGAAGTTGAAGCGGTGATTGGCCACGAGATGGGGCACGTCGCGCTGGGTCACGTGAAAAAAGGTATGCAGGTCGCGCTCGGGACTAACGCAGCCCGTGTTGCTGCGGCATCAGCAGGCGGCGTGATTGGCAACCTGTCTCAGTCTCAGCTTGGGGATTTAGGCGAAAAACTGGTGAACGCTCAGTTCTCCCAGCGGCAAGAATCCGAAGCGGACGACTACTCTTACGATCTGTTGCGCAAACGCGGCATCAACCCGACCGGCCTTGCCACCAGCTTTGAGAAACTGGCTAAGCTCGACGAAGGCCGTCAAAGCTCCATGCTGGACGACCACCCGGCATCTGCAGCGCGTGCCCAGCATATTCGTGACCGCATGGCGGCAGATGGCATTAAGTAAAGCAATACCGCCCCAAATGGGGCGGTATTTAAGGGCTTATTCGCCTTTCTTGGCCGCCTGGATATACAGCATTTCCAGCGCCAGTGTCGCCGCAGCCAGGGCAGTGATTTCAGACTGGTCGTAGGCCGGAGCCACTTCCACCACGTCCATCCCCACGATGTTCAGATCTTTCAGGCCACGGACCAGCTTGATAGCACGGTCAGACGTCAGGCCGCCAATCACCGGCGTACCGGTACCCGGCGCAAACGCAGGATCCAGGCAGTCGATGTCGAAGGTCAGGTAAACCGGCATATCGCCGACGATCTGCTTAACCTGGGCAATGATATCGTCCACGCCGCGATCGTTAACCTGGCAGGCATCCAGCACGGTGAAGCCGTTATCTTTGTCAAATTCGGTACGAATACCGATCTGCACGGAGTGGTTCGGATCGATCAGACCTTCGTTCGGCGCGGTGTAGAACATGGTGCCATGGTCAAACTCGCAGCCGTTCGCGTAGGTGTCGGTGTGCGCATCAAAATGAACCAACGCCATTTTGCCGAAGTGCTTAGCGTGCGCGCGCAGCAGCGGCAGAGTGACGAAGTGGTCACCCCCGAAGGAAAGCATACGCTTGCCGGCAGCCAGCAGACGCTCGGCGTGCGCCTGGAGATTTTCGCTCATCTCACGGGCATCACCGAAGGCGTAAACCAGATCGCCGCAGTCCACAACGTTCAGACGCTCGCGCATGTCGAAGTTCCACGGGAAGCGGTTTCCTTCCCATGCCAGGTTGGTGGATACCTGACGAATCGCTGCCGGGCCGTGGCGGCCACCGGCGCGACCTGACGTTGCCGCATCGAACGGAACGCCGGTGATCACCCAGTCTGCATCGCTATCGTACGGCTGGAAGTTCAGCGGGAAACGTAAAAAACCAAAGGCATTAGATACCAGGGAGTTATCGTATTTGTGGCCTAAGGTGCTCATTGTCTGACCTCTCGGTTGGGGTTAAAAAACGCCTAAAAAAAATCCCCTCCGCGTCGTTAAACCCGACGAGGAAGGGATTGGATTGGGGACTGCTATTTATTGAGCGGATTATCGCCGCTAATTCATACGGGTTCAAGAGAGTATAGGCTATTACGCTCCCTTTGCCCCTCCTCAGGGAGGAGAGGCAAAACGATAGCTTACTCGTCTTCCAGATACGTGTATCCGTACAGGCCAGCTTCGAACTCTTCGAGGAACTGCTGCTGCAGCGCATCGTCAAGGCCAGTGTTTTTCACCTGGTCACGGAACTGGGTCAGCAGCTTGTTCGGGTCGAGCTGCACGTACTGCAGCATGTCTGCCACGGTATCGCCTTCGTCAGACAGCTCAACTTCCACGGAGCCGTCAGGGAAGACGAAGACGTCCACCGCTTCGGTATCACCGAACAGGTTATGCATGTTGCCGAGGATTTCCTGGTACGCACCCACCATGAAGAAGCCCAGCATCGGCGGGTTCTCCGGATCGTATTCCGGCATCGGCATCGTCGTAGCAATGCCGTCACCATCAATATAGTGGTCAATCGCCCCGTCGGAATCGCAGGTAATGTCCAGCAGCACTGCGCGGCGCTCCGGTGCGTGATTCAACCCTTCCAGCGGCAGCACCGGGAACAGCTGATCGATCCCCCACGCGTCCGGCATCGACTGGAAGAGCGAGAAGTTGACGTACATTTTGTCCGCCATGCGCTCCTGCAGCTCGTCGATAATTGGACGGTGCGCGCGGTTGCTTGGATCAAGCTGCTTCTGCACGTCGTGGCACATGTTCAGGTACAGCTGTTCTGCCCAGGCACGTTCCTGCAGGCTATACGCCCCGGAGGAGTAGCCGACGTGGATATCGTGCAGGTCCATCTGGCTGTCGTGCAACCATTCACGCAGCGAGCGGCGAGTTCCCGGCTGATGCATCTCTTCCCAGGTTTCCCACATACTTTGCAGCGCGCGAGGGGCGTCATCCGCAGGCGGTGTTGCTTCGGTGTATTCGTTACGTTCCACGCCGATAATATTGGAAACCAGCACGGTGTGGTGCGCGGTCACGGCGCGGCCAGACTCGGTGATCACCGTCGGGTGCGGCAGACCATTTTCTTCGCAGGCATCGCCAATCGCCCAGATAATATTGTTCGCGTACTCGTTCAGGCCATAGTTAACCGAGCAGTCGGACTGGGAGCGTGTCCCTTCGTAGTCCACACCCAGGCCACCGCCAACGTCGAAGCACTGGATGTTTACGCCCAGTTTATGCAGCTCAACGTAGAAGCGCGCGGACTCACGAACGCCGGTGGCGATATCGCGAATGTTCGCCATCTGCGAACCCAAGTGGAAGTGCAGAAGCTGGATGCTGTCCAGGCGGCCGCGTTCACGCAGGATTTCGACCAGTTGCAGAACCTGGTTTGCCGCCAGGCCGAATTTGGACTTCTCACCGCCGGAGGACTGCCATTTACCGGACCCCTGAGAGGCCAGACGGGCGCGAACGCCCAGGCGAGGGATCACATTCAGTCGCTCAGCTTCTTCGAGCACGATGCCAATCTCGGACATCTTCTCGATAACCAGGTAGACCTTATGGCCCATCTTCTCGCCGATCAGCGCCAGGCGGATGTATTCGCGGTCTTTATAACCATTACAGACGATAACCGACCGGGTCATCCCCGCATGCGCCAGCACGGCCATCAGCTCGGCTTTAGAGCCTGCTTCCAGGCCCAGCGGTTCGCCGGAATGAATCAGCGACTCAATCACACGGCGGTGCTGGTTAACTTTGATCGGGTAAACCAGGAAATAGTCGCCGTTGTAGCCGTAGGATTCGCGCGCACGCTTAAAGGCGGCGTTAATCGAACGCAGGCGGTGCTGCAGGATCTGCGGGAAGCAGAACAGCGCAGGCAGGCGCTGACCCTGAGCTTCGCGCGCTTTCACCAACTCGGCGAGATCCACGCGAGCTTCCGGAACGTCCGGATCCGGGCAAACGCTGATATGGCCCAGTTCGTTGACGTCGTAATAGTTATTGCCCCACCAGGCAATATTGTATGTACGCAGCATCTTGCTGGCTTCCTCGGAGCTCATGGCAACCTCCTGAATGGAACGATGTACATCCTGCTCGCCCACTGACGAACCCGAAACAGAAGTGATTTTGTCAGTCATGGCGAACCTCAGATTTTGTCGATTGTGCAAAACAGTTGACTACTATCGCAGGGGTATCCTGCAATAACAACCCATTAACAGCGCGTACTGACAGCAGAAGACGCTGACAGCCAGGCTGTGCGACCGGTTTCATTTTCATATCATTGTAAAACACGTATCCGAACCCTGTATGACAGGACGGCGAAACCACGAGAAAACTCTTGTAATACAAGAGCGCCCTTGTTCAGTTACCACGGCGGATTACAGACCGGCCCGGGGATCCTGAGAAGCGCCGAGATGGGTAAAACATCGGCAAGTTTGAAAACATGAGATGCAGGCTGCGAGGAGCATATGCGCGCCAGAATGGCGGGCTGGGTTAAATGAATGACGGCGGTTCATTACTCGTATCACCTCCACGCATACGTTGAACATGTATGCGACAAGCCAAAGCTGCGAACACTGTACCTGACAGGCTCTGAATAATTGCTCAACCCGGCTGGAAGTGGGCAACACGAATCGTGTGCTTTTGATTAAGCCGCGCGCGCCGCTTTATACCGATATAAGGGGTAAAAAGCAAAACAAAATGTGTAAATTGCCAGCAGTGTCAGCTCCGCTTTCCACTAAAGATTTATCACATGTTGCCGTTACCCTAAAAAATTCTGGCTATCTGCCGATTGTCTAATCTAAAATGGCCGTCCAGATGTTAATCCATCTATACTGATTAACTGTTAGACTGCCTGTTTTTCAATCTGTGGCAATAAGTTCCCGGGTTGGTCTATCTCGCCACCGCTGTGGCGTAGAGCAGCAGCCTGAACTAAATAAATCCTCTTAGGGTGAAGAAAATATGGCTAAACACCTTTTTACGTCCGAGTCTGTATCTGAAGGGCATCCTGATAAAATCGCTGACCAAATCTCCGACGCCGTCCTTGACGCCATCCTCGAGCAGGATCCGAAAGCACGCGTAGCCTGTGAGACCTACGTCAAAACCGGTATGGTTCTGGTTGGCGGCGAAATCACCACCAGCGCGTGGGTTGATATCGAAGAAATCACCCGTAAAACCGTGCGTGAAATCGGCTACGTGCATTCAGATATGGGCTTTGATGCCAACTCCTGCGCCGTTCTGAGCGCGATTGGTAAACAGTCCCCGGACATCAATCAGGGCGTTGACCGTACCGATCCACTGGAGCAGGGTGCGGGCGATCAGGGCCTGATGTTTGGCTACGCCACTAACGAAACCGACGTGCTGATGCCAGCGCCAATCACCTATGCCCACCGTCTGGTGCAGCGTCAGGCAGACGTGCGCAAAAACGGCACGCTGCCATGGCTGCGTCCGGACGCGAAAAGCCAGATCACCTTCCAGTACGACGACGGTAAAATTGTCGGTATCGATGCGGTTGTGCTGTCCACTCAGCACTCTGAAGACATCGCGCTGAAAGACCTGCAGGAAGCGGTGATGGAAGAGATCATCAAACCTGTTCTGCCGGGCGAGTGGCTGAACGCCTCCACCAAATACCACATCAACCCAACCGGCCGTTTTGTTATCGGTGGCCCAATGGGTGACTGCGGTCTGACCGGCCGTAAAATCATCGTTGATACCTACGGCGGCATGGCTCGCCACGGTGGCGGTGCATTCTCCGGTAAAGATCCGTCTAAAGTTGACCGTTCTGCTGCCTATGCTGCGCGTTATGTTGCGAAAAACATCGTGGCTGCAGGCCTGGCTGACCGCTGTGAAATTCAGGTTTCTTACGCTATCGGCGTGGCGGAGCCAACCTCCATCATGGTGGAAACCTTCGGTACTGAGAAAATCTCTACCGAGCAGCTGACCCTGCTGGTGCGCGAGTTCTTCGATCTGCGCCCATACGGCCTGATTCAGATGCTGGATCTGCTGCACCCGATTTACAAAGAGACCGCCGCATACGGTCACTTTGGTCGCGAACATTTCCCATGGGAAAAAACCGACAAAGCCGCACTGCTGCGTGAAGCCGCTGGCCTGAAATAATCCGCCACCGCTTTGTGCTTTAAAGGCCAGCTCATGCTGGCCTTTTGCTTTTTGCTTCTACGCCACCCAACCTCTCTCCTCCTGGCTTCGGCTATCTTTGGCTGCGCATTGAAACCGATTACAATTTTCTTAAAAAGCCTTAACTCCCCTTCTTATTTAACTGCGTGTTCAAACACATCATTTGTTACATAACGCCTCATACAGCCCCGATAATTCACCACAAGAGGGGTCTTAATTGCCTTTAATACGCTGTTTTATCGGCATTCAATTTCCTCTCAATTTAAATCTTTAGTGTAAACGATTACATCACTGTGATTATCATCACACACTTCATCCCTTTGCTGCCCTACCCTTAAAACCGTCAAATCCGAATAACCCACATGGAGGGTGATATGCCTGACAATAAAAACACCGGGCGCTCAAACAAAAGCATGACTTTTTTTGTCTGCTTCCTGGCCGCACTCGCCGGCCTGCTGTTTGGCCTGGATATCGGCGTGATTGCCGGTGCGCTGCCGTTTATCGCCAAAGATTTCGCCATCACCTCCCACACTCAGGAATGGGTGGTGAGTTCGATGATGTTCGGGGCTGCCGTCGGCGCCATCGGCAGCGGCTGGCTCTCTTTCAAACTGGGGCGAAAATACAGCCTGATGATTGGTGCCGTGCTGTTTGTGCTCGGTTCCCTGTTCTCGGCCTTTGCGCCTAACGTTGAAGTGTTGATTGTTTCCCGCGTCCTGTTGGGCCTGGCCGTCGGCGTCGCTTCCTACACTGCGCCGCTGTACCTGTCAGAAATTGCGCCGGAGAAAATCCGCGGCAGCATGATCTCCATGTACCAACTCATGATAACCATCGGTATTCTGGGGGCTTATCTCTCCGATACCGCCTTCAGCTACACCGAGTCCTGGCGCTGGATGCTGGGCGTGATCACCCTTCCCGCTTTGCTGCTGCTGGTTGGCGTGTTTTTCCTGCCGGACAGCCCGCGCTGGTTTGCCGCCAAACGCCGTTTCCACGACGCTGAACGCGTGCTGCTGCGTCTGCGCGATACCAGCGCAGAAGCGAAACGTGAGCTGGATGAAATCCGCGAAAGCCTGAAGGTCAAGCAGAGCGGCTGGTCGCTGTTTAAGGACAACTCCAACTTCCGTCGCGCGGTCTTTCTCGGCGTACTGCTGCAGGTCATGCAGCAGTTCACCGGCATGAACGTCATCATGTACTACGCGCCAAAAATCTTTGAAATTGCCGGATTCGCGAACACCACGCAGCAAATGTGGGGCACCGTGATCGTCGGCCTGATTAATGTGCTGGCAACCTTCATCGCTATCGGTCTGGTCGATCGCTGGGGGCGCAAGCCAACGCTGGTGCTCGGCTTCCTGGTCATGGCCGTTGGCATGGGCGTGCTGGGTACCATGCTGCACGTCGGCATTCACTCCCAGGGCGCACAGTACTTCGCGGTTGCCATGCTGCTGATGTTTATCGTTGGCTTCGCCATGAGCGCGGGCCCGCTGATTTGGGTATTGTGTTCCGAAATCCAGCCGCTCAAAGGGCGCGATTTCGGCATCACCTGCTCCACCGCCACCAACTGGATTGCCAATATGATCGTCGGTGCCACCTTCCTGACCATGCTGAACACGCTGGGCAACGCTAACACCTTCTGGGTTTACGCGGCGCTGAACCTGTTCTTCATCGTCCTGACGCTGTGGCTTATTCCTGAGACTAAACATGTCTCGCTGGAGCACATCGAACGTAACCTGATGAAAGGCCGTAAATTACGCGAAATCGGCGCACATAATTAAGCCTGAATGTCCCCTCCCGATCGCGGGAGGGGCTTGCGCCGGGTTATCTCCCCCATTATTCTCTGCCGTTATGAAAGCCCCCCGACTCCCCATCGCTCTCCAGCAAGCCGTGATGCGCTGCCTGCGTGAAAAACTTCAGCAGGCCAACGTGCATTTAGGCACCCATTATCCTGAGCCCAAAATGGTCTTTCAGCAGCGTGGCACCGCCGCCGGCACCGCCTGGCTGGAAAGCTACGAAATTCGCCTCAATCCCGTCTTATTGATGGAGAATCAGCAGACCTTTATCGACGAAGTCGTGCCTCATGAGCTGGCCCATTTGCTGGTATGGAAGCATTTTGGCCGTGTCGCCCCTCACGGCAGAGAATGGAAATGGATGATGGAAACCGTGCTCGGCGTCCCGGCCCGCCGCACGCATAAGTTTGAAGTCGATTCGGTACGCAAAAATACCTTCCCCTACCGCTGCCCTTGTCAGCAGCATCAGCTCACCGTGCGTCGCCACAACCGGGTGCTGCGCGGCGAAGCTGAATATCGCTGCACCCATTGCGGTCAGTTATTAAAACCTGACGTTACAACCTCATGTAATTAATCACTTATTTCTGGGGCTTTTACGCCACCTCTGATTGAAACTGGATATTCGATCAGGTAGGGTGCGGGCACGTTTTAGTAAGGATTCTGGAAATGTCTCGCAAAATTTCTTGGGCTGTTGCATTCGTTGCAGCCCTCAGTTCGCTGCCCGCCTTCAGCACCGGCATCAATAGCTTCGCACAGGCCAAAACCGCAGGCGTCAAGGTCAACGCCGATGCTCCGGGCGACTTCTACTGCGGGTGTAAAATCAGCTGGCAGGGTAAAAAGGGTATCCCGGATCTTGAATCCTGTGGCTATAAAGTGCGGAAGAACGAAAACCGGGCCACACGTATTGAATGGGAACACGTCATGCCGGCCTGGCAGTTCGGTCACCTGCTGCAATGCTGGCAGGACGGCGGGCGTAAAAACTGCGCCAAAGATCCGGTATACCGCAAAATAGAAAGCGATATGCACAACCTGCAGCCTGCCGTTGGCGAGGTTAACGCCGACAGAAATAACTTCATGTACAGCCAGTGGAACGGCGGCGAAGGCCAGTACGGCCTGTGCGCCATGAAAATTGATTTTAAAGATAAAGTGGCCGAGCCGCCGGAACGCGCAAGAGGTGCGATTGCACGCACTTATTTCTACATGCGCGACCAATACCAGCTGTCGCTTTCACGCCAGCAGACTCAGCTCTTTCAGGCATGGGATAAACGCTATCCGGTCAACGACTGGGAGTGTGAGCGGGATGAACGCATTGCGAAAGTCCAGGGCAATCATAATCCATATGTGCTGCGGGCTTGCCAGGCGCGAAACAGCTAACCTACACTAGCGGCAATTCTTTATTTGCTGTGACGAACATCGCCCCTCAGGCCCACAGAGAAAGGGACGGAAAATCCCTTCTCCCTTTTTGGGAGAAGGTCAGGATAAGAAGCCATTCCTGCAGCGCAACTAACCGGAACTCACTTCATGCGTATACCCCGCATTCACCATCCTGAAAATCTTTCCGTTGGCCAGGACGTTGCCCTGAGCGAAGATGCGGCTAACCACGTTGGACGTGTGCTGCGCATGGGCACAGGACAGGCCATTCAGCTGTTCGACGGCAGTAATCAGGTGTTCGACGCTGAAATCGTGCAGGCGGATAAAAAAAGCGTGCGCGTTAAAATCCTGGCGGGCAATGAGGATGACCGTGAGTCACCGCTTTGGCTGCATCTCGGTCAGGTCATGTCACGCGGTGAAAAGATGGAATTCACTATTCAGAAGGCCGTGGAACTGGGTGTAAACGCGATCACACCATTGTTTTCCGAACGCTGCGGCGTAAAACTCGATGCGGAAAGGCTGAACAAGAAACTCCAGCAGTGGCAAAAGATTGCGATTGCCGCCTGCGAACAATGCGGCCGCAACCGGGTGCCCGAGATTCGCCCGGCGATGGACCTGGCAGCCTGGTGTGCTGAGCAGGATGATGCCCTGAAGCTCAATCTGCATCCGCGAGCCAGCGCCAGCATCAACACGCTGCCGCAGCCGGTCGAGCGCGTCCGCCTGCTGATTGGCCCGGAAGGCGGCCTGTCTGCGGATGAGATTGCCATGACCGCAGAGCACCAATTTACTGATATTCTGTTGGGACCGCGCGTTCTGCGTACTGAGACCACCGCGCTCACCGCCATCACCGCACTACAGGTGCGCTTTGGCGACCTGGGCTAAAGGAGAACAACAATGATCAAGCTCGGCATCGTGATGGACCCCATCGCACACATCAACATCAAAAAAGACTCCAGCTTTGCCATGCTGCTGGAAGCGCAGCGTCGTGGTTACGAACTGCACTACATGGAAATGGCTGACCTGTACCTGAACAACGGCGAAGCACGCGCTCGCACGCGCCTGCTCAGCGTCGAACAAAACTACGACAAGTGGTATGAGTTTGGCACCGAGCAGGATATCGCCCTGGCCGATCTGAACGTGGTGCTGATGCGCAAAGACCCGCCGTTCGACACTGAATTTATCTACGCGACCTATATTCTTGAGCGCGCAGAAGAGAAAGGCACGCTGATCGTTAACAAACCGCAGAGCCTGCGCGACTGTAACGAAAAGCTGTTTACCGCCTGGTTTGCCGACTTAACACCGGAAACGCTGGTCACCCGCAACAAAGCGCAGCTGAAAGCCTTCTGGCAGCAGCACGGCGACATCATTATGAAGCCGCTGGACGGCATGGGCGGCGCGTCTATTTTCCGCGTGAAGCAGGATGACCCAAACATCGGCGTTATCGCCGAAACGCTGACCGAACTGGGCACCCGCTACTGCATGGCGCAGAACTACCTGCCTGCCATTAAAGACGGCGACAAACGCGTACTGGTGGTAGACGGTGAGCCTGTTCCTTACTGCCTGGCACGTATTCCACAGGGCGGCGAAACGCGCGGCAACCTGGCCGCTGGTGGGCGTGGCGAACCGCGTCCGTTGACCGAAAGCGACTGGGAAATCGCCCGCCGCGTTGGCCCAACGCTGAAGGCGAAAGGGCTGATTTTTGTTGGTCTGGATATTATCGGCGATCGTCTGACCGAGATTAACGTCACCAGCCCAACCTGCATCCGCGAAATCGAAGCCGAATTCCCTGTTTCGATTACCGGCATGCTGTTCGACGCTATCGAAAAACGCCTCGCACACTAAGCACATCTGGCGGGTAACATCTACCCGCCTTCCCCTTCGAAGGCACGATTCACGGCGGGTAGCCCGTCTTCCTTCATTAGTGGTAAGCTGGTCACACTTCGCGCAGCCAATGCCGCTTTTATCAACCGGGATCAGAACCTCTGACAATGAATTTACAGCATCACTTTCTTATTGCCATGCCGGCTCTCCAGGACCCTTTATTTAAGCGCTCCGTAGTCTATATCTGTGAATACAACGATGAAGGCGCGATGGGGATTATCATCAATAAACCGCTGGAAAACCTGCAGGTTGATGGCGTTCTCGAAAAGCTAAAAATAGAACCAGACCCGCGCGACGCAACCATTCGTCTGGATAAGCCCGTTTTCATTGGCGGCCCGCTGGCGGAGGATCGCGGCTTTATCCTGCACTCTCCGCCGGATAACTTCGGCTCAAGCATTCGCATCTCCGACGACACGGTGATTACCACCTCTCGTGATGTGCTGGAAACCCTGGGGACGGCCAGGCAGCCAAAAGAGGTGATTGTTGCCCTCGGCTACGCGTCATGGGAAAAGGGCCAGCTTGAGCAGGAGATCATGGAAAACTCATGGCTGACGGCTCCGGCCTCCCCTGAGATCCTGTTTCATACGCCGATTGCAGAACGCTGGCGCGAGGCCGCCCGGCTGATTGGCATCGACATCCACACCATGCCAAGCGAAGCGGGGCACGCCTGATGAACAGTGGAACGTTAATGGCTTTTGACTTTGGTACAAAAAGTATCGGCGTCGCGATTGGCCAGCGTATTACCGGCACTGCGCGCCCGTTAACCGCGCTAAAAGCGCAGGACGGCACCCCGGACTGGAATGCGGTAGAAAAAATCCTGAAAGAATGGCAGCCGGAAGAAGTGGTCGTGGGCCTGCCGCTGAATATGGATGGCACCGAACAACCTCTGACGGCGCGAGCCCGCAAGTTTGCTAACCGCCTACACGGACGCTTTGGCGTGAAGGTCTCGCTGCAGGATGAGCGCCTGAGTACCGTCGAAGCCCGGGCAGGCCTGTTCGAACACGGCGGTTTTCGCGCGCTGAATAAAGGCAGCATCGACTCCGCCTCCGCCGTGATTATTCTCGAAAGCTGGTTCGAGTCCCACCCGTGAAGGGCTTAACTGCCGGGCGCGTCGTTTCCTGCGCTCTGCAGTTCATGCCTTGCGGCAATGGCCAGAAAATGGCGGCGATCCCGGTAGCCTGACGAGGGCTGCTTAGCACGTGAATTGATACGCCGCAGCAGCGCGTCCGCCAGCATAATGTTTCACCGCGGCTGCTTTCCTTCCTGGGCGGATAGATCCACATCAACCAGCAGCCATTGCTGGCAGTCGCTGACTCCGGGTCTGCGGCGGTCAGCGCGAGGCCTGTCGTTTCGCTATCACGCAGCTCGCCCAGCGGAATGACATCGGGGTCTTCCCGTAAAACGGCTTTTAGCGCTAAAACGTAGCGTTCACAGTGCAGGCCGGGTTCCCGCTGTTGAATCAGGCAACTGCCAGAGGGGTGATTAAATTCGATCGGGTCTTCCAGCATGAGCACATCGCCATCAAAATGCTGGCTGAGATGCTGGATCATCGCAGCAAGCGTTGTGTATTTCCCGCGCCCGGTCGCCCCGGTTACCAGTATCAGCCCCTCGCTTTCCTCTAAAACCTCGCAGAGCTGCGGCGGGGCTTTGAGCGCCTTCAGATCAGGGCAGGAGGATGCCAGCAATCTCAGCACTCGCGAACAGCCTTCCTGGTGGCGGAAAGCATGAGCACGTATCCTGATGCCGTTCGCGAGCGTAAGCGAGAAACCAAGCTACCCGGCGCGGCTAAGCTGCAGCTTTTGCTCTGCGCTGAGCCGGGCCACAAGAACCTCTTTAACCTCCGGCACCTTCCCCGGGTGGACTGTCAGCCTGCCACACTTTCGCCGGTGTGCCACCTGGCGTGCGCACAGGTGTAGATCGGACACATTATGCTTTACACTAAGGGCCACAATTTCTTCGATATCCATATCACCTCCAACGATCATGAATGAGATAGCGCACAATCTGGCACAGGTACATGGGAAAATCTCAGTCGCTGCGGCACGCTGCGGCAGAAGCCCAGAAGAAGTGACTCTGCTTGCGGTCAGTAAAACCAAGCCTGCGATCGCCCTCGCAGAAGCGATTGCTGCCGGGCAACGCGCCTTTGGCGAAAACTATGTGCAGGAAGGCGTGGATAAGATTCACCACTTTACTGAACAAGGTGTAACAGGACTGGAATGGCACTTTATCGGGCCGCTGCAGTCGAACAAAAGCCGCCTTGTGGCGGAAAATTTTGACTGGTGCCATACCGTCGATCGGCTGAAGATTGCCAGCAGACTCAGCGAACAACGCCCGTCGACGCTGCCGCCGCTAAACGTGCTGATTCAAATTAACATCAGCGACGAAAACAGTAAGTCCGGCATCGCGTTGAGTGAGCTGGAGCAGTTAGCTGCCGAAGTGGCGGCCTTACCGGGTCTGACGCTGCGGGGCTTGATGGCCATCCCTGCGCCAGAACCGAACTACGAGCGCCAGCTTGCCGTTTGCCGCAAAATGGCAGAGGCCTGCAATGCGCTCAAAGACCGCTTTACCACGGTCGATACATTATCTCTCGGCATGACCGATGACATGGAAGCCGCGATTGCCGCAGGCAGCACCATGGTGCGCATTGGAACCGCTATTTTCGGCGCGCGGGATTACCCCGCTCGTTAATCACCATCATTTTTGAGGAAAACCATGCTAACGTTGACGTTCCTGGTCAAAACCCTGATTGAGCTTTACGTAATGGTGCTGCTTATCCGCATCTGGATGCAGTGGGCGCGCTGTGATTTCTACAACCCGTTTGCCCAGTTCATCGTTAAAGTTACCCAGCCTGTTATCGGGCCGCTTCGCCGCGTGCTGCCGTCCCTCGGCCCAATTGATACCTCATCCCTGTTGGTGGCGTTTATCCTCACCACGCTGAAATTCCCTATTCTGCTGCTGATCCAGTCCGGCGGGCTGTCGCTCGATCCGTTAAACTTACTTATCGGCGTGCTGTCGCTGCTAAAATCAGCCGGTACCCTGGTGTTCTGGGTGATCATCGTGCGTTCGCTGATGAGCTGGATAAGCCAGGGCCGCAGCCCTATTGAATACGTGCTGATGCAAATGACCGAGCCAATGATGGCACCGATTCGCCGCATCTTGCCTGCCATGGGCGGCATTGATTTCTCCGCCATGGTGGTCATTCTTATTCTTTATGCACTGAACTACCTCGGCATGGACCTGTTCCCTGGCCTCTGGTACGTCATTTGAGTGCTGTGACACAGCAGCCTGACGGGCTGGTTCTGCGGCTGTATATTCAGCCAAAGGCCAGCCGCGACAGCCTGGTCGGTATGCATGGCGACGAGTTAAAAGTCGCCATCACCGCACCGCCGGTAGACGGGCAGGCCAACGCTCACCTGGTAAAATATCTGGCCAAACAGTTCCGGGTAGCAAAAGGTCAGGTAGCGATAGAGAAAGGCGAACTTGGTCGCCATAAACAAGTTAAAATTATCGACCCGCAGCAGATCCCGACGGAAGTCGCGGCATTGATTGCCCCCCTCGAATAACACAGGACTGACTATGCAAAAAGTCGTATTAGCTACCGGTAACGCCGGTAAAGTGCGTGAACTCGCCAGTCTGCTGGCGGATTTCGGCTTTGATGTGATCGCGCAAACCGAGCTGAACGTGGAATCTGTCGAAGAGACCGGCCTGACCTTTATTGAGAATGCCATTCTCAAGGCCCGCCATGCGGCAAAAGTAACCGGGCTTCCGGCGCTGGCCGACGATTCCGGCCTGGCGGTGGATGCTCTGGGCGGCGCACCGGGGATCTATTCCGCACGCTACGCGGGAGAAGATGCCAGTGACCAGCAGAACCTCGACAAGCTTCTGGAAGCGCTGAAAGACGTGCCGGACGATAAACGCCAGGCTCAGTTCCACTGCGTACTGGTCTATATGCGTCACGCGGAAGACCCAACGCCACTGGTCTTTCACGGCAGCTGGCCGGGCGTAATGACCCGCGCGTCGGCCGGACAAGGTGGCTTTGGCTACGATCCTATTTTCTACGTTCCGTCCGAGGGAAAAACCGCGGCGGAGCTGACCCGCGATGAAAAGAGCGCGATTTCCCACCGTGGACAGGCGCTGAAACTGTTACTGGAAGCAATGCGTAATGGCTGATTTGCCACCTCTTAGTCTCTACATTCACATCCCGTGGTGCGTACAGAAGTGCCCGTACTGTGACTTCAACTCCCACGCGCTGAAAGGGGACGTACCGCACGACGAATACGTGAGCCATCTGCTGCGCGACCTCGACCGCGACGTGGCACTTGCTCAGGGGCGTGAGGTAAAGACTATTTTCATTGGGGGCGGCACGCCAAGCCTGCTCTCCAGCGAAGCCATGCAAACGCTGCTGGACGGCGTGCGCTCGCGCCTGAAACTGGCGGCTGACGCTGAAATCACCATGGAAGCTAACCCCGGCACGGTCGAAGCCGACCGCTTTGTTGGTTACCAGAAAGCAGGCGTGAACCGTATCTCAATCGGCGTACAGAGCTTTAGCGAGCCCAAATTAAAACGCCTGGGCCGTATTCATGATGCAGGCGAAGCCAAACGTGCGGCTAACCTGGCGAGTGGCCTGGGGCTGCGAAGTTTTAACCTTGACCTGATGCACGGCTTACCTGATCAGTCGCTCGAAGAGGCGCTGGACGACCTGCGTCAGGCCATAGCCCTGAATCCCCCGCATCTTTCCTGGTATCAATTAACCATCGAGCCGAATACGCTGTTTGGGTCACGTCCGCCGAAGTTACCGGACGATGACGCGCTATGGGATATCTTCGAGCAAGGCGATAAGTTACTGACCGCCGCAGGCTACCAGCAATACGAAACCTCCGCCTATGCTAAGCCGGGTTATCAGTGCCAGCACAACCTGAACTACTGGCGTTTTGGTGACTATCTGGGGATTGGCTGCGGTGCGCACGGCAAAATCACCTTCCCGGACGGGCGCATTACGCGCACGGCGAAAACGCGCCATCCACGCGGCTATATGGAAGGAAAATACCTCGACCGCCAGCATGACGTTGAGCAGGCAGATAAACCGTTCGAATTCTTTATGAACCGTTTCCGCCTGCTGGAAGCCGCGCCGCGCAGTGAGTTCACGCTTTATACCGGTTTAGATGAAGCGATAATTCGCCCGCAGTTAGATGAGGCGCTGGCGAAAAACTATATGACTGAGACGGATGAGTACTGGCAGATAACCGAGCACGGGAAGTTGTTTTTAAACTCCCTGCTGGAGTTGTTTTTAGCCGACGAAGCCTGAGTTTCTCCTCTCTCCCCTTTGGGGAGAGAGGGAGGGGGAAATTACTTCAGCGAACCCACCAGCCCTTTGCGCTGATTTTCCAGCGACACCACCCGGTTACACACCTCATGACCGAATTGTTCAAAATCAGCCTGCTGATTGTTCCACTCGTTCTGAACCGCCGTTTGCAGGCCGCCCAGGTTGCCCAGCACATTTTGCAGCGGGTTGCCGCCACCTTTCAGCACCGCCTGTGCGCCCATTTCATTAATGCTGTCCTGCAGAATGCCGCCCATCGCCTGGTTCACCAACTGCTGACCATCGGCTCTCACCTGATCGACCGCTTTATAGTGGAACGTCAGCCCATCCTGGCGGCGCTCGATAATCCGGTTCATCTGCTCTTTTAACTGGGCATCCAGCCTGGTCAGACGATTGCGCATGCTGCTGCTCTCCCCGACCTGTTTAGCAATAATGCCGTCCAGCGCTATGCGGCTTTTCTCTACGCGAGAGCGGGCCCCGCTATCAATCCACGGTAAATCGGTGCGCAGGGCTTTCTGGTAGTTCAACGCCTGCTGGCGCTGCGCGGCGGTCAGCGTCTTCTGAACGCCGTTGTATTTCACGCTGCCGTCAGGCGCAATGACCAGATTGCCGTTCTCACCCACAACCTGTACGGACTGCGGATTAATGACCACGTCATCGCGTGGATTGGCGCTGCACTGGTAGTCCGCGTGTGCTGAAGCGGCGGTGACCAGCAGCGCGCCTAAAAGAACCTTACGGATCATATTTTCTCCTGAAAAATCAGCTCCTGAAAAAAAGGCTGGTTAATTAACCAGCCTGTTTTGCTAAAGCTTAGTCCCACCAGACGTCGAACAAATCGCTGATGCGAACATCTTCGAGCTTGCGGTCTTCTAACCATTTACGCACCAGCGCCTGATGCTCTTCGGTGCATTTGCCAATCTCTTCCATGCACACCAGACCTTCCCAGACCAGATAACCGCTGCCGTCAAACGCCAGCTTGTTCGGCGCAATCACTTCGGCGATCAGCTCGTCCACGGTTTTATCGATTTGCTCTTCGGAGGTGCCCTCCGGGAAGCGCCAGGCAATCGAGAAGCCCAGTTCCTGGAACTCTTCGATGTGCATTTTCTTACGCAGACGACGGCTACGATTCTTTGCCATTATTTCACCCTCTCGAACATTAAGTCCCATACGCCGTGACCAAGACGATGGCCACGTTGTTCAAATTTGGTTACCGGACGCGAGTCCGGACGCGGTACGTAGTCGTGACTCTCCGACTGGTTTTTATACCCTTCGATAGAGGACATCACTTCGAGCATATGTTCAGCATAAGGTTCCCAGTCAGTGGCCATATGGAACACACCGCCCAGCTTCAGCTTACGCTTAACAAGGTCAGCAAACGGTACCTGAACGATACGGCGTTTATTATGACGTGCTTTGTGCCATGGATCAGGGAAAAACAGCTGAACCATGTTCAAAGAATTGTCAGGAATCATGTTTTCCAGCACTTCCACCGCATCGTGGCACATCACGCGGAGGTTCTCCACGCCCGCCTCATGTGCGGTGCTCAGGCAAGCGCCCACGCCCGGCGAATGCACTTCAATACCGAGGTAGTTATGCTGCGGATTGGTTTGCGCCATGGTCACCAGCGAAGTGCCCATACCAAAACCGATTTCCAGCGTGACAGGCGCTTCGCGGCCAAAAATCTCGCTAAAGTCGGCAGGCTCGGCCTGGAACTCAACGCCCATCACCGGCCAGTAGTTATCCAGCGCGTGCTGCTGGCCTTTTGTCAGCCGCCCCTGGCGACGGACAAAGCTGCGGATGCGGCGCAGTACACGGCCTTCTTCATTAAATTCCGGTGAAATGACGTCATTCTTCATGGTTTTCTTAACGCTTCGCTTAGTGTTCGGGAAACGGGCATTATCCAAAGTTAAGGATGAGAAGCAAGTGGCAGAAAGTTCCGGTTTACAGCTTTACGCCGCTGTGCTGGAATCGGCTCCTTTATTACACCTTTGCCGGATATCCCGCGTTGACCATGCAAGCTCCTCAATTCGCCCAACAAGTCCTCGACTGGTACCACAAGTATGGGCGCAAAACCCTGCCGTGGCAGCAGGAGAAAACGCCTTATAAAGTATGGCTCTCTGAGGTGATGTTGCAACAAACCCAGGTCGCGACGGTCATCCCTTATTTTGAGCGCTTTATGGCGCGTTTCCCCACCGTGACCGATCTGGCAAACGCCCCGCTGGACGAAGTGCTGCATCTGTGGACGGGTCTGGGCTATTACGCCCGCGCGCGTAATCTGCATAAAGCCGCACAGCAGGTTGCCGATAAACACGGTGGCGTTTTCCCTCAAACGTATGACGACGTGGCCGACCTGCCTGGCGTCGGGCGCTCAACCGCAGGCGCAATTCTGTCTCTGTCGTTGGGCAAACACTTCCCGATTCTCGACGGCAACGTTAAGCGCGTGCTCGCCCGTTGCTATGCCGTTTCCGGCTGGCCGGGCAAAAAAGAGGTCGAAAACCGCCTCTGGGAAATCAGCGAACGCGTGACTCCGGCACAGGACGTTAGCCAGTTTAATCAGGCGATGATGGATCTGGGTGCCATGGTCTGCACCCGTTCAAAGCCAAAATGCGAGCTTTGCCCGCTGAGCAACGGCTGCGTGGCTTATGCCAATCACAGCTGGGCTAACTATCCCGGCAAGAAGCCTAAAGTGGCGCTACCGGAACGCACAGGCTATATGCTGATGATGCAGCATGGCGATGACGTCTTCCTGGCACAGCGTCCGGCGGTGGGGCTATGGGGAGGCTTATTCTGCTTCCCACAGTTCGCGGAAGAACAGGAATTACGCCACTGGCTGGAGCAGCAAGGTATTCCTGCAGATAATCTCACGCAGTTAACGGCTTTCCGCCACATCTTTAGCCATTTCCATCTGGACATTGTGCCGATGTGGCTTCCAGTGTCGTCGATTGGCGCCTGCATGGATGAAGGCCCCGCTCTCTGGTATAACTTAGGCCAGCCACCATCTGTCGGGCTGGCGGCTCCCGTAGAGCGCCTGCTAAAACAATTACGTGCCGAACCGGTTGCCCTGGCGCCCGTTCGCGCCGAAGAAGAGGAATAATCATGAGCAGAACGATTTTTTGTACTTACCTGCAGCGCGAAGCTGAAGGCCAGGATTTCCAGCTGTATCCGGGCGAACTGGGCACGCGGATCTACAACGAAATCTCCAAAGAAGCCTGGGCGCAGTGGCAGTCCAAACAAACCATGCTGATCAATGAAAGAAAGATGAGCATGATGAACCCGGAACACCGTAAAGAGCTGGAAAACGAGATGGTCAATTTCCTGTTTGAAGGGAAAGAAGTCCATATCGAAGGCTTCACCCCGCCAGAAAAACAGTAATCGTCGGCACCTTTTTGCAAACACAACACGCATACACGGAATGATGAAAAAACTTCTCGCGCTGGCTCTTGTGGCCCCGTTGCTGATCTCCTGCTCCAGTAAAAAAGGCGATGATGCTTTTAACGAAGCTTACGTAAAGGACACCAACGGGTTTGATATTTTGATGGGGCAGTTTGCCAACAACATCGAAAATATCTGGGGTATGAAAGAGGTCCTGATCGCAGGCCCGAAGGATTACGTCAAATACACCGACCAATATCTGACGCGCAGCCACATCAACTTCGACGAAGGTACCATTACCGTTGAGACCATCGCGGGCACTGACCCTGCCGCTCACCTGCGCCAGGCGATCATTACGACCCTACTGATGGGAGACGATCCTGGCTCAATAGATCTCTATTCCGATGCCAACGACGTCCAGATCTCCAAAGAGCCGTTCCTTTACGGGCAGGTCGTGGATAACACCGGCCAGCCCATTCGTTGGGAAGGCCGCGCGACGAAGTTTGCCGACTATCTGCTGCAAACGCGCCTGCAAAAGCGCAGTACCGGGCTGAAAATCGTCTATAGCGTGACCATCAATCTTGTGCCCAACCACCTCGACAAACGTGCCCATAAATACATCGGTATGGTGCGTAAAGCGTCGAAGAAATACGGCGTGGACGAGTCGCTGATTCTGGCAATCATGCAGACGGAATCCAGCTTCAACCCGTATGCGGTAAGCCACGCAGACGCACTGGGCCTGATGCAGGTGGTTCAGCACAGCGCCGGGGTAGACGTGTTTAAAGCGCAGGGGAAATGGGGCAAACCAAGCCGCAGTTTCCTGTTCGATCCGGAAAGCAATATCGATACCGGCACGGCTTATCTGGCGATTTTGCAGAACAGCTATCTGGGGCAGATTGATAACCCAACGTCACGTCGCTATGCGGTCATTACGGCCTATAACGGCGGTGCGGGTAGCGTGCTGCGGGTGTTCTCTAACGATAAGACGCAGGCGTTTAGCCTGATTAACAGCATGGCACCGGGCGATGTCTATCAAACACTGACCACCCGCCACCCGTCCGCAGAGTCTCGTCGTTATCTGTATAAGGTGAATAACGCCCAGAAGAGCTATCGCCGGCGGTAATTTACCCTCACCCTCTCCCTAAAAGGGAGAGGGGACTTTCCGGGACTCAATTTCTTCACCCTTCTCTGCTCCCTCGCCCCCTTGGGGCTGGGGTGAGGGGCTATTTCCTCTTACTTCAACATGTAGCCATACAGCCGCTTAATACCGTCCGAATCCGTCTCGCTGTACACGCCCTGCAGCTCAGGGGAGAAGCCCGGGAGCATATTCACGCCCTCTTCCAGCGCCAGGAAGTAGCGCAACGCCGCCCCGCCCCAAACTTCACCCGGCACCACGCAAAGCACGCCCGGTGGATAAGGCAACGCGCCTTCCGCCGCGATACGCCCTTCAGATTCGCTCAGGCGCACCAGCTCCACGTTGCCACGAATAAACTCGATGTTGGCGTCCTGCGGGTTCATCACCACGGCAGGCAGGCTCTCCTTGCGGAACATCGCCTTCTGCAGCTCTTTGACCTCGAAGCTCACGTACAGATCGTGCATCTCCTGGCAAAGCTGGCGCAGCGTGTAACCCTTGTAGCGCACCGGGTATTTCTGATAAATCGTGGGCAGCACATCCGCCAGCGGCGTGTCGTCCTCAATATGCTGTTCAAACTGCGCCAGCATGGCCACCAGCTGAGCCAGCTTCTCGTGGCTTTCCGCCGGGGTAAGCAGGAACAGGATCGAGTTAAGATCCGACTTCTCTGGCACAATTCCGTTTTCACGCAAATAGTTAGCGAGGATCGCCGCAGGCACACCGAACTCGGTGTAGCGGCCGGTTTCTGGATCGATGCCCGGTGTGGTTAACAACAGTTTGCAGGGATCGACAAAATACTCGTCCTTCGCATAGCCCTCAAAGCCATGCCAGCGCTCACCGGGTTCAAAGCTGAAGAACCGGCGTTCCTGAGCGATCTTCTCCGTGGGGTGATCCTGCCACGGGCGCCCGGCCACTTCCGGCGGAATAAACGGTTTGATCATCTTACAGTTGGCAATAATCGCTTTGCGCGCTTCAATGCCCAGCGCCACACATTCCGCCCACAGGCGACGGCCGCTTTCGCCCTCGTGGATCTTGGCATTCACATCCAGCGCAGCAAACAGCGGGTAAAACGGGCTGGTTGAGGCATGCAGCATAAAAGCATTGTTCAGCCGCTTGTGCGGGCAAAAACGTGCCTGGCCGCGAAGATGGTTATCTTTCTTATGGATCTGCGAAGTCTGGGAGAACCCGGCCTGCTGCTTGTGAACCGACTGAGTCACAAAGATCCCCGGATCGTTTTCATTCAGCTCCAGCAGCAGTGGCGAACAGTCCGCCATCATCGGAATAAATTGCTCGTAGCCAACCCATGCTGAATCAAAGAGGATGTAATCACACAGATGGCCGATGTTATCTACCACCTGGCGAGCGTTATAAATTGTGCCGTCATAGGTGCCTAGCTGGATAACAGCCAGACGGAAAGGCCTTGCCTCCTGAGCACGTTCAGGTGCCACTTCCGTAATCAGCTCTCGCAGGTATTTCTCATCAAAACAGTGCGCGTCAATGCCGCCGATAAAACCAAAGGGATTACGGGAAGCTTCCAGATAAACCGGGGTCGCACCGGCCTGGATGAGTGCGCCGTGGTGGTTTGATTTATGGTTGTTACGGTCAAACAGCACCAGATCACCGCGCGTCAGCAGCGCATTGGTTACTACTTTGTTCGCCGCAGAGGTGCCGTTAAGCACAAAATAGGTTTTGTCGGCATGAAATACTTTCGCGGCGAACTTCTGGGCATGCTTGGCTGAGCCTTCGTGGATCAGCAGGTCACCCAGCTTAACGTCCGCGTTGCACATGTCGGCACGAAATACGTTCTCGCCAAAGAAATCATAAAACTGCCGCCCCGCCGGGTGTTTTTTGAAGAATTTCCCGTGCTGGTGGCCCGGGCAGGCAAAAGTGCTGTTGTCCATCGCCACATACCTGGTCAGCGTGTTGAAGAACGGCGGCAACAGATCTTCTTCGTAGTCGCTGGCCGCGGTTTCCAGCTCCAGGTCATCCTGTGCTTTACCGGTTATCACGCCGGTTACCGCAGGCAAACCGTCAACAGCGGTTTCACTAAAAATAAACACCGGTAAATTAAAACCCGTGCGTTTAAGCAAGGCCAGAATGCCGCTGCGGCTGTCCGCAACGGAGATGACAACTGCCGCCACATCGGTGAAGTCAGTCTCATCGAGCGTGACCACTTCACGATGCGTGGAAAGTAATGCAGCCACGTCGTGGCTGGCGGCAATTTTCAGTGATTTCATAAGCACAAATCCCCGTCTGCAAGGATGAGTGGGTGCCAACCGGCACGGCAAAGGGAAAACTCCCCAACGAAGGCGTTCTGAAGGTCTTAGGTGTGAATCCACTTCGACCGCCAGACATCAGTAAAACCAGGCAATTCCTGATTTTACTGATGTCCTGCAGCGAGCAAACATTGCCCTCACCGCATGGTGAGCAAGGGACTTCGGAAGGTTATAGCAGCACAGACGAGCGCCATCCCGAAAGATGCATGGGAATTGAGAGTGAACATCAAGGCGCCCCGTAGTAGATAAGAAAACTGGCGCAATCATGGCACCTTCTGCCGGGGGGTTCAACATGAAGTCTGTAACAGCCCGCACATAAATCAGGCAAACGCACCACGCAGTGCAACAAAGCCATTGACGCGGAATGGGGTTTACGGTTTAATGCGCCCCGTTGCCCGGATAGCTCAGTCGGTAGAGCAGGGGATTGAAAATCCCCGTGTCCTTGGTTCGATTCCGAGTCCGGGCACCACTTACATCAAAGCACGTTGGTCAGAACTGAGAAGCCTGACGGACGGTTAAGAGAGGGTGTCCGAATCCATATGAACAGATGATTTACACTTCGTGGATTCAACATCTTTCTCAAGAAAGGGAACTGTTTGCAGCAGTTCCCTTTTCTCGATCATCGGTTATGATTGCAGTCAATACCCCCATTGTCAATATGTGTAAAACCGCCCCCATCGTTCATTTTTTCTGCGCGTCAATGTAAACCCCCAGCTCCCGCTCCAGCGTTTTCCCGGTCAGCTCCATGCTGAGAGAAATGTATTCCAGCGTGGTGGCCACGTTCCGGTGCCCCAGCAGCCCCTTAACCAGCGGCAGGTTGCGATCCGGCGATTCCATCAGTCTTGTCGCCAGCGTGTGCCGGAACCGGTGCGGCGTCACCGCAAAACCGCACTCCCGCGACAACCGTCGAAAAAAAGAGCGAACCGGCTGCCGGGCTGGGCCGTCAGGGCCGGGCTCATAGCCCGCCCCGAGCGTCAGCAGACGTTGAACGTCAAACAGCGGATCTTCCGGTCGGGCTCCGCAGACCTTCATCTCGGTCATCAGACGGCGGAGCTGCGACTGCAGTTGACTGACGACGGGTACCGTCCACTCCCGGTGCGTTTTGCTTCCCTCCTGCCGCAGCTCAATGCTGTTGGTTTTCAGGCTCACATCCTTCACCCTGATATGCATCAGCTGGTTATGCCGCATCCCCGTGTAGCGCAGCGTGTCCAGCACAGCACGCCAGTACCACGCCGGGTACAATGCGCACTGGCTGTTTCCGCCCCGGCGTGAGCGCTTTTTCCCCTCCCGCTCTTCATCCTCAAACTGCTGCATAATCAGGTACACGCGGATAATCTGGTCTTCAGACAGCACCCGCTTGCGTTTTCTGGCCGTGCGAATCGACACGCCGTTGAAGGGGTTGTCCTCTCCGGGATAAAGCTTGTGCTTCATGGCATAGTTAAACAGCGCCCGCATATGCGTCACTTTGTTGTTCCAGGTGTGCTCCGAGAGCCTCTGATCCCTGACCACCTCCCGTCGCCAGCACAGGACATCCCGCTGCGTCACCGCTCCCGGTGGGAGGGCCTCGCCGGTAAACTTCCGGAACCCGCTGACCACCTTCTCATAGCTCCATTCGGTGGCCTCCCGCAGCAGCTTGCTAAAAAAATAGTTGTCAATCAGCTGCTTCCAGCATGCATTACTTTCTGATATATCCATGGGACACTCTCTTTATTGCCAGTAATGTCTTCTTCCCGGCCCGGTGGCAAACGGCCCCGGTCAGTCAATAATCAAGTACGCGCTGTCAGAAGGTATGCGGTCAAACAGCAGGCCAGCCTTCACCAGATAACCTTTGGTGCGCGTAAACGGGCCTCTGCCGTCCCCGGTGGCGTAAATCCTGGCGAAAAAATACCGCCGGTTATCCCGCCGTTTATGGAGATCCAGTCGCTCAAACGCCTGCTGCACCGCCTCTCTTTTATCTCCGTCGCGCCCTGTCTCCTTCAGGTAGCGGAAAAACACCCCCGGGACCGGAAGCAGAACAAAGCCCGACACCACCTGCAGGGCATCACCCGGCCCGTTCACCGGCAGACTTCCGCTGCGAATGCCGTCACGCAGCCAGCACAGGAAGGCCTCGCCTTCCTGTGCCAGGGCACTGCGGTTTCGGGCGACAAACACCCCACCCCCCTGAGCCAGAGCGTCAACTTCCCGTGTATTGCCCTGTTCGCCCGTCACCGGAAATACAGTGGCACGGGGGTCAGGTTGGTGAGCTGGCCCGGGTACCGGTTCATCGGCTCCGCAAGGCAAAGCGACGTCTGCGGCGGGCTCATCAGGCACTGCAGCATCTGCATCGCTCCCCAGCAATACCAGGAGTGCCTGCATATCGTCGTTAGGAACCAGCGTAGCTTCATTGATAATGCCGTCTGTCCCATCGGGGCTACCCGTTGTGCCAGAAGAAGGAAGGATTTCATCCGCAGCCAGCGCGGACTGGAGTATTCCCGTCCCGGGCAAGGGGTCTGCTGAAGCGATTGTGTCTCCACTGACACGGGTTGTCGGCTCAATCCCGGCCGAAGGCATTAATGCAGGAATTCCGGTCTCCGGGGTGGAGGCGAGCGACTGCCGGGATACGGGCAGGCTCACTGCCCCACTCTTCTCTGCGGCCGTCGCCAGAAGTTCATCAAGCACCGACAGTGGGGAGGGAAGACCGCACAGGCGCTGCGCCAGGCAGTCCAGGGTCGCCGGGACGGTGGCGAGCCAGCCCGTGGCCCGCCGGGGCAGGAGCTGGCAGGCCATCAGGGTGGCGGCGCTCTGCGCCACGTTTGCCTGGGACGGTGTCGGGTTAAATCGGAACCGGTACGGCCCGGCAGGGGCACTCATCCCTGGGAGCCAAGGCTCTCCGCTTCTGAGCTCGCCGGTCAACTGGCTTAACAGGGGCAGGTGGTAGAACAAGGCCGACCAGTACACCACGGCGTTCCACAGCATGCCCTGCGCCGCCTGCTCTTCTGGCGCGGCTCCCGGGGGAAGCAAATGGGCTTTGGCCAGACGTACCGCGCAGGTCACATACCTCACCACCATATCCCCATAGCCGCCGATCCCCGACCAGGGACCAGATGGAGCCGCAGGCACGTTCTGTACCCGGGCAAGGAGTTGTGCCAGAGGGGTGAAATACAGGGTCTGGTACTGCTCTGCGGGCAGGGCGCAGTTATCCCACAGCTGCTGCAGATAAATCTGGCGTACCGGGGCAGTGGTCAGAGCATCCTGTGTCTGCGGGAGATGGTAGCCGGGAATGTCCTGCCGGACGGGAGCCGGTGCAGCACTGGCTCCCGTCTCTACCTGCCCGACCCGACCGGGAAGGGATTTCAACCAGCTAAGCATGACGCCCCGGCCCCTCTGGTTTATCCTTTTCGTCTTCTTTATCTGGGGCATTCAGCAGGGCGTGTATCAGGCCGTTCATCACCAGCGTCCTGCGCACCCGCGTAACGGAGACATACAGCAGGTTGGTTTCGTCGGTACGTTCGGCCTCCGGCATCTGCGGGTCGGTGATATCGGCGAAGTCCTCATCGAGCATCACCGTGTCCCACTCCAGGCCCTTGCTGCGGTGGGCCGTGGACACCGTGACATCCGCCTCGCTCTCACTCCCCACCGCCTGCGCTCTCAGCACCTTCAGCTTCTGCGGCAGAGGGAAGTACGTTTCCAGCAGCCGGATGCCCTGGTTCATACCGATATCGCCGGTAGCCTTCGCGATACTCTTGTACTCCGCGAAATCCCGGTAATCCTTCGTCAGCTGTGAGCTGCGCATCCGCTCTGGCATCTCCACGGAGAACCAGTAGAGGTCTTCCAGCTCTTCGGCTTTATAGCCTTCAATCCCCCCAACCCAGTACACGCTTTTCCCAGTCAGACTGGCGCTCAGGGCAGCACCAATGACGCCGGCCACGGTGCGGCTCAGCACGGTATAGTGTGCCGCGTCAGCCGGCAGCGTCTCCACCACCCGGTCAGCACTCCCACTCCCTTTCACCGTCTGTGTTTCGCCCTGGCGTTGAAGCAGCACGTTTGCCACCCGGGCCACCTCCGGCCCGAAGCGGAAGCTCTGCGTCAACCAGAGCTGGTCTGCATCCTGCAATACAGGCGCGTCCAGAGCGTTATCCGCTCCCCGGAAGCGGTATATCTGCTGATGCCGGTCGCCGACCAGCACCACGTTACACTTCTGGCCCAGAACCAGCGCGCGAGTGACCGGGTTGGCATCCTGGGCTTCATCAAACAGAATGGTGCGCCACCGGCGCGACAGGTCCGGGGCCGAGAGCTGGTAGAGCTTCAGGTAGGTATCGTGGGTGACGGGGAAATCAGACTGTGGACTGCACATCGCCTGCCACAGGACCTGCGCCGCACCAATAATATCAGGGGGAGCTATGCCGCCGAGGTCCTTCTCCGCCGGGAGGTGCATCAGACCCAGCTCCGGGTCGGCGCTGCAGAGAAAGTGGTTGAGCGTCTCCAGGGCGGTACGCGCCAGCGACCAGTGGCGGGTGTTGAGCAGCCGTGCGACGTCGGTGATACGCAGATTACTGGTCAGGCGGGATGCCAGTGGACGCCCGAACCCGGGCCACGCCAGCTGATGGGAGGTTTTGCATTCCACGCTGAAGGGGAACATCTGCTCAGCCTCATCCCTGACAGCCCGGTTATAGGCCAGGTACAGCATCCGGCTTTCAGGGTTGGCAAGCGCGTATCGCACCAAGGTGTGCGTTTTCCCGGTGCCGGCAAACGCCTTCACCACCAGACGTTCGCCCTGCCAGTTGATAATGGCCGCCTGTTCAGGCGTATCAGCGTAAGACATCGAATATCCTCAAATGCAGAGATAAAACGACATTCTGTTTCCGGTCTGTCTGCCCCGCCACGCTTAACTCAGCATAGTGAGGGAAAAATAACGACGGCCTCCTCCCGTCACCGGCCTGGTAATCTGTCGCCTAGCCAGGCCATCCAACGGTCATCTTCCACCTGTACATTCACAGGCAACCCGGCGTCATAGCAGGTCTGGTACCACTCACTGACCTGGCGGGCATTACCGTTCAGCCAGGCCTGCCCTTTGTTTTCACTCCACAATGCAAGACTTGTCGTGCCATCAGGACGGATAACAAATGCTGCCCGGCTGACAGTATAAGGCCGTCCTCTGATGTCGATTTCAATGTCCCGCATCTCTCTTCTCTGAGCGCGGGAAGGTAATATCCGGTTCCCGGCCTCCCGATGCTGACGATATTCAACAGGCATCAGCGAAGCCGCCATCGTACGTCCGGCATCGCTCAGTTCGATAAAGACCCGGCGATTGGGCCTTCGCTGCATACGAACCAGTCCGGAAGTCTCCAGCAAGTAGCAGGCATAATAAACACAATGATTTCTAAGAGACCGCTTAATATTTTGTAGCGGGAAAAGCCCTGAAGAAAAGCTATCAGCTGATAACATCAAAATAAGAATTTTCTTTTGAAGATCCGATAATTCTCGCTGTTTGAACATTTACGCCCATTCTCCTGATGGTTATTTTTACGCAACATTTCTACTAATTCCTTTAATGATTCCGAATCATTCCGAATGAAATGCTCTATTTCATCCCCTCAAAGACAGCCTGACTTAAAACGGCTATCTAATTGCAACCTACGAAATAAGCATCTAGAATCCATAACCAACACAAATAGCAATAGTGTCTTTTTACACAAAAGACACACGAGCAAATTGATATAGATCAAACAAATGAATTATTCTACAAACTTCGTCAAAAAAGCACTCACACTCTCAGACAAACTTTGCCCTGATATCAAAAGCAAGGAAAAAAGGCTGTCATTGATCAGTGGAGAAAAAATATCAACAGTTAAAAACTGGCTGTTTCATAATAAATCACCAGTAGCATCAAAACGACTCATGCTGAGTGACAAGTTTGGTGTTTCAGAAGATTATTTATTCGGAGATTACCAGCACCCTGAGATCCCGGTCGCGGTATATAATAATGAGCTAACATGTTATTTAATACCGCAAATAGATGAGGGCAATCTAAATAATCTTATATCGGCAAGTACACCATTAGTACTTCAGGACAGACAACCGTTGAAACTTGAGTTACTTCTGAATAATGAGGTTAAATCTCCATACTTAACTTATTGCTTCGAAGCAATACACCTCACCTTCCCTCCCTTTATATCCACTCATGATATTGTATTTGTCAACTCTACAGCCTTATATAAAAACAACACATTTTGTTTATACAAAACGACAACAGGAATTGAACTGGTAAAAATTGACACTTCAGAGGGCGCATCCAGAGTGTATACAAAGCAGGGAACTTGCGTTGCTGTTGAAGGAAACGCATTAATCATTCCCGTATTACTTATTTTATCTAGGAATAATTAGAATGGACCTCAAAATACTGGACAAAATGTTTGGACAGACAACAGATAATCAACATGACAAAATTTATCTGCCATTACTCTTTTGCATATTTCTTACATCATCCACCTTCTTCTTCTACGATCATAAATCTCTGCATCTGCTTGGGTATCAGATACATATGTCCGTTGGACTAGTATTTTTCCCCTTTACATTCACGATAGTCAACATCATTCAGGACCGGTATGGCAAGCTTTTTGCGAACACCGCCGTAAGGTATGGCTTCCTGTGCGATGCTCTTTTTGTAGGCTTAGGGTATTTCCTTGCCAGCCTGGGTGAGAGGGCCGACTACTATGCTGTCTACTCCCAATTACCCTCCATAATGGGGATGACGTTTATTTTTGTCTGGATTAGTAATCTTTTAAATACTTTACTTTTCGAAAAAATCAAAAAAATAACAAAACATATTTTTTTGCGCTATTTCGTCTCTTCTTTCACTGCCGAAACCATCATAAGTGGGATTTCAATCCCACTTATGATGAGAGTTAACAACCTCAATAAAGGAGCTGTTGCATCAATATTGTTTATAGTGCTATACAAAATATTTATATCGTTCATTCTCTCTGGTTTAGTTTCAATGAAAACAAGGACGAATACCCACCATCCATGACAATATCACTTCCTGTCATGAAATCATTTTGAAGCAGGAAGTTTATCGCTGACCATACATCCTTTACCGTTCCGCAGCGCCCTGTAAGGTATGCCTCACTGTAATCAGGAAGAGAACCTGCGTATTTATTGCGTATCATGGGTGTGTCAATCGTCGCAGGTGAAATTGAATTCACTTGTATATTTGGAGCACATTCGACGGCACATACCTTTGTCAGATTTACAATAGCAGCTTTAGCACTGCTGTAAGCGACCATATTCTTACCACCAACAAAAGCGGTGGAACTTGCAATGTTGATTATTTTAGCAACCTCACAATTCCCCAACATTTTCGCAACCTCCAACTTACAAGCATGGAAGGTTGGAAGAAATATCTGATTGTAGGACTGAGTGATCTCCTCAGTTGTAATGTCTGAAAGGCGTTTTCTGATGCCTGCCACACCAGCACAATTAACAGCATAATCAATTCGTTCTATCTTGCTGAAAGCAGCCTCCGCTTCACTCCATTTTGATAAATCGCAACTAATCTGCACAATTGACTCATCGAGTTCTTCTGAAATAGCATGATCTATCCCAATAACCTTAAAGCCAGCCTTATGAAATTGCGTAGCCGCATAATGGCCAATACCACTGGCCTGCCCTGTTACAAGAATATATTTTTCCATCTAATTAGTCTTTTCAAATATCACATCGTAGGGATGACTATAGCAGATGGTACGCTTCTGATAAAAACATCCTCGTTTTTCACTTACAGGCTACACAATGTCAGTGCGGTAGCCTTGGACACATTCACCATTGAAGAGAGTTTCATCAGACTAAACAGATTTTCCGTCCAAGATCAGCAAATAATTCTTCTTCTACATTCTCTGGTAAAAAACAGAAACTTCAAACGAAACAAACTCATTCATGGCATTAATCTTTATTTAAAATACGAAAATGGAGAAACTATAAATATCAATTATGATGAATTACTTCAGATCTTAGGAAAAAATCTAACCATGATCGACACTCTTAAAATCCTACAGAATACCCTGGAACAGTGAAGTCATGTGTCAGCGGTAATCTGAAGATAGCCCCCCTGGTGAAGGGAGGGCCAAACATACATAACTATTGCCGAGCCTGTTCTACAGGCTTCGTGGCTGAGTATGAGCTCGTGTGTGCCGCAGACGCAAAGGCCAGTTCCCGAGGTAATGCCCTGGGGTATACAGCACCCTGCGCCGCTCATTGTCGAGCGAGTTGCCAATCACTACCTCTCCGGCCACGCCGCAGAGCGACAGCTGGACATACGCCATCCCCGCCGCCAGTGGGTCAACGTCGGTGGCTGATACCCAGAGCCGGCAGTGTGACGCATACCCTGCCTGGTTCAGCACATCAGCGACGGCGAGAACCATGCAACCTGCGCCGCAGGCCGGCTCGGATAATGTGATGAAGGGTCTGGCCTGAAACAGCCTGTCCATATCGCCCAACTGGAGCATGGCCATCATTCTGGCCAGGTCCCACGGGGTGAAGAACTGGGCGCGGTATTTATCGCCCAGGTCGAGCTGCATAAATACCTTACCCAGAAAATCACAGAAACCCGCCTCCAGGCCGTTGACCACATGGGCCAGCAATTGCGTCATACGCATCACATCCGGTTTCTGATAGCCGCTGATGATGCGCATGTACTTGCTCTCCCGCAGGTCGCTGAAGTAGAGGCGGTTCTCCAGGGCGATGACGCTGCAGCTGATGAAGTCCTCAAACACCCGGTGCCGGTGGTGGTAGCAGGCAGTCTGGTTAAAGAGTGAAATAAAGGCTTTCTCATGGTCGATGAGTCCGGTCATGCGAGTTCTCCGTAAAAAAGGGGAACACGCCACCCGGGCAAGGGGGAACGTGTTCCCCCGGGGTATGTGAAGCGGCAGCAACCCTCTCAGGTTGCTACCCGGCTGAGAGTTCAGCCCTGTGGTTTAACCACGAATGCCACCGTAGCTGGCGGCCTCCGCGTTCAACAGATGCGGCATGTCACCGCCCGTCAGCATCGGATCGACTGACCACACGTCCACGGGCAGGCCCTGATGGCCGTCCACGTGTTCGCCCTGGTCATAGCAGTCGTAACCCTGCACACCGTTCACTGGCTCGCAGTAGCTGTGCCGGACCTGGCAGTCAAACACAGCGGATAACTCCCCTATAAGCTCGCCTGAAGGCGGATACCAGGGCGAGTCCAGCCATACCGTCAGAGCCCCGCCCTCGCTGCGCTCGTGGCGTACGTTGTGACCCGACGGCCAGACCATGCCGTACAGACGCTCGTATAGGCTCGCCTGGGTGGACATCCCGCTCAGCAGACTGCCGTTGCCGTTAATCTCGGCGGCAAGCCGCGTCGGGATAACCAGCAGCATGTCACAGGGCGGGGCGTAGTCCGGCAGCACAGCCAGCCTTTCCCAGCACTCGCCGGCGTCGATGTTGTCAGACAGACCGACAACCCCGAACCAGTCGGCGTACTGGCCGCGCAGTATCAGACGCATCACCTGCTGCGCGGCGGCGGGAATGTTGTCCCACCGGAGCGCCCCCAGACCCGTCTGATGGTAGAGCCGCTCCGTCTCGCGGATTGTCTCCCCGTTCAGCGGGACGTCCCGGCGAAGCAGGCCCAGCCACTGCTCGAACGCCTGGTTGGGCGAACTGGCGGGGCCGGTACCCAGGGGTATCAATGGCGGATACGGGCGATACTCCGTCGTACTGGTGGGTTTCAGTATCCCCGCGCAGCCGGCCAGGAACAGCCGGATACTCTGCTGGACCGCATGACGGTAGCGCGGCACTTCCGCGCCGGTCACCCACTCGAGCAGGATGTCGATACAGACGGATTTGCCACTGAACTCCAGGCGATTAGTGCACCATTCAGGCATAGTGAATACCTCTTCTGTAAGCGCCCCGTCAGCGACGTCTGGATAAGCTGACTCATCCAGGTAACGATAATGTCCACTATTTTTCCGGATAATGGACACAGAACATTG